>DATCPC010000134.1:0-3429 GCA_036564355.1 Gemmatimonadaceae bacterium | reverse complement strand
CGCGCGTACCACGTCGCAAGTCCGGCCGCCATGATCACCGCCAGCGCGCCCGCGATCTCCCAATACACGCGCTCGTTCGCCGCAGCCATCACCACCGGCACGTGCACCTCGAGCGAAGAGCCCGCGGGTGCATCCGCGCCGAGGTAGCGCTGAAAGATGCGGCGCTCGAGGGTCGCCGGCTGCTGGGGCTTGAGCGTCGCACCACGCGCCTCCGCCCTCGGCTCCTCGAGCAGGAGCTCGAGCACCGTCACCCCAGCCTCGAGCGGCACGCGCAGCGGAAAGGAAGTTTGTGGCACGGTGTACGAAAAGGAGAGCTGCTTGAGCCCGGGCGCGAACGGCGCCGTCACGCGCACGCGTCCCTGGGACGCCGAGATCGCGGCCGGCGAGATGTCGCTCTCGCCCACCTGGACGTTCGCCGCAGCCGCGGGGAGCGGCGCGCTCCACGACGGATGCGCATCGTCGGGCGACACGAGCGTCTCATCGCTCTCGTTCGCGATCTCGTACGCCTCCACGATCTCGCGAGAGCCATTCACGCTCGGCGACGAGATCACGATGTGGCGCCCCTTGATCGCCAGGGGAAAGTGAACGGACGTCGTGTCGAAGACGATGATCGCCGCATCATCGCCGGCCGCGTGCGTGGAGACGAGCGGGCGGGAGAAGTACGCGATGCCGTCGTACGAGGCCGACACGAAGTACACGGCGTCGGCCTTCCCCGTGCGCGCGTATCGGAAGTGGTAGCGTCCGTCGGCGCCGGTGCGCATCGAGTCGATTGGCCCGGCGGAGTCCGAGGCGACGCGATGAATCGTGACCCACGCCCCGCCGACGGGCGCGAGCGCGCGCAACCTGGGACGCGACACGCGCCCGTCGACGGTGCTGGCTGACGGCGCGGTGACGGGGCCGCCCTGCGCGTGGATCGTCCGCAAGGGCCCGAACAGGGCGAGCGCGACGAGTACGCACCGCGCGACACGCGAAGGGCGGCCGCTTCGCGCGACCGCCCCTGCTCCTGCCCTCGGCGCAATGGGCGCCGCGGTCACAAGTTGAACTTGCCGAAATCTTCCGGGCGCATCTTCTCCAGATACTCCTTGAGTGACTCGGCGCTCAGATCCTTCGGCTCATCGGGAACGATCGGCGTATCTTCTTCATCGTCGTCGCCACTCGTGCCGCCGATCTCCGCGTCCTCGACCTCGATCGCCGTCAACAGCGATTCCTGCGCGAAGATCGGCGCCGAGAAGCGCAGCGCGATCGCAATGCTGTCGGACGGACGCGCATCGATCTGGAACACATCTTCGCCACGCAGCAGATGCAGCTCGGCGAAATACGTGTTGTCCTGCACCTTCGTGATCTGCACGCGATGGAGCACGGCACCCATCCCCGTGATGAGCCGCTTGCACAGGTCGTGCGTGAGCGGCCGCGGCGGACGGATGTGATTCATCTCCATCACAATGCTCTCCGCCTCCGGCTGTCCGATCCAGATCGGAAGTAGCCGGTCGCCGCCCTTCTCCTGCAGGATCACGACGTACGAGCTCGAAACGCTGTCGAGCCCGAGTCGGGCCACGCTCACTTCGATCATCTCATCTCCATCTCGAGGCATCGCGGCACCACGCTACGTCACGGTCACGTGCCCATGTCCCACGAGGCGAGGTACTTCTTCTGCGCCGCCGTGAGGACGTCCACGTTCGAGCCCATCGCCTGCAGCTTGAGCCGCGCGATCTCGCGATCGACGGCCTCGGGCACGCGATGCACAACGTTCGTGAGCGACTTGCGCTCCTTCACCAGATACTCCGCGCCCAGCGATTGGTTCGCGAAGCTCATGTCCATCACGCTCGCGGGATGCCCTTCCGCGGCCGCGAGGTTGATCAGCCGTCCCTCGCCGAGCAGGAAGACGCGCTTCCTGCCGATGACGTACTCCTCGACGAACGGACGAACCTCGCGCGAGGCGCCGCCCGCGAGCTTCGCCAGCGCCGGGATGTCGATCTCGACGTTGAAGTGGCCGGAGTTGGAGATCACCGCGCCATCCTTCATCGCCGAGAAGTGCTCGCCGCGCAGGACGTCGATATTGCCGGTAAGGGTGCAGAAGATGTCGCCGATCGGCGCCGCATCTTCCATCGTCATCACGCGGTAGCCGTCCATCACCGCCTCGAGCGCCTTGAGCGGATCGATCTCGGTGACGATCACGTTGGCCCCGAGCCCGCGCGCACGCGACGCGACGCCGCGGCCGCACCAACCGTAGCCCGCGACGACGAAGGTCGAGCCCGCGAGGAGGAGATTCGTCGCGCGAATGATGCCGTCGATCGTCGACTGCCCCGTGCCGTAGCGATTGTCGAACAGATGCTTGGTGAACGAGTCGTTCACCGAGATCACTGGAAAGCGCAGGATCCCTTCCTTCGCCATCGCCTTGAGCCGGATCACTCCCGTGGTCGTCTCCTCGGTGCTGCCGATGACCTTGTCGATGAGGGCCTTCCGCGCGCTCGCATCCATCCCTTCGACCCATTTGCGCACCGCGGGCGGTAGATCGTCGAGGCGGCCGAGCGCGATCATGTGCAGTGCGCCGACGACGTCGGCCCCGTCGTCCATCGTGATGTCGGGGCCGTGCGCGATCGCCGCGCGAATGTGCTCGTAGTACGTCTCGTTGTCCTCGCCCTTGATCGCGAAGACCTTGATGCCGTGATCCTTGACCATGTGCGCCGCGACATCATCCTGCGTCGACAGCGGATTCGACGCGCAGAGCGCCACGTCGGCGCCGCCGGCCTTGAGCGTAATCATCAGATTCGCGGTCTCGGCGGTGACGTGCAGGCACGCCGACATCTTCAACCCGGTGAACGGCTTCTCCTTCGTGAAGCGCTCCTTCACCTGCCGCAGAACCTGCATCGATCGCTCGGCCCATTCCGTGCGGCGGCGTCCCTGCTCCGCCAGCGCCAGGTCCTTTACGTCGTACGTGGCTCTGTCGACGGAATCCTTCATGATCGTAGCCATCAGTAAATCCGGGTAGAAGTCAGAAATGTCGCGTCAGACGCGGGAGCTTTCAGCGGCGCTGCGCAGATCGTCCACGCGATCGGTGCGCTCCCACGTGAAGAACGAAAGAGACGTTCCGCCGGCCTTCTCGGTAACGGCGGCACGGCCGAAATGGCCGCCGGAGGCGGTGCGGCGATAGATCGGCGAGCGCAAACTGAGCGCCTTGATGATGCCGCGCGGGCTGAGGTCGAACACTTCGCGAATCGCGTGACGAATGCGCTCTTCGGGGATGGTGCACGAGTTGAACGTGTCGACCATGATGCTCACCGGCTCGACGACGCCGATCGCGTAGGCGAGCTGCACCTCGCAGCGCTTGGCGAATCCGGCCGCGACGATGTTCTTCGCCACCCAGCGGGCGGCGTACGCGGCGGAGCGATCGACCTTGGAGGGATCCTTGCCGCTGAATGCGCCGCCGCC
>DATCPC010000031.1:0-1957 GCA_036564355.1 Gemmatimonadaceae bacterium | reverse complement strand
CATGGCCGAATCGCCCGTCCCACTCCTCCGCGCGCACTCGCGGCACGCGCCGTGGAACTCGCGCGGGCTCGCGGCCCACGCCACGGCGCTCGTCGACGCAGCGGGCATGCGCCCGACGAATGGCGCTGCGCGCGCGGAACCGAGCGCCCGCGCGGTTCGGTTCTACGTGTCGACTGGACTCCTCGACCATCCGGATGGCACGGGCACGGCGGCGACGTACGGCTACCGGCACCTGCTGCAGCTCCTCTTCATCAAGATCCGCCAGCGCGAAGGGCTCACGCTGGAGAAGATCAAGGGCGAGGTGGGCGGGCTCACGGGCGATGCGCTCGAGCGCCGCGTCGCATCGTCGCTCGCGCCCGCGCTCAGCGCGCGCGCGGATGGCGTCGTCGCTGACAACGGTGCGCACGACGGCGTGTGGCATCGCGTGCAGGTGGCCGACGGGATCGAGCTTCACGTGCGCGACGACTCGCCCGCGTCGAGCGAAGATGCGGTGATGGCGATGCGCGAGGCCGTGCGCGCCGCGCTCGGCCGCGCGGATATTCGCTGACGCTCGCGCAGAATCACAACCGGTAGAACACCAACCCATCCGTCGCGCGGCGCCAACCCGCGTCCATGATCGCGTCCGCGTGCGCGCTGGCGCCCGCCGCCTCGCCGTTCACGATTTCGATGCGCGGATCGCGCGCCGCGCGCGCGCCCGCGGACGTGCCTCGGCTCAGGTATTCGCCCAGCAGCCGCGCGGCCTCGGTGACGTCGACGTCGGAGGCGTCGGGCGCGATCGAGATGCGCCTACCGCGCCCCTCCGCGTTCATGATCACGAGGCCGCGGCGCGTGAGCAGCAGCGCGCCGGCGCCGCGCGGGCGCACGAGCGAGCCGCACTCGATCGACTCGAGAGGAAGCGTGTACGGATTCGCCGGATCGGTCGCGGACATCACGATGATCGGCGCTTTCCCGTCGAGATCGGGCTGCGCGCGCAGCCGCTCCACCGCCTCCGGCAGCGCGAACTGCGCCCCGCCCATCCCTTCCACGAAGTAGCCGCGCCGCACCTCCCCGCGATACTCGAGGCGCTTGAGCTCGCGGTAGATCGCGCGCCATGACACCGGCGGCCGCTCGCGCCGCCACCAGTCGCGCGTGACGATCGCGTAGCGGTCGAGCCACTGCCGCGCGATCTGCTCCGCGTGCTCTTCTTCGTCCGGCCGCGTGCCCCATGTGCCGGGCGTGCGCAGCAGCGACCACCGGCCCACCCACGCGGACTGAGGCCCGGGAAGGTCCGGACGTCGCCACTTCGGCAGCCTGCGCTGGCTCGGCGTGCGCGAGTAGACGGGTCGCCCCGGCGTCGCCTCGAAGCTCTCGGGAAGCCAGCGCGTCGGATCCTGAATCGCCTGCCCCCGGCCCGCGCGCGCGCGTCCGGGAATCGAGCGCGTGCGCACGACCTCGCGCAGCGCCTCGATGGTGTCGTTGGTGACGAGCGATGCCGCGGACAGCTCGCGCAGCGCGTCGCGCACCGACAGCGACGTGAGTCCAGTCGCCGCCTGCACATCGGCGATGAACGACGCGCCGTACTTCTCGAGCGCCGCACGCACGGCGGTCGCGTTTGTCGTGAGCGGCGGCTCGTCTTCCTCATCGAGCCAGATCGCACCCTCGCCGCGCGGGAAGAAGCGCACGCTGTTGAGCGCGGGCGCGGCATCGGGATCGGGGCGGCTGCCGCCCGCCCACACGATCGAGCCACCGCTCGCGAGCTGCGCGAGCCACGCCGGCTCGTAGCGCTCCATGCGCCCCGGGATGATGTCGCGCTCCCACGCGCCGGGCGCGCGCGGAAGTCCCGTCAGCTGCGCGAGGACCGCGCTCACTCCGCTCACGCCATCGAGGTGCTCGCGCGGATCGAGATGCTGCCACCGCTGCAGGAACGCAGCGAATGTCGCGAGGTCCACCGCCTGGATCTGCTTGCGCAGCGCGGCGA
>DATCPC010000254.1:0-8024 GCA_036564355.1 Gemmatimonadaceae bacterium | reverse complement strand
GCTGCGCGAAGGGCGGCCGAGCGCGCAGCGGCCCGGCAAACGCGAGCGTGACGATAGGAGCGCTGACGCTGGCGGCGGTGATCGGCCGCCCACGCGCGGCGGACGGGGCGGTCCGCGGCGCGAGGGGCCGGGCGGGGCGCGGCCGGGCGGCAGGCCGGGAGGTGGACTCCCGGGCGGGGGTCGGCCCGGAGGCAAGCCCGGCGGCGGACGGAGCGGCGGTCGCTCGCGGTGAGCCGGCGCTGATGTTCTCCTGCCCGCACTGCGCGAAGGTGATTGGCGAATATCCCGAAGCGGGTGTCGCTGTGCTCGTGTGCGGCAGTTGCACGTTCAAGTACGAGCTCTCGGTGGGACACGTAGTTGGCCTCGACTCGCAAAGAGTGCAGGTGCGCGTCGGCGTGGACAGCGTCCGCCGCCGCTACTATCGCCACTATGAGCTGGAGCTGCGCACGTCACCGCGGGAGACGCTGCGCTTCCGCTTTGACACGGACCGTGATGACGAGTGGATCCAGATGAGGGCCGGTGAGCCGGCCGCAGTGGTCTACGGCATGCGCGGTACAAAGCGAAACGAGTTGTTGTGGGTTCTCAATCGAGCGTCACGAGAACGATTCATCCTCGGAATTCCCGGGCAGACAGCGAAGGCGCGGTCGACGTTGTATGGCGTGCTCGCGGGCACAGTAGCTGGAACAGCGGCGGTGATGGCGTCTACGCCCTTCCTCCTCGCCGTGGGCATTGCCGGCGTCTCCGGTTTCGCGGTGCGCTACGGACTGTCTCGCGTCTTGCGACCACGCCACGCATTGGGCGCTGACGAGCAGTTGATGCTGAGCTCGCGGCAGGCCCTGCTGGCCCAGAAGCGTTCGCTGCTCGAGCTGCGGGCCAGTGTAGGCGATGACGTGGAACGTCGCGGCGCACTGAAGGAACGCCTGCGGAATCTGCGGACGCGGATGTCGGCCGTGCAGCTCGACGCCTACACCGCGCGTATCGGTGCCATCGATCGCGCGCTGGGGACTCTGGCGGAGCAGATTGATGTCGACCTGCGGCTCGTCGCCGAGTACGACCGCACCCTTCAGATCGTGGACATCGAGTACGAGGCATCGCTTGCCGCCGACGCCATCTCGTTGGAGGGGAGCGCTGTCATCGAGTCGCGTCTGGCGGAGTTGCGCGTCGCGGAGGAATTGCGCGCGGAGACGACGCGGCGACTGGCGGCGAATGCGGAAGTCGAGCAGCTCCTCGGAAGTAACAACGTCTAACCGTCGAGCGGTCAGGCTTCCGAGTTGCTTCTCGGGCGGTCGGGGTGCGTGCAGCCGGCGAGCGCACCCGAGCGCCTCGCCCACTGCACGTTGCGCGCGAGGTGGTTCGCGCACTGCGCCACCGAGCAGCGCGGACACAGCGCCACCGCCGGGCTCGCGCATTCGATGCATTGCATCAGCGCATCCCTCCCACGGTCGTGTCGCGAGACGAGGCAGCGCGCGCGACGGCCAGGCCCTCACTCACCCGACGTCCGTAGTCGGCGTCGCATGCTGTAAGTTGAGCGATCATGCGTTCCTGCACGTCGTCGTCACATGGCGTGAGCTGTCCGACGAGGTTGTTGATCAGCTCATCACGCTCCCAATCCGAAAACGCACGGTAGCGGTCGCCCGCCTGGCCGTAGTCATTCTCGCGGCTGATCGGTTGACGTACGACGTGGCCCGAGACGAACGGTGTATGCTGCGGTCCGGATGCCTTCGCTTCCGCCGGACTCCCCTTGGCGGACGGCTCGTAGTTCACGTGCGGGCTTGCCCCCGCCTCGTTGCCGTCGACGTGATAGGTCATCTGTCCGTCGCGCTGGTTCGTCGCGACAGCCACCTTTGGTCGGTTGATCGGGAGCTGCAGGTAGTTGGGGCCCACGCGATAGCGCTGCGTGTCGGAATACGAGAACGTGCGCCCCTGCAGCAGCTTGTCATCGGAAAAATCCATTCCGTCGACCATCACGCCCGTGCCGAATGCCACCTGTTCCACTTCGGCAAAGTAGTTCTCCGGATTCCGGTTCAGCACCATGCGGCCGACGGCGCGGAGCGGACACAATTCGGGCGGCCACACCTTCGTGGCATCGAGCGGATCGAAGTCGAGCTCGGGGTGCTCGCCGTCCTCCATGACCTGCACCTGCAGCTCCCACTCCGGAAAGTCACCGCGCTCGATGGCGTCGTGCAGGTCTTCCGTCGCGTGGTTGAAGCTCTTCCCTTGAATCGCCTCGGCCTCAGCCTGCAGCAGGTTCCGCTCTCCCTGCTTCGGGATCCAGTGGTACTTCACGAGGACGGCGTCACCGTCTGCGTTCACCCACTTGTAGGCATGTACGCCAGAGCCGCGCATCTCGCGATAGTTCGCCGGGATTCCCCATGGACTGAACAGGAACGTGATCATGTGCATCGCCGATGGAGACAGGCTGATGAAGTCGAAGATGCGGCGTGAGTCCTGTCGGTTCGTCACCGGGTCCGGCTTGAACGCGTGCACCACGTCGGGAAACTTCATGGCGTCGCGAATGAAGAAGACCTGGAGGTTGTTGCCGACGAGATCCCAGTTGCCATCTTCCGTGTAGCACTTCACCGAGAAGCCGCGTGGATCGCGCAAGGTCTCCGGCGAGTGGCCGCCGTGGATGACGCTGGAGAAGCGCACGAACACAGGCGTCCGTTTCCCTTTCGCCTGGAAGAGCTTGGCGCGCGTCAGCGGCGCAATCGGCTCGCCGCCGACCGATCCGTACGCCTCGAAATAGCCGTGTGCCCCGGCGCCGCGCGCATGGACCACACGCTCGGGGATCCGCTCGCGATCGAAGTGCGAGATCTTTTCGAGGAAGTGGTAGTTCTCCAGCACTGTGGGCCCGCGGTCGCCAATCGTGCGGTTGTTCTGGTTGTTGGGCACCGGATGCCCCTGTCGCGTCGTCAGCGTCACGTTGGCGTCAGACTCTGGCGCCTCTCCGTTCCGTTTCGTCATGTCCCATTCCCGTCGAAGTCGTGTTGGGGCAACTGTCTCGGTCGTCGACTGCTACCCATCGTGCAGAGTCGTCGCACCGAACCCATAGTGCAAAGCGATTGTTCCTATGGTTATCATAGGTTTCATCGATGATATGGCTCACCTTCCAACCACCCGTACATGGTCTCTCGTTCACCGTCACCGTGGACGCTCACGCAGCTTGCCTATGCCGTAGCCGTCGACACGCACCGCCATTTCGAACGCGCGGCACGGGCGTGCAACGTGAGCCAGCCGACCCTTTCGATGCAGTTGCAGAAGCTCGAAGCGGCGCTCGGCGAAGCGCTGTTCGACCGGAGTCGTTCTCCTGTTGTGCCCACGGATATCGGTCGCGTATTGATCGCGCAGGCGCGAGTGGTCCTGGGCGAAGCCGCGCGCCTCGGCGACCTCCGCGATGCCGCGAGCGGCAAGTTCGAGGGTGAGCTTCGCGTCGGCGTCATTCCCACACTTGCTCCCTACCTCCTCCCGGCGGTGCTCGAGGCGCTCGCCCAGCAGCATCCGCGGATCGAGCTCGTGGTGGAGGAGGGCGTGACGGAGGCGGTGCTCGACGCACTCCGCGTGGATACGCTCGACGTGGGCCTCATCGCCACGACGACGGCAGTACCGGGGATCGTCTCACGCAAGCTGTTCCAGGAACCCTTCATCGCGTACGTCGGCGCGGCGCACCGGCTCGCGGGGCGCGCACGACTGTCGGTGAGTGACCTCTCGCTGGATGACGTCTGGTTGCTGGCCGACGGCCACTGCTTCCGCACGCAGGTGATGAACCTCTGCCGTCAGCGGGGCCGGTCACGCGCGTCCGCGCCCCGAGGCGGGTCGCACGTGATTGCGTCGCTCGCGCGCTTCGAGAGCGGCAATCTGGAAACGCTCAAGCGGTTGGTCGAGCGCGGCGCCGGCATGACCTTGCTCCCGGCGCTCGCAGCCAATGAACTGCCCACGGACGCGCAGCGGCACCTGCTCATTCCATTCAGCGCTCCCGTGCCGGGCCGTACGATCCGGCTCGTGCGGCGGCGGCAGCATGTGCGCGCGCATCTGGTGGGTGCGCTCGCGCGGATCGTACAGCAGGTCGCCGCGGTGGCGCTCAGCGATGGGGCGGGTACGGGAGCCGAAAGCATTCCCAAAGCGCGCCTGTGACTCCTGCGAACTCACACCGGTTGAACGCTTTGCGTCTACGCCGGTGGACGTGATTGCGGCTCGACCTCGTACTTCTCTTCGCGCGCGACCACGAAACCGCGCGCCAGGTAGTTCGGCAGAGCGCGAGGTGAGTCGAGAGTGCAGGTATGGAGCGTCAGGTTCGTCGCACCGAATGCGAATGCTTCCTCGACCGCGCGCGTGAGCATCCAGCCGCCGAGGCCGCGGCCGAAGTACCGAGCGACGAGTCCGAAGTACACGATCTCGACGCGCCCATCGTCGTGGCGCTGCAACTCGAAGTATCCCGCGATGTCACCGGCGACGCGAAGTATCCAGAGTTGGACGTTCGGCGACGCGAAATAGGCGTCGAGCTCATCGTCCTCAAGCACGAGACGGTCTCGCCACAGGTAGGCATCGCCAACGGCGAGGTAGAGCGCACGATAGTCCGGACCAGAGAGTCGCTCGCGCTCGAGGGAATGTTCGCCCGGCGGCGGGACGGCTGGTCGCAGCGCGGAGCGCGCGCGCATCTCGAGGTGAGTGCGGACGGCGGTGATCGTGCGGCCATGCCCGGTCGACACGAGCTACCGATGCAGCTTCATGCGATGGCGCGCGGCCTTTGCACGATTGCCGCATGTCGCCATGTCGCACCAGCGCCGCCGTCCATTCTTGGTCTCGTCCTGGAAGACGCGACCGCAGCGCGGATCGGCGCAGCGCCGCACGCGCAGCAGCTCGCCGAGAATCAGCGCGTCGGCCGCGCTCTCGACGATCGGAATGAGCAGCCCAGCGAAGGCGTCACCGACCGGCACGAACGTCCGCATGAAGTTGCCGTCCCCCCCGATCTCGAGTCGCCGCGTTCCTGCGCTCCGACCGAGCACGCGATTGATCTCCGCCAACGCTTCGGCACGGACATCGTGCGAGGCCACGCCGCGCTCGGCCAGTGCGCGAAGCACTGAACGCACGCGCCGTGCATCGCCGAGCACCGCGAGCGCTCCGGCCGGCTGCTGCTGTGCGCGCCGACGCATGCTTGCGGCTCGCTCGAGATCAAGCAGGTGAGCCCCCTCGAGCCAGCGTACGAAGCGCTCGAAATCGTGCAGCCCGTCGTTTCCGCGGGCGGCGCTCTCGGAGTTTACGAAGTCGAGCCACAGTCGCTCCGCCACGAACGCGAATGCGTGTCGATCGTCGAGGTGCGACGAAGGGGCCGTGAGCTCGAGCGGGGGTGCCATTGGCCCTAGGATATCCCGCGGCCCGGGAGGCGGCAACCATACCGAACGACGACGTCGGTGGGTAGCTTGCACGCCCTTCCACACGAACGCCCCCCGAATGCCGTCGGTACCTGACAACGTCGTTTACGTGGCAGTCGGCTCGATGAATCCGGTGAAGATCGGTGCGACGCGCGCCGTGCTCGAACGTCTCATGCCCACACATTAGGATCGAAGGCGTCAGCGTCGCGAGTGGCGTTCCCGACCGCGCAAGAACGCGGGCTATTCGGGTACGGCTTGGCGGGCCAACGACGGAAGGCCCGGCGTACGCGCGTGTCGGCGTTGCAGGCGTTGCAGGCCGTCGTACGCCGCATACTTGTACGCGTCGGCGAACGACGGAAAGTTGAACGCCGCCTGGATGAAGAAGTCGAGCGAGCCGCCGAATGCGATCACGGTCATGCCGATGTGAATGAGCTCGCACGCCGTCTCGCCAACGATCGTGACGCCGAGGATGCGTTGATCCTCGCGGTGGAAGACCAGCTTCACGAAACCGTCGGTGTCGCCGAGGATCTGCCCTCGCGGATTGATGCGGTAGCTCGAGCGGCCGATCTCGTAGGGAACGCCCTGCGCCGCGAGCATCTCTTCGCTCTCGCCGACTGTGGCAATCTCCGGAATGGTCCAGACGCCGTAGGGGAGCACGTTCGAGACGGCGGTCTTGTACTTCAGGTCGAAGGCGTGACACACCGCGACGCGCGCCTGCTCCATCGATGCGGACGCAAGGGCAGGGAATCCCACCACATCGCCCGCGGCGTAAATGTTCGGGACCGACGTCCTGTAGTGGCTGTCGACCTGGATGAACCCGCGCTCGTTGCACTCCACCCCCACCTCATCGAGGCCGAGCGACGCAGAGTTGCCGATCCTGCCGGTGCAGACCAGCACGCAGTCCGAGCTCAGCACCGTGTCGTCGGAGAGCGTCACGTGCGCGCGATCGTGCTCGATCGTGACGTCGCGCACCTCGGCATTCCCGTGGATGTTGATGCCGAGCCGCGCGGTCATCGATTGCCGCAGCGCGTCGCTGACGTCGTTCCCGAGATGGGCGAGGAGTCGTGCGCGCGCATTCACGAGCGTGACGCGAACGCCGAGCGCGGCGAAGATGCAGGCGTACTCGCAGCCGATGACGCCGCCGCCCACGACGATCATCGACGGCGGAATCCGCTGTATGGAAAGCAGCGTGTCGCTGTCCACGACGATGTCGCCGTCCGTGGAATATCCGTCAGGCGGCATGGGTGAGGAGCCCGTCGCGATGAGGATCGCGTCGGCGGTGACGCGCCGCGGCTCGGTGCCATAGCGGGTGATCTCGATGGTGTGCGCGTCGAGAAGGCGCGCGGCACCCTGGATCGTGGCGATGCCGTGCTTCTCGATATTCTCCGCGATCAGCGCCCACTCCGACTTGATCACCGCGCGTTCGCGATGCATGAAGTCGCTGATCGTGATGTTCTCCTTGACGCTCAGGTCGACGCCGTAGAGTCCCCGCTGGCGAAGCCCGGAGAAATAGAGCGCGGTTTCGCGGAGTGTCTTGCTGGGAATGGTGCCCGTGTTCACCGCCGCGCCGCCCGGCTTTGGCGCGCGTTCGATGAGGCAGACACGTTTCCCGAAATACGCGGCCTGCGCGGCGCCTTTCTCGCCACCCGGGCCAGCGCCTATGACGACGAGATCGAAATGCTCTGGTGAGCTCACGGCGAGAGGACAGAAGGAAGGGGATTCGCGAGCAGCGCGTCTTCGCGATACACGATCCACCCGGTGACCTCCTCGGCGACCAACTCCACTTCGGTTCCGAGAGGCAGGGTCAAATTAGGATTGTCGTGCCCTGCTGGAAAGTCCATGATGACGGGAACGCCGAGATCGGAAACGAGATCGAGCACGAAATCCTCGAACTCGTCCTCTTCGGATCGGTCGAGGGACAGGTGCCCGAAGACGATGCCGCGCACTTTTCCGAGCAGACCGGAGGCGCGGAGCTGCACGAGTCGTTCGTCGACGAAGGACATCGGGTCGCGAACCTCCTCGAGGAAGAGGATCGCATCGGTGGTGTCGATCTCGTATGGCGTACCGATGGTCTGCTGCACCAGGGCCGTGTTGCCGCCGACCAGGCGCCCGCTCGCGCGCCCGGGCCGCACGGTGCGCGCGGTGTCGCGCCCGATGCGAGCGGTGGGGCGCGGTGTCGTGAGCGATGTGAGGAGCGACGCGGTCGTCACGTCGCGCGCGCTGGGAATGAGGTCGTCGACCGTCGGTCCATGAAATGCGCGAAGGCCGGCAAGTCGCATGAGCCATTGGTGGAGGACCGTGACGTCCGAATACCCGACGAACGACTTGGGGTGCTCGCGAAAGAGACTCGGGTCAAGATATGGCAGCATGCGCACGGCGCCGTAGCCCCCGGTGCCGCTGATGAGCGCCTTCACGCGCGGATCCGTCCACATCGCGGTGAAGTTCGCGGCGCGGCGCTCGTCTTCGGCGCGCTGGTAGTGGCGGGTGGTCGAGAGCTCGGGGTCGAGAAGAACGGTGTAGCCGGCGCGCTCGAGTGCGCGCACGCCGCGGGCGAGCCAGCGCGGGCGGGGCGAGTACGATGAGGCGACGACGCCGATGGTATCGCCCTTCATCAGCGGTGGTGGCCGCAGCAGGGCGGGGAGCTCAGACATGCGT
>DATCPC010000242.1:0-24308 GCA_036564355.1 Gemmatimonadaceae bacterium | reverse complement strand
CGGCTGAAGCCGCGCGCGCCTCGCTCACGGCGCCGATCTACTTCGATCTCGACAGCGATGCGCTCAGCGATGCCGATCGCGCGTCGCTCGACGCGAAGGTCGCCATCCTGAACGCGAGCGTCGGCCTGAAGATCCGCGTTGCGGGCCACGCCGACGAGCGTGGCTCCGACGAGTACAACCTCGCGCTCGGCCAGCGTCGCGCGGCAGCGGCAAAGCGGTATCTCACGCAGCACGGCATTTCCGACGCCGCCATCGACATCATCAGCTATGGCGAAGAGCATCCTGCCGTCGATGGTCACGACGAGGCAGCGTGGTCGAAGAACCGCCGCGACGAGTTCGAGATCACCGCGGGCGCCGAAGCCCTCAAGCCCGCGGCCCAGTGATGCGCGGCGTGCGGTGCCTGGTGCCGCTCGCGCTGCTGGCGACTGGCGCGTGCTTCGCCACTCGGGAAGATGTGCAGGCATTGCACACGGATGTGCAGACGCTGCGCGCGGATAACGCGCGCAGCGACTCCGCGCGTCGCGCGGCACTCGATCGCGTCGTGGCGTCGATGAACATCGTGCGCGACTCGCTCGGGCTGTTGAGCACGCGCGTGGTGAAGATGCAGGGTGATGTGCGCGGCGACCTGTACAACGTCGGGCAGCAGCTGCTCCAGATTCAGGAGCTCACCGGGCAGAGCCAGCAGCGCGTGCAGGAGCTTCGTGCCACGCTCGAGAGACAGCAGTCCGACATTGCGTCGTCGTCGGCGCCGGTCGCTGCTCAGCCATCAGTCGGACCGACGGGCGCCCCGATGCCCGGCCCCGGTGGCACGACTTCCCCATCGTCGCCTGCGCGAACCGGCGCCACGAGTCCTTCGCCTGCCGCGGGAGCGGGTGCCACTCCCGGACCCAACCAGCTCTTCCAGATCTCGCTCGAACAGCTTCGCCGCGGGTCTCCAGGCGCCGCCCGCACCGGACTTCTGACGCTGCTCCAGCAGTACCCGACGTCCGATCTCGTGCCCGATGCGCGATTTTATCTTGGCGAGGCCTACCACCAGGAGGGCAATGCCGCGGGCGCCGACTCGGCGTACGCCGCCGTGGTGTCCGGCTATCCGACGTCGCCGCGCGCGCCGACGGCACTTTACAAGCGTGCGCTGGGTATGGAGGAGAAGGGGAACATCACCGGGGCGCGCGGGCTGTTGAACGATCTCGTGCAGCGCTATCCTCGCTCGGACGAGGCGTCTCTCGCGAAGGATCGGCTTCGCACGCTCAAGTAACAGCCAGCCGGACTCGAATGCCGGAACCACGCACGACCGCCAGCGATGAGATGCCGTTCCTCGATCATCTCGAGGAGCTGCGTTGGCGCATCATCTGGTCGCTGGCGGCGCTGATGGTCTCGGTGGGCATCGCCTTCTGGGTGATGATGCAGTTCGATGTGATCGGCCTGCTCGAGAGGCCGATCCTGCCGTTCCTGAACGGCCACAAGCTCGTCTACACGCACCCCGGCGATCCATTCTCGATCGTGCTCAACGCCGCGATCGCGCTCGGCGTGGCGATCGCACTGCCGGTCATCTTCTACCAGCTCTGGTCGTTCATCTCTCCCGCGCTGCACAAGCACGAGAAGAAGCTGGTCATGCCGATGTTCCTGTTCGCGACCTTTCTCTTTCTCTGCGGCGTGTGCCTGTCGTGGTTCGTCGTCCTACCGCTGGCGCTGCCCTGGCTCATGAATTTCGGCGGACCATCGCTGGATCCGATGATCACGGCATCGGAGTACTTTGGATTTGCCATCAGCATGACGCTGGCGTTCGGGATCTGCTTCGAGCTCCCGATCGTGATCGTTTCGCTCGCCCTTCTCGGAATCGTCACGCCGCAGTTTCTCAACAAGTTCCGTCGCCACGCGATCGTGGTCTGCGTGATCATCGGGGCGTTCCTGACGCCTGGTGATCTCGTCTGGACGACCATCGCGATGGCCGTCCCGCTCTACTTTTTGTACGAGGTGAGCGTGGTGCTGACGATTATTATCTACCGGCGGCGATTGCGCCGGGAGGCGGCACTCGAGGCCCAGGCCGCGGTGTGATCGCCCGGTGGCTCGTCTGCGCGCTCGCGCTGGCTGCCGCGCCGGCGTTCGCGCAGGTGCCGATTCAGCTGCCCACCCAATATCCGGCGGGCGGCCAGTACCCCGATTCGGCCAATCGGCGTGGGCGCCTGCAGCCGCCGCGCAACGCGGCCGACTCCGCGCGCGCCGACAGTCTGCACGCGCCGCGCATTCTCGTGGTGTGGCCGGACCCCGACTCGGCGATGGGAGCGCTGCTCGGCCGGTCCGGCTACACGATCACGCGTTACCAGAGCAAGGATGCCCAGCTCAATTCCGGCCGCCATGAACTGAAGCTGTCCGGCAAGGCGGCGGTGGAGCGCGTGCAGACGACGCTCGTGGCCGACACCATTATCTACAGCGATTCGCTGAAAATCCTGCGCGCGACCGCGCCGATGGAAGACACGATCTATCTGCGCGATCCGTCCCAGGGCACCGCGGACCTGCTCGCGCAGGGGCGCCTCGAGTACGACCTGCGCCGCCACTTCGGCCTCGTGGACCGGCTGAGCACCTCATCGGCGCAGAATGGGCAGACGTGGTACATCTACGGCCACGCCGCGGCAGTGAAGGGCGACACCACCGGAAAAGGGCACAGCATCTCGTATGCCGAGGATGCGTCGATCACGAGCTGCGACCTTCCGGAGCCGCACTACCACTTCCAGTCGTCGGAAGTGAAGATCATCAGCAAGACTCTGCTCGTCGCGCGCCCCGCCGTGCTCTACGTGGCCGACATTCCGGTGCTCTGGCTGCCGTTCATTTTCCAGGACATGCGCTCCGGTCGCCGCAGCGGGATCATCCCGCCGCGCTTCAGCGTGACGGACATCGTGCGCACGTCGCCCGACTACGTGCGGTCGATTGACAATCTCGGCTACTACTTCAACATCAACGACTACATGGACGCCCTGGTGTCCTACGACTGGCGCAGCGGCACCAGCAACCAGGTCGGCGACTTCGGCTACAACAAGTTCAACGGCGAATATCGCTACCGCTGGCTCAACCGCTTCGTGAGCGGGGGCATTCGCGCGAGCTACTGGACGTACAGCAACGGCGATCGGACGATCGGCTTCAACTGGGCGCACTCCCAGCAGTTCTCGCAGGCGAGCAGCTTGAACATGAATCTGAACTACACGAGCAACACCACCGTGTATCAGCAGGACGCGCTCACCGTTGCCCAGGCGCTCGCCGCGATCTCGTCGCAGCTCGCGTTCACTCAGAAGCTCGGCCCTTTCAATCTGACCGCCGGCGGCTCGCGCTCTCAGTACGCAGGGCGCGATCTCGTCAATCAGGACTTTCCGAACTTCTCGGTCACCACGCAGCCGATCAATCTGGCGAAGTGGCTCGCCTGGACGCCGACGCTGTCCGTCGACAACAATCAGGCGTTCAACCTCGAAGGGCAGTCGAGCTTTCGCTATACGAGGGGTCCAACGGGTGCGCTGGACAGCACGGAGATCAAGGCGAATACGCGGACGACCACGGCCAATTTTCAGACGCCCCTGCGAATCGGACGATTCGTGTTGAGCAACAGCTTTCGCTACAGCGATCAGCTCAACGACTTGCCGACCACGATCACGCAGTTTGATTTCAACACCGGCGTGCAGACGGGCTCGCGTACCTACGCGAACATCCGGAAGACGCAGCTCGATTGGGAT
This sequence comes from Gemmatimonadaceae bacterium, assembly GCA_036564355.1. Taxonomy (GTDB): domain Bacteria; phylum Gemmatimonadota; class Gemmatimonadetes; order Gemmatimonadales; family Gemmatimonadaceae; genus FEN-1250. Next base: position 20,589 of record DATCPC010000242.1, on the reverse strand, counting down.
ACGCAGTTTTCCCTGCCGGGGATCCTGCAGGGTACCTGGAACGTCGCCCCATTCGTCTCGCTGCAGAACGCGGATGGCAGCTACGCGTATCTCGTGAAGACCACGCTCACGAACGGAGCATGGGTGAGTCAGTCGAAGCGCGTGCAGACGGGAATTTCCGCGTCGCCGACGTTCTTCGCGTTCTTCCCCGGCTTCGGACCGTTCTCGCGGCTTCGGCAGTCGATACAGCCACGGTTGTCCTTCGCCTACTCGCCATCGTCGGACGTGAGCGATGCGTTTCTGCTTGCCACGGGCCGCACGCGCTTCGGATATCTGGGCGGGCTTCGCTCGGAGACGATGCAGCTGCAGCTCAACCAGGTGCTCGAGGCGAAGCTTCACTCCAAGTCGGACACGACTCCCGAGGGGGGCGACAAGATTCGTCTGCTGACCATCAACGCTTCCCCCATCGACTACGACTTCGTGGTCGCGGCACGGACCCACAGATTCGGCGTGACGAGCAACAGCTTCAGCTACAACCTGCAGTCGGACCTGCTCCCGGGCTTCGACTTCTCCTCGAACTACTCGCTCTTCCAGGGCGATCCGCTCAGCGACACGGCGAAGTTCAAGCCGTTTCGCACCGGGCTCACCGCGACGTTCACGATCGGCAAGAACAGCAATCCCTTCAGGACGCTGCAGCGGATCTTCGGAGGAGGAGTGCCGCGCGACACGATACCGGTCGGAGCAAGCCTCACGGGAAACGCGATGACCAGTAACGACGGGCTGGGCATCAACGCGCTGCCCGCGACGGCGGGGTCGGTGGGGTCGCGTTATCCGTTCGCCATCAACTCGGCGCAAGGATGGAATCTGTCCGTGAGCTTCACGACCACACAGTCACGGCCTGTGGTCGGAACGAATGTCGTACAGCTCGACCCCACCGCCGCGTGCGTCAAATTCGTGGATCCGATTCAGCACGCGGAATGTCTGCAGAATCCGCCGAAGATCACCGACACCGTGTCGGCGGCGCTCGGGGGCTCGACCATCTACGTCAGTCCCGCACAGAGCACGCTGCGCGGCAACCTGTCGTTCCACATCACCCCTCGCTGGTCGATGCAGTGGACCACGGGCTACGACTTCGAGCTGCACCAGTTCTCCGATCACATCGTGAGCCTGCAGCGCGACATGCACGACTGGCGCGCGATCTTCGCGTTCACCCAGGCGCCGAACGGAAACTTCTCCTTCAACTTCTTCATCTCGCTGATCGCCGAGCCGAACCTCAAGTTCAACTTCGACAAACGCACGTACCGTCCGGCGGCGGTGCAATCCCAGTAGGGCCGCGAATCTCCCCGAGTGAGTGTTTCTTTGTGCGGTCGCAAAGTGTCCCACTACGGGGACACTTTTCTTTTGTCCCCCGCCGTATCTCGTTGAGCGGTATAAAGTTGGAGTTCGATGGCCGAGTGGCGCACGCCGTGCACATGCGTGTGGTGTCACTCCTCCGGAGCTTCCGATGCGTCGCACGATCGTAATTCCAGCCGCTCTGATGGCGCTCGCCGCCTGCTCGAGCGACTACACCACTCGACCGGGTGGCGGCTCGCAGCTCGAAACACCGCGTAACCTCGTCTCGGTGTCGCTCAACACCGCTATCCAGCTTTCGTGGGATCCGAACTCCCGCATCGATGACCCGGGTGCGTTCGAACACTATAACGTGTACTCCACGTCGTACGATCTCGACCACGACGTCTGCGACAACGCGAACTGGGGACTCGAGGGCACCTCGGTGTCCGAGGACTTTCTCGTGTCCGGGCTGTCGAACGGCGTCTCGATGTGTTTTGCGGTGACCGCGGTCAGTGTTGGCGGACGGGAGAGCGTCGTCACGCCCTCGATCCACGACACGCCGCGCTACGACTCGCGCAACGTGCTGATCGACGCCTCGCAGTCGCACCTCTCCACGAGCGGGTTCCGCTTCGAGTACCCCAACTCTTCGTTGCTCGGGCAGATCGTGTCCGGCGATCGCAACGACATCGACTTCCGCGTCGATCGTCACGGCGACGGCTCCATCTGGATGACAACCGTGCGCACGGGCACGAGCGTCGTGCTCTACAGCCAGGATCCCGTGCAGGATCTGACGTCCATCGACGTCGCGCCCCTCAATGGCTATTTCACGGGGTCGATCGAGGCGGTGACGGGATACGCCTACGTATTCGAGACCGAGTTGAGCGACGGCCTGCACTATGGTGCCGTGCGGATCACGCACGTGGGCGCGGACTACGTGATTCTCGACTGGGCGTATCAGACCGATTTTGGCAATCCGGAGCTGCGCCGCGTGGTAGCCGGAGGGGGTCCACGCCCGTAGCTTTGGCGAATGAAGCAGCGCATACAGCTGGACGGAAATTCGCTCACGCTGCGAGACGTGTGGCTCGTCGCGCACGGAGATGGAGAGGTGGAATTGGCGTCGTCTGCGCGGGAGCTCGTCGCGCAGCGGCGCCATTTCGTTGATGAGATCGTGCGGCGCGGCGACGTCGTGTACGGCGTCACCACGGGCTTCGGGAAGCTCTCCGAAATGTCGATCCCGCTCGACCGCCTGAACGAGCTGCAGGTGAATCTCGTCCGCAGCCACTCGGCGGGCGTCGGCGCGCTCCTCCCAGAGCGCGAAGTGCGCGCGATGATGCTATTGCGCGCGAACGTGATCGCCAAGGGATTCTCGGGCGCGCGCGCCGAGCTGATCGACCTGCTCGCCGCGATGCTGAATCTCGGCCTCTACCCCGAAGTTCCGGAGCAGGGGAGCGTGGGCGCGAGCGGCGATCTGGCGCCGCTCGCGCACCTCGCGCTCACGCTCATCGGCGAAGGCGTGCTTCGCCGCGGCGAGAACTCCGGGCCGGCGGCCGCGATGCTCGAGAGCGCCGCGCTCGCGCCCGTCGTGCTGCAGCCGAAGGAGGGAATCACGCTCATCAACGGCACGCAGGCGCACACGGCGATCGCCGCCATCGCGCTGATGGACATCCAGCGGCTCTGGCGCGTCGCGCACGCCGCCGGCGCGATGACGCTCGAAGGGCTCATGGGCAGCCCCGATGCCTTCGACGCGCGCATTCAGCGCGCGCGCGGACAGCTCGGCCAGCAGCGTTCGGCCGAGCTCCTGCGCGCGCTCCTCGCCGACAGCGAGATCCGCGAATCGCACCGCTCCGGCGATCCGCGCGTGCAGGATGCGTATGCGCTCCGCTGCATGCCGCAGGTACACGGGCCGGTGCTCGACGCGATGCAGTTCGCGGAAGGGCTCGTAACGCGGGAGCTGAACGCCGCGACGGACAACCCGCTCGTCTTCGACGACGGAACCCTGATGAGCGGCGGAAACTTTCACGGGCAGGCGGTGGCGCTCGCGCTCGATGTGCTCGCGATCGCGATGACCAATCTCGCGACGATCTCCGAGCGGCGCACTGATCGCCTCGTGCACCCCGATTTCAATCAGGGGCTTCCGCCCTTCCTCACCGCGGAGGCCGGCGTCAACTCCGGATTCATGATGGCGCAGGTCACCGCCGCATCGCTGGCGAGCGAGTGCAAGGTGCTATCGCACCCGGCAAGCGTCGACACGATCCCGACGGACGGAAACAAGGAGGATGTCGTGCCGATGGCCATGGGCGCCGCGTGGAAGCTGCGCCGGATCGTCAACAACGTTGCGCACATTCTCGCGATCGAACTGATGTGCGGCGCGCAGGCGATTGACTTTCGCGCGCCACTCAGGCCGGCGCGCCGCGTGGCACGACTGCACGCGCACGTGCGCGAGCTCGTGCCGCGGCTCGAGCGCGACCGCGTGCTCAGCCACGACATCGCGCTGCTCCGCACGGCAATCGGCAACGGCACCTTCGACGACGTGACTCACCTCGATGGCGAGTCCGCTTCCCCTAGCTCGATGTTCGCATGACCGCGACGATGATCGACGTACCCCCGGGCGCGCGCCCGGTGCGTGCGCCGCGCGGCAGCACGCTCTCCTGCAAGGGATGGCAGCAGGAGGCCGCGCTCCGCATGCTCATGAACAACCTCGATCCCGAGGTCGCCGAACGCCCCGATGATCTCGTCGTGTACGGTGGCACGGGAAAGGCCGCGCGCAACTGGGAGTCCTTCGACGCGATCGTGCGCTCGCTGCGCGCGCTCGAGAACGACGAGACGCTCCTCGTCCAGAGTGGCAAGCCGGTTGCCGTGTTCCGCACGCACACCTCGGCGCCCCGCGTCCTCATCGCCAACAGCAACCTCGTGGGCCGGTGGGCCACGTGGGATGTCTTTCGCGATCTCGAGCGGAAGGGGCTCATGATGTACGGGCAGATGACCGCGGGCTCGTGGATCTACATCGGCTCGCAGGGAATTCTGCAGGGCACGTTCGAGACGTTCGGCGCCGTCGCACGCGAGCACTTCGATGGCACGCTCGCGGGCAAGTTCGTGCTCAGCGCGGGGCTGGGCGGCATGGGCGGCGCGCAGCCTCTCGCGGCGACGATGCAGGGCGCCGCCTTTCTCGGCGTCGATGTGGACGCCACACGCATCGAGAAGCGCGTCGCGAGCGGCTACTGCGATCGCAGCACCACGAGCCTCGACGAGGCGCTCGACTGGATCGCCGCGGCACAACGCGCCCGCGCGCCGCTGTCCGTGGGACTCGTCGGCAACGCGGCCGATGTGCTTCCCGAGCTCGTGAAGCGCGGCATCACTCCCGATGTGCTCACCGACCAGACGAGCGCGCACGACATGCTCAACGGGTACGTTCCGAATCGGATGTCGCTCGCCGACGCGGCGGCGCTTCGGAGCGCCGATCCGAAAGGATACGTTGCCCGCGCGACCGCGAGCCTCGTCGCGCACGTAGAGGCGATGCTCGCGATGCGCGAGCGCGGCGCGATCACGTTCGATTACGGCAACAACATCCGCACGGTGGCGCACGATGCCGGGCTCGCGCACGCCTTCGACTTTCCCGGATTCGTTCCGGCCTACGTGCGCCCGCTGTTTTGCGAGGGGAAGGGGCCCTTCCGGTGGGTCGCCCTGTCGGGCGATCCCAAGGATCTCTACCGCACCGACCAGCTCATCCTCGAGCTCTTTCCGCACGACGAGCAGCTCGCGCGCTGGATAAGACTCGCGCGCGAGAAGGTGCACTTTCAGGGGCTGCCCGCCCGCATTTGCTGGCTCGGCCAGGGCGATCGGGCGAAGTTCGGCGTGGCGTTGAACGATCTCGTCGCGAGCGGCGAGCTGTCCGCTCCGATCGTGATCGGCCGCGATCACCTCGACACGGGCTCGGTCGCGTCGCCCTTCCGCGAGACCGAGTCAATGCGCGACGGCAGCGATGCGATCGCGGATTGGGCGATTCTCAACGCGCTGCTCAACGTCGCCAGCGGGGCCAGCTGGGTGTCGTTCCACCACGGCGGAGGTGTCGGCATCGGCAACTCGCTGCACGCAGGCCAGGTCATCGTCGCCGACGGCACGCCCGAGATGCGCGAGCGGCTGCAGCGCGTGCTCACCAACGATCCCGGCATCGGTGTCGCGCGCCACGCGGACGCGGGCTACGAGATCGCGATCGACACCGCCGCGGCCCAGGGCATCACGATTCCAATGCAGGGTCCGCGCGATTAGCGCGCACCCATGCTGAGCGCCCGCTTCAAGCCGTGGCACGTGCCGCTGTTCGCCGCAAAATACGCGTACCTGCATCTCAAGCGCTTTCCGGTGCTCGTGCACTTCGAGGTCACGATGCGCTGCAACGCGCGCTGCGACTTCTGCGACTACTGGAAGAACGGTGCGGATGCGACGCGCAGCGACGCCGCGAGCTACGCCGACGCCGCGCGGTATTTCAATCCGGTGATGATCACTTTCACCGGCGGCGAGCCGCTCCTTCGCCGCGATCTCGAGGAGCTCGTCGCCGCAGTTGCCGGAGCGATTCGCGTGCGCTACCTCGCGATGATCACGCACGGGGGCATGCTCAGCGCGGAGCGTGCGCGGTCACTGTGGCAGGCGGGGCTCAACCAGTTCAACATCTCGCTCGACTATCTCGACACCCGCCACGATGCCGCGCGCGGAATTCCCGGACTCGCCGCGAAGATTCTCGACACGGTGCCACGGATGCGCGCGATCGGCATCGATGGCATTCGCTTCAATACCGTGATCAAGCGCTCGAATCTCGATCAGCTGCTTCCCATCGTGAAGTGCGCGGAGGAGATGGGTGTCGGCGTCTCGTTCAGCGCGTACACCGACGCCAAGAACGGCAACGCGTCGCACCTCGTGTCGCGCGATGAGCAGCGGCACCTCGAAGAGGTCATCGCGGAATTGCTTGAATTCAAGAGAAAAAAGCGCGGCGTCATCGTCAGCTCGGACTATTATCTCGGGCAGGTGCCGCGATTTTTCAGCGGTGAGATGCACGACTCGTGCAACTCGGGCGTGCGCACGATACACATCGATCCGGCTGGGCAGGTGCGGCGGTGCCCGGATTTTCCGTCCGATTTTCACTGGCGCGACTTCGAGCGCTACGCGCCCATCGATTGCAACGCATGCTACTACGCCTGTCGCGGTGAGGCGCAGGCGCCGCTCACCATCGCGCGCGTGCGCGACGTAATGGCGACCGCGCAGTGACACTACTCTTCGTCAACGCGAAGCAGATCGTCACGTGCGCGGGCCCGGGGCGGGCGCGCGTGGGCGCGGAGATGCGCGACTGCGGCATCCTCCTTGACGGGGCGGTCGCGGTGGATGGAGAGCGCATCGCCGCGGTGGGCGGGCGCGCGTCGCTGGAACGAGCGTACGCCGACGCGACCGTGATCGACTGCGGAGGCGGCGTGCTCACACCGGGGCTCGTCGACTCGCACACGCACGCGATCTTCGGCAAGCCGCGATACGAAGAGCAGGAGCGCCGTGCCGCGGGGGCCGATTACATGGAGATCGCGCGGCAGGGCGGGGGCATCCACGCCTCCGTGCGCGACGTGCGCGCCCGCGACGGCGACGAGCTGCTGGCGTTGGCGCGACCGCGACTGCAGCGGCTCGCGTCGTACGGCACCACTACGGTCGAGGTGAAGTCGGGCTACGGGCTGTCGATCGAGGAGGAGCTCAAGCTGCTGCGCGTGATCAAGCGGCTGTCGGCGGAGCTGCCGATGCGCATCGTACCGACGTGGCTGGGTGCGCACGAGATTCCGAAGGAGGCGCGCGCAACGCCCGCCACGAGGGCCAGTTATGTCAAAATGCTTCGCGAGGAAATGCTCCCGCTCGTCGTAGCCGAACGGCTCGCAACCTTCGCCGACGTGTTCTGCGAGCCCGGTGTCTTCACCATCGACGAAACGCGCGAACTCCTCCTCGCCGCGCGTGGGTCGGGGCTCGCGCTCAAGCTCCACGCCGACGAGCTGTCCCCGTCCGGCGGCGCCGAGCTCGCGGCCGAGCTCCGCGCCACCTCGGCGGATCATCTCGCCGCCATCTCCGCCGGCGGAATCCGCGCCCTCGCGGACTCGGGCACCGTCGCGACGCTCCTTCCAGGAACGATGCTCTTTCTGGGAAAGGGCACGCGTCCACCCGCACGCGCCCTGCTCGATGCCGGCGCCGCCGTAGCGCTCGCGACGGATTTCAACCCCGGAACCTCGCCCACCACGAATCTTCCCTTCATCCTCACGCTCGCCGTGAGCGAGCTCCATATGAGCGTCGCAGAGTCGGTTCTGGCCGCGACGGTGAACGGCGCCGCGGCACTCGGTCTTGCCGCGGAGACAGGGCAGCTCGCGACCGGCTTCTCCGCGGATCTCGCGTTGTTCGATCTCGAGGACGTTCGTGAGTTGCCGTATTGGTATGCAGACCGTCGTTGCAAGAGGACGTGGGTGCGCGGCAAAGCTTGTCACTCTAGTGAGTTACCAATAACTTGATCAGGCTGCCCCGCTCGCCGCGCGGAGCGGTCGCCCTGCCTTGGAGCTCTCCACGCGCTGATGCCTGACGTCGCCAAGCTCAAGAAGCGAGCGCTCGAATACGAGCAGAAGAAGCAGTTCGACAAGGCGCTCGACACTTACACGCTGGTTCTGGCGGAGCTGGACGAGCACGTCGACGAAGCCGACGTTGCCCTCTACAACCGCGTTGGGGACCTGCTGTTGCGGCGTGGGGACGTGGGCGACGCCGTCGATCACTACGAAAAGGCGGTCGACCTGTACACGGATGGCGGGTTCTTCAATAACGCCATCGCGCTGTGCAACAAGATTCTTCGCAACGCGCCCGGCCGGAACTCAGTCTACTACAAGCTCGGCAAGATCAGCGCGCGCAAAGGCTTCATCAACGACGCCAAACAGAACTTCCTCGAATACGCGGACCGGATGCAGAAATCCGGTCAGCTCGAAGAGGCCTTTCGCGCGCTGAAGGAGTTCGCGGACCTCTGCCCGGATCAGGATGACATTCGCCTGATGCTCGCCGACCAGCTCGTGCGCAAGGATCGAAAGTCCGAAGCCATCGAGCAGCTCCACGCGCTCTACGAGAAGTTCTCCGCCGAGGGGCGCAGTGCCGAGGCGCGCGCCACCGTCGATCGGATGAAGGCACTCGATCCCGCGCTCGAGCCCAAGGAATCGGCCCGTCCCGCGCCGGTCAAGCGCGACCTCGTCTTTCTCGATGTGAACTACGACGAGCCGTCGCGCCCCATCCCGGGCGTGCCGGTCACGAGTCCCAACGCTCCCCCGGCCAAGGCGCCTACGGCGTGGACGGTCATCCATCCGACCACGCCATCCGAGACGCCAACGGTCGCGATCGAGATGCCTCAGATCGATTCCGACGAGGAGATCCTGATCGATCTCGAGGCGCCGCGGCCAGACAATGTCGAGGAGCTTCCCGGACTCTCGCACGGCGCGCTGCTCCCGGACGATAGCGATGCCGTCGCGGAGAGCATCGTCAGCCACGTCGACCTCGGATTGATCACGGGATTCGAGGACAGCGCCGTCGCCGACCATCACTCGGACTCCAACGTCGCTCCGCTCGCGGAGCTCGAGTCTCATTCGCATCTCGAGCCGCCCTCCCAGAACGACGCCGCCTCGCTCGGCCTGGGTGCGTCGTCGGCGGTCGAGGATCTGGAGCTCGAGCAGCTGTCGCCCGTGGAGATGTTCCCGGTCGAAGAGGAGGACGACATCCAGGGGACAGCCGATCTGCCGATGCTCGATGTCGTCTTCGACGACCTCGACAACACTCCCCTCGGCGGCTCGCTGACGTTCATCTCGCTGGACGCCGAGCCCGACGCTCCGTTGTCGTTGATGCACGACCTGACTCCGTTCGCCGCTGACGTGCCCGAGACGTCCGCCGCGGCGGAGCCCGAGCTGGAGCCGGCGCCGGAATTCGAGTCCGCGCCCGAAGTCGAGACCGCGCGTGAGGTCGAGTGCGAGCACGAGCCGGAAGTGCTCGCGGAGTCGGCCTCCGCATCGCACCGCGCATCGGCTCCGGTGCCGCAGTCAGACGACTTCGGAGACACGATCGACGTCGAGCGTACGCCCACGCTCGAGATGGACGTGATCGTCCCGGATGATGATCCTCCGCTGCGGATGCTCGATTTGGACGTCGAGAGTACGAGCTCATTCGACCCCGCCGACGCGTTCTCGGGTCTTCCGATGCTCGATCCGGAGCAACACGCCTCGTTGCTGGAGGAAGAGGAGGACGACACGGTCGAGCTGGTGTGGCAGACCGAGCCCGCCGACGAGCCGCGGCCGATCGTCCCGGTGCCGCCTCGTGCGCCCGCTGCCGTTGCCGCACCGCCGCTCAGCCGCGTCGAGCAGCTGCGCTTCGATGTGGCGCAACGTCCCGCCGCCTGGGACCTGCACCGCCAGCTGGCCGAGGCGCTGCTCGAGGAAGGCGATCGCGCCGGCGGAATCACGGAGCTCGAGGCGACGATGTTCGGCTACGAGCGCGAGGGCAATCTCACGAGCGCGAGTCACAGCGCCGATGAGCTGATTCGTGTCGAGCCGAACTCCGTGCGCTATCATCAGAAGCGCGTGGAGTACGCGGTGCGCGCGAACGACAAGGCGCAGCTGGTCGACGCGTATCTGGCGCTCGCCGAGAGTCTCTTTCGGAGCGGCCAGCTGGACAAGTCGCGCGCTGTGTACGGGCGCGTGTTCGAGCTCTCGCCAGCCGACGCGCGCGCGGCGTCCGCGCTTCGCGAGCTCGGCGTGGAGGTCGAGCCAGCGGAAGCGGCGGGTGAGATACCGACCGAGTCCGAGCAAGCGCCGGGGTCGCACCCCATCGCCGCCGCGCGCGCGCCGACGCCGGTTTCGGTGGGTGCGGTGCCCGAGACCGAGGCGCTTCCGCTCGCGGTCGAGGTAGAGCGCACGTCCTCCACGCTTTCGATCGACGATGAGCTGTTCGCGGCCCTCGAGACCGCGCTTCCGGAGCCGCCGCAGCGCTCATCGGCGCCACCGCCGGCTCGCCCCCCCGTCGCGCCATCCAGCGATCAGAACTTCGTGAATCTTTCCGAGTGGCTGCGCGATGACGAGCCGCCGAAGACCACGCGAGCGGCGGAATCCGGGGAGCACGAGCCCGAGGAGCAGCAGGACTTCGCCGACATGCTGACGAAATTCAAGCAGGGCGTCACTTCCAACGTCGACGACACCGACCACGAGAGTCACTACGACCTCGGCATCGCGTACAAGGAGATGGGGCTGCTCGACGAGGCGATCAGCGAGTTCCAGAAGGCGCTTCGCGGAACCGAGCAGCGCGTGCGCACCTACGAGGCGTTGGGGCAGTGCTTCGTCGAGAAGCGGCAGTATCAGATTGCCATGACGATCCTGCTCCGCGCGCTCAACGACGCGGGCGCGGACGACGAGACGCTCGTCGGCGTGTTATATCTTCTGGGTTATGCTTCGGAATCGCTGCAGAAGTGGGAGGACGCGGTGGCGTACTACGAGCGGGTGTTTACGGTGGACATTCAGTTCCGGGATGTAGGCGAGCGGTTGTCGGCCGTCGAGCGGAAGGCGAAATGAGCGCGTCCGTGCGCGCCCGCCAGACGCTGACGCCGACGCTTGCCGACATTCAGGTTCCCGTGCGCGCGCGCCTGGACCGCGTGTCCGAGGATCTGCGCCGCATCATCCTCGCGCAGCTGCCGCTGATCGATGAGGTCAACAGTCACTTGCTGTTGATGAAAGGGAAGATGTTTCGCCCAACCCTCGTGCTTCTGGCGAGCGCGGTGGATGGAGAGGCAGACCCGCGAGCGACGACGTTCGCCGCGATTCTCGAGCTGGTGCATCTCGCCACGCTCGTGCACGACGACTCGGTGGATCACTCCGCGCTGCGTCGCGGCATGCCGACGGTGAATTCGCTCTTCAGTCACCAGGTGTCGGTGATCATGGGTGACTTCCTGTATTCGCGCGCGGTGGTCGAGCTCGTGCGCGCGAGCGATCTCGAGGTGCTGCGCGTGCTCTCCGACGCGACGAACGCGATGACCGTAGGTGAGATGCGCCAGCTCACTGCGCTCGACGCGCTCGGCTTCACCGAGGATGACTACGAGGCGCTCATCCGCTCGAAGACGGCATCGCTTCTCTCCGCCGCATGTGAGATCGGAGCGCTGGCAGGCGCGCGCTCCCGACGTGTGGCGCTTGCGCGCTACGGGGAGCGCCTCGGCATGGCCTTCCAGGTTGCGGACGATCTGCTCGACTACACGTCCGACGAGCGAGCGACCGGCAAGCCGTGCGGGCTCGATCTGCGCGAGCACAAGGTGACGCTCCCGCTCATCGCCGCGCTGCGCACGATGTCGCCGGCGGAGCGCGCTGATGTCGACGCGCTGTTCGACACGCCGGAGCCGACGGATGAGCAAATCGCGCGCGTGGTGGAGATTGTCAGCGATCGCGGCGGGCTCGACTATGCTCGGCGCCGCGGCGACGAATACGCCCGCGAGGCGGAGGATGCGCTCGCCGGGCTTCCCGATACTCCGGCGCGCGGCGCGCTCTACGACGCGATTGCCTACGCCCTCGACCGAAGCCAGTAATGCCGCCACGTGGATCTTCCAAGCACCGACCAGGGTTTCATGCAGTCGTACTGGCGATCGGTTTTATCGTCGGAGGGCTGATGACGCAGGTCGCCCGCCACTTTCTTCCGGCTGGCGCCGTAAAGGAGTTTCTCACGTCGGGGGTCACGCCGCAGCTCGGCGCACTGTCGATCGACCTGATCATCGTCAAATTCGCCATCGGACCGGTGGCGCTGGACGTTTCGCTTCTCAGCTTTCTGGGTGTGCTCGTTGCCTATCTCATCGCGCGGTCGCTTTTCTAGGGGGTACCTATGTTCGGTCAGCTAGGCTTCGGCGAGATACTCATGATCATGGTCGTCATCCTCCTTCTCTTCGGTGCGAAGAGAATTCCGGAGGTGGCGGCATCGTTCGGGAAGGGAATCAAGGAGTTCAAGAAGAACATCAACGATGTGACTCACGAGGTCGCGACTCCGCCGCGCGCGGACACGCTGCGCAGCGAGCCTCCGCGCACGATCGATGGCGCGCCAGTGGCCGAAGAGAGTCGTCCGGAGCCGCGCCGGCTGATTCAGTAGTTCGCGGAATCCGAACGCAGAGCGGGGAGGCGCCGGTCGACTGGCGCCTCCCCGCTTTCGTCTTGCACCAGCGCGGGATCAGCTCGTGGCTAGCCGAGCGTTCTGCTTCACGAGCCGCCGATTGTCCTCGATCTTCGCGGCATCGCGAAGCGCGGCGACGTACTGCTGCACGCGCTGCTCACGGACCCGCTGCAGCATCTGCTGCCGCTGCTCGACCTTTTGTTTCTCGAATGCGGCGCTGTCCGACAGAGTGCGGCGGTCGACCCGGAGCACGATCACGTTGTTCTGACCCTTCGACGGTGGCGCAACCGACCCGACCTTCGCACCGAACGCAGCGCCGATCGCTTCCGTCGCCTGGCCGAGCGTGGGGACCTGGGTGGCGCGCGCGAAGGAGGTCGACTTCTCGACCTTGAGCCCCGCCGCCTGCGCCGCTGCCTCGAGCGTCTGACCGCCGCGGACGGCTGCGACGAGCTGCTGCGCCTTCGGGATCAGCATGTCGAGCTTCTTCGCGCGAATCACCTCGCGGCGAATGTCGTCGCGAGCGGCGTCGAAGGTCGGCTTGCCTCCTTCGCGCAGCGAGTCGAGGCGCACGAGATAGTACGCGTCGTCGGCATCGATCAGGTCGCTCGTCTCGCCAACCTTGGCGCCGCCGAACGCCCACGCCGAGCCGCCGGGAACGTACGCACCGTTCCAGGTGAGCGGATCGGACTCCAGCGCGGTGACCTGACCGACCTTGAGCCCGAGCGCGCGCGCCACGTCGTCGAACTCCGACGGCTTATCGATGTTCGCGGCCTTCGACAACGAGTCGGCCCGACGATCGGTGAGCGCCGCCGAAGAGTCGCTCTGCGTGATGCGCACGAGCACGTGACGAACGGTGATCGAGTCGCCCTTGTGCTCGTCGACTCGAATGATGTGAAAGCCGAACGGGGTGAGCACGGGCTGCGAGAGCTCGCCGGGCTTGAGTGCGTATGCGGCATCCTCGAACGCCTTCACGAACTGTCCCCTGCCGGCCTTGCCGAGCGAGCCGCCCTTGATCGCGGAGCCGGAATCGGCGGACTCGCGCTTCGCGACGTCGTCGAACTTCGCGCCGCCGGAGAGCTCCGCGCGAATCGCCTCGGCCTTCGCCCGCGCCGCAGCGGTGTCGGCCGCCGTCACCGTGCGCGGAATCGCGACGATCGAGACGATGGCGCGCCCGGGCCGATCCTGCAGCTCCTTCTGGTGGCTGTCGAAGTACGAGTGAAGCTCGACATCCGAGACGCGAACGGACGAATCGGGAATGGCGGCAGGATCCAGGGCGACGAACGACACCTGGGCGCTATCGTGCTGATCCTGGTACCCACGCCAGAGTTGCGCGTCGGTGACATACACGGGTCCGGCGATCTGCTCGAACAGCTTTCGCTTGGGAAGCTGTTCGCGGTAGTAGCCTTCGAACAGCGGCAGCAGTCCCTGGTCCCTCACCGCGGGGCTGGAAATGTAGCGGCGATATTTCTCGAAGTCGAATTGGCCTTCGGTCTGAAACTGCGGATCCTGCATGTACTGTTGCGGAGGGCTCGCGAGCGCCGCCTGCAGGATTTCAGCGTCTGAAACCGTGATCCCGCGGCGCTTGTACTCCTGCTCGAGGAGGATTCTCGTCACTTCATCGTTGAACGTTTCGTCCTCGATCCGACGCTGCTGGTCGAGCGTCAGCGACTTCCCGCCCGAGCCTTCCTGCTCCTGGCGAACACGACCCTGTGAGGTGCGCTCGAAATCGATATAGCTGATGTCCGTGCCATTTACCGTCGCGATCGCGGTTCCCGGGGTCACCTTCTGACTCGTCAGCCCGGATTGCTGGTAGAACACGAAGCCGATCAGGAAGAGGATGGCGATGGCCCACCAGATGTATTTGGCGGCACTCCGCATACTTTGAAGCACGGTGCGTGACTCCTTGCAACTACGTGAGAGAAACGGGCGGGCTGAGCCACCAAATTTATGGGATTGGGAGGCGTAAAATCAAGGCAGCGTATGACTTCCGATTGACTTCGGTCGTCAGATTCATGTATCTTCACCGACTCTCCGCCGCCAACCGATGTGCGGCCTCCCCGAGGGCTTGAATGGCCAACTCCGCCCTGATCGAAGACCTCCTCAAACAATTCGCCGAGAATCCGCGACGGGTCTTCGCGCGCCTCGCGAACGAGTATCGAAAGTCCGGCGACCTCGACGTCGCCATCGAGATCTGTCGAGCGCACGTGCCGCTTCAGCCGACGTACATCAGCGGCTACATCGTGCTGGGGCAGGCCCTCTTCGAGAGCAAGCAGCTCGACGAGGCGCGCTCCACCTTCGAGACCGCGCTCACTCTGGACCCGGAAAATCTGATCGCGCTGCGGCAGCTCGGAGACATCGCTCGCGCCAGCGGCGATGTCGACGCCGCGCGCGGTTGGTATCACAAGCTGCTCGAGGTCGATCCGCAGAACGACGACATCGCGGCGCAGCTCGAGGAGCTCGACGCGCCCGCGCCGGCATCCGGCGCTGCGAGCGGTGCCCATCCTGGCGCGCCAGCCGCCGAAGCGGCACCCGTGAGCTGGAGCGACATCCATCCGGACAGCCCGACCGTCACTCCGCTTTCCGCGCAGGCAATGCAGCCCGCGCGCCCGCGATTCACGATCGGTGTGATCCCCGAGAACCTTCCCGCCGATTCGGGGCCTGCCGCGCGCGAGAAGCCCGCGCCAAGCGCACCGTCGCCCGCTGCGGAGGCGAGCGAGCTGGCACGCGAGCCGGAGCCGTCGCTCCCGAAACGCTCGGGCGCATCCGGACTTCCAGAGTATGTCGGAGGGTTCGACCGGCACTCGCCGACGCCGCCCACCGCCTCGCCTGCGGTGCCCGTGTCGCACGCGATGCCGGAGTCGGACGATGATTCGGGCGAGCTCGCGATGACGGACATCGGCGATCTGGCGCCGGATGAGCTGGAGGAGCTCGATGCCGATCTTCCTCCGCTTCGGACAACGTCCGAGCACGCGGTCGCGCCGGCCACCGCTGCGGAGCTCGCGGCGCTGTTCGCGGGTCCCGAGCTCGAAACACCGAAGCACGTCGACGGCGAGAGCTCCAGCGAGCTCGCGTCCGCAGGCGCGGCGCGCGATGGCGATCCGACCTTCGACGAGGAGCCGTACGATCCGACGATCGGTCGCATGCTCGACCTGAGCGGCCGCACGTCCACCGATGCGCTGCTCCCCGACCTAATGATGACGGAATCGGGCGCGGAGCTGCTTCGCGAACAGGGGCACATCGATCAGGCGATTTACGTCTATCGCCACCTCGCTGCCAAGAATCCGGACGACACGTCGTACGCAGAGCGCATCGCGGCGCTCGAGCGTGGCGCGCATTCGAGCATCCCGATCATCGCCTCGATTTCGGCGGAGGTGATCAGCGCAGCCAAAAACCGTACGCCGTCGACGCAGTCGATTCGCTCGTTCTTCACGTCGCTCGTAGCGCGGCGCTCGCCCGAGAGCGGGAGCGATGCGGTCGCGACGACGACCGGTGCGACCGCCGCGAGCGCGAGCGAAAGCACGCCTCCCGCAGCAGTGACATCGCCCGCGGCGGAGCCCGCGCCTGCGGCTCCGGCGGAGCCGGCGGCGGATGATTCGGAGTCGTCGCAGGATCCATGGTCGGCCGCATCGCTCGAGCACACGACGTCGTTCGCCGTGCCGCCCGAAGCCGTGTCCGCACCCGCACCCGCGGCTGCACTCGCGCCGCCGGAGACCGTCAGCGACGCCGATCGCTCCGCGCTCGAGACGCTCTTCTCCGGCAACTCGAAGATCGCCGACAACGACGAGCGCGCCGCGAACTCGCTCGCGAGCGCGTTCTCCGAGGAATTTGCGAGCGACGCGACGGGTCCGGCGGGCCAGCCGACGCGTGCCGCGCCGGACGCGCTCTCGCTCGACGCCGTTTTCCAGAGCTCGCGCACGCGCGCGGACGGCGAGCAGCGGGCGAATCAGCCGACGGTGTCATTCGATCAGTTCTTCGCGCACCGCGAAGGCGGAGGCGCGGCCCAGGGGAAGAGCGACACGGCCGTCGAGACGGCGTCGCACGGTGACGATTCGCAGTCCGATCTGGAACTGTTCCATGAATGGCTGGACGGGCTGAAAAAGTAGTGCGGATCGCTGTTCTAAATGGACCGAGCCTCAATCTGCTCGGTACACGCGAACCTGCGATCTACGGCACCGAGACGCTCGCCGACATCGAGACCCGGCTGCGTACGGTCGGCGCCGAGCTGGGAGTAGAGTTGGAGTTCGCGCAAAAGAGCGGGGAGGGCGAGCTCGTGGATGTCATTCTCGCACTCCGAGGACGGGCGCAGGGCGCGCTGATCAACGCCGGCGCGTACTCGCACTCGAGCCTGGCGATTCGCGACGCGTTTGCCGCGGCGGAGGTTCCGTTCGTCGAGCTGCACCTCTCGAACATCTTCGCGCGCGAGCCCGAGCGGCGGCATACCGTGCTCGCGAGCAGCGCCGTCGGAATGCTGTGCGGCTTCGGCCCCATCGGGTACGAGCTTGCGCTTCGCGGGCTCGTCGCGCGGCTCGCGCCCCGTGGCTGACCGTCGCGCCGATCGTCGCACCGCCCTTCGCGAGGCCCTCGTCGCCGCGCACCTCGACGCGGTGTTGCTCACCAGCCTGCCGAACATCCGCTACCTCACCGGTTTCTCGGGATCGAGCGCGCTCGCCCTGGTGACGGCGCGCGAAACGCTGTTCATCACCGACTTTCGCTACGCGACGCAGGTGCGCGACGAGGTCGGCGACTTCGCGCGTATCGCGATCGAATCGCAGAGCCTCTGGACCGGACTGTGGCAACTTCTACCCGAGCTCACGGGCGTGAAGCTCGTCGGCTTCGAGTCCGCCCAGTTGCTCCACCGCGACTTCGAGCGGCTCCTCAACGCCGGCGCGCGCTGGCAGTGGCGCCCCACGAACGACCTCGTGGAGACGCTGCGCGAGCGCAAGGATCCGCAGGAGGTCGAGCGAATCCAGGAAGCGGCGGATGTGGCGCACCGCGCCCTCGAGCGCGCGTTGCCGCAGGTGCGACGCGGGATGACCGAGCTCGCGATCGCAGGTGCGCTCGAGCAATCGCTGCGTGTCGAAGGGAGCGAGGGATTTCCATTCGAGACGATCGTGGCCTCGGGACCGCGCGCGGCACTCCCGCACGCGCGGGCGGCCGACCGTCAGGTGGCCGCCGGAGACTTCCTCCTGATCGATTACGGTGCCATCGTCGGCGGCTACTGCTCGGACGTCACGCGCACATTCGTCATCGGCCGCGCATCCGATGAACAGAGGGAGGTCTACGACATCGTGCGCGGCGCGAACGCGCATGCGTCGGCAAACGTACGGGCGGGGATGACCGGGCGGGATGCCGATGCGCTGGCCAGGCAGTACATTGAACAGCGCGGCCAGGGTGAAGGTTTCGGGCACAGCCTCGGCCACGGAATCGGACTGGAAGTGCACGAGGCGCCGCGGCTGTCGAAGACCGCGGAAGCTCCGTTGCCGGCGCAGGCGGTCGTTACGATCGAGCCGGGGATCTATCGCGCCGGGTGGGGCGGCGTTCGCATCGAGGACGATGTGGTTCTCGACCCCGCGGGTCCGCGTATACTGACGTCGTTTCCTCGCGAGCTGATGGAAATCGCGTGACGAGCACGCGAGCGATCACCCGAATCGGACTATGATCGACTTACGCTACGTAAAGAAGATCGTCGAGCTGCTCGACGGTTCCTCCGTCGACTCGATCGAGATTTCGACGGACAAAGGGATGAAGCTGCGCATCTCCAAGACTCCGCAGCAGCGCGGAGCCTTGGTGTCGCCGGCGGTTCCGCTCCCCGCGATTATCCCCCAGGCCGTTACGTCCAGCCGACTTACACCGTCGGAAGGGGTACCCCTTACCGCCGAAGAAGACGGGCAAGCCAGGGCGGACGCACCAAAGCCGAAGCTGCTCGAGGTGAAGTCGCCGATGGTGGGCACTTTCTATCGCTCGCCAGAACCGGGGATCCCGCCGTACGTCGTCGAGGGGACACGCGTCGAGAAGGGGCAGATTCTCTGCATCATCGAGGCGATGAAGATCATGAACGAGATCGAGTCCGAGTACTCGGGTGTGGTGCGCGAGGTGCTGGTCACTGACGCGCATCCGGTCGAGTACGGACAAGTCCTCTTCCGTGTCGACCCGAATGCCTAATCCGACGACCCTGCCACCCGCCACCAACGCTGCTCCTGCGCCCACGCCGCGTGTTCCGGCGCAGGTGGACATTCCGGTTCCCGCGACGGCAGCCTCGTTCAATTTCAAGGCGGTGTTGCAGCGGATGATCCAGCAGAATGCGTCGGACTTGCACCTCAAGGTTGGACGCCCGCCCGTGCTGCGCGTCAACGGCGACCTGATGACACTCGACCTCCCGCCGCTCAAGCCGGAAGACTTGAAGGCGCTCGCCGAGCAGATCATGACGCCCAAGCAGGTGAAGGAGTTCGCGGAGGCGAAGGAGGCCGATTTCGCGATCGGCGTTCCGGGCATCGGGCGCTTTCGCGTGAACGTGTACCAGCAGCGCGGCACGATCGCGTATGCCATGCGTGCCGTTCCGTACCAGGTGAAGACGGCCCCGGAGCTCAATCTCCCGAAAATCGTCGAGGATATCGCGCTTCGCCCGCGCGGCCTCGTGCTCGTCACCGGCGTGACGGGCTCCGGCAAGTCGACGGCGCTCGCGGCGATGCTCCAGCACATCAATGTGCAGCGGCACGCGAACGTGATCACGATCGAGGATCCGATCGAGTTCCTGCATCGCGACATCAACTCGAGCATCAATCAGCGCGAGGTCGGCGCGGACACCGGCAGCTTTGGTGTGGCGCTCCGCCGCGTACTCCGCCAGGACCCCGACGTCATCCTGATCGGTGAGATTCGAGACACCGAAACGCTCGAGGTCGCGCTCAAGGCAGCCGACACCGGTCACCTCGTGTTCTCGACGCTGCACACGACGGACGCGACGCAGACGATCAACCGCGTGCTCTCCTTCTATGCGCCGCACCAGCAGAACGAAGTGCGCTTCACCCTCGCGAGCGCGCTCGCGGCGGTCATCTCGTTGCGCCTCGTGCCGCGCTCGGACAAGCCGGGCCGAATTCCCGCGGTCGAGATCCTGATCAACACCGCCGCGGTGCGCGATCAGATCCGCGACATGACGAAATCGCTCGACATTCCGGACCTGATCAAGGAAGGCACCGTGCAGTACGGAATGCAGAGTTTCGATCAGTCGCTCATGCAGTGGTATACCCGTGGTGTCATTACCTACGAGAACGCGCTATTCTTCGCCACCAATCCGAGCGAGCTTGCATTGCGCGCGCAGGGTGTCGAGGGATCCAGCGACACGAGCTGGGACGATTTTCAACGCGACGGCGATGGCTGACAGCACGGCTGGCCATTCGCGCCGCCACGCCGGGTACACCAACTGATGTTCAAGAAAGTCCTGATCGCCAATCGCGGCGAGATCGCGCTTCGGATCATTCGCGCCTGCCGCGAGCTCGATATTCAGACGGTGGCCGTGTACTCGGACGCCGATCGCGAGTCGCTCCACGTTCGCTTCGCCGACGACGACGTCTGCATCGGGCCGGCGCCCGCGCGCGAATCGTATCTCAAGATCCCGCGCCTGATCGCCGCTGCCGAGATCACGGGCGCCGACGCGATCCATCCCGGCTACGGATTCCTCGCGGAGAACGCGGAGTTCGCCGAGACCTGTGCCGCGTCCAACATCACGTTCATCGGCCCCACCGCCGCGCAGATCCGGCTCATGGGCGACAAGGCCACGGCGCGCCGCACCATGGCGGACGTCGGCGTGCCGATCGTTCCCGGCACTCCCGGACCCGTCGAGGACGTCGATGAGGCGCTCGGCTTCGCTCGCGACATCGGCTTCCCCGTCATCATCAAGGCGGCGGCGGGCGGTGGCGGGAAGGGAATGCGCGTGGCCAACGATGCCGACGATTTCTCGCGCGCCTTCCAGCTCGCGCGATCCGAAGCGCTCTCCGCGTTCGGCAGCGGCGATGTGTACGTCGAGAAGTACCTCGCGCGGCCGCGCCACATCGAATTCCAGATCCTGGGCGACTCGCATGGCAACGTCATCCACCTGGGCGAGCGGGATTGTTC
>DATCPC010000241.1:0-2138 GCA_036564355.1 Gemmatimonadaceae bacterium | reverse complement strand
GAGCGTTGCTTTGCCGATCATCTCGCGCCGCTCCCCACCGCACGTGGGGACTTCCGTGTCTTGGCCGAGCCTCGCGCGTTCTTGATCTGCTGCACGCGTTGCCTCGATACCCCGAGCAGCTCTCCGGCGTCCCGAAGGCTGTAATTCCACCGGCCGGTCAGCTGCGACGCTGCGGCACTCGCTGACTTTTGAGCTCGCGATTGCTCCACCTCGACCCGCTTCCTGGCACGCACGAATGCGTCGATGACCCCGCGGGCCCCCGCTGGAACATGAATGTCGTCGACGAACTCGGCGGTCTGGGCGTTCGCGCGCCAGAGCGAGAGCGCTTCACGCACGCGCTCGCGCGCCTGTTCGATCGTCCGGCCATAGCTGTGCGCCTCCGGAACGCCGCGCACCTGCGCGATCCAAGCGCCGCTCTCATCCCGGTCATACCTGATCGTGTATTTCGCCATCTCAGCTCCCCTTCAGCCAGTCGATGCCCAAGCACGGCGCGAGATCGCGTTTGATCTCGATTGCGCCACATCTGTCAAGACCATCTTGACAGATATACGCACGTCGAACCGCGAGCGGCATCACGGACCGACGGCAGTACGTTGCTCGTCGATCGAGGGCATGCCGCGCACAATACCGCCGTGACGGAACTCGATCGGTTCTTGCCTGGGATCATCGGCGCGGTCGTGGGCGTCGTGGGTTGGCTGCTGGTCGGTGTTTACATGCAACGTCGCCAGTTCGCGCGACAAGCGATGAACGCGGGCCGCGCGGTGTACTTCGAGCTCCTGATCAATCGGATGAACGTCGTCGTCGCGCGCGACTACGGCAGCTTCCTGCCGCTCGGGCGCTCGAGCTTCGACCGCCTCCTGCCCGAGCTCGCGACCTGGCTCCCCGCGGTGCCCCTGCAGACCGTGGTCGGCGCATACATGGGTCACGCAGGCTATGGATCCGCGAGCTCGCAGCACGACGCGCCAGCGGAGCTGCGGCGCGCCGCACTCGACGCCATCGAGGCCGCGCACCGCATGGCGCTTGATGCGCTGCGGCCGCGGTTGTTCAACGCGCGAGAGATCGCGTCGCTCACGCGGGCGGGCGGTCCGTACGCACTCAGCGTCGCTCCCACCGCGGCTCAGGAGTCCACGTCCCGCTGACGAGCGCCCTCAGTCCTGCGCAGGCATCCGCTCGACGAACTCCGCTCGATAGGCCGCGGGCTCGAATGGCGGCGCGAAGTACGTCGTGAATTTGGCGATCTTGCCGCCGCGCAGCTCGATGAGCTGGATGACGTGCCACGTCTCGCCATTCGGGTAGGTGATCTGTCCGGTCGCGGTGAAGCGCTCACCCGACCCGCTGAGCCGCAGGAGGCTCATCGCCGGAGTCATCACCCACTGATCATCGCCGACGAGCGCGCCGGCCTTCCCTGGGACGAAGTCGTGTTCGTTCCGGCCGGGATAGTGCTCGACCACCGATCGGCGATTCGCCCGCCCGCGGATGCGTTCGCCGGACTGCGGATAGTCCTCCACCAGATCGTCGGCGAGGTACTGGTCTGCCCGATCGAAGTCGCTCGCATTCATCGCCTCCCTGAAGCGCTCCACGACATCGCGGTTCGTCAGCTCAGCCACAGCTCCCCCTCATCTGCGCAGACGCTCGTGGTCAGGGTCATATGTCACCTTCCACTCCCGGCGCGGACCGGCCATCACGTTCAGGTAGTAGACCTCGTAGCCGGGTGGCGCGGACACCGTGTGGAATCCGCGCGGCACGAGGACGAGATCCCCGTCGCGCGCGGCCACGCTCTGGTCGAGCGAACGATCCGCGGTGTACACGCGTTGCACGGCGAACCCGCGCTTCGCGTCGCGCAGCCGGTAGTAGTAGGTCTCCTCGAGCTGCGTCTCGCGCGGCGGGTCGTCGGTGTCGTGCTTGTGCGGCGGATAGCTCGACCAGTGGCCGGCCGGCGTGACGACCTCGGTGAGGAGCAGCCGCTCGGCGTCGCGGTCCTCCATCAACAGGTGATGGATGCGCCGCTCCATGTTCCCGCTGCCCCGGATCTCCAGTTTCGCGTCGGAAGGCGTGAACAGCTGGACCGCCGCGCCCTTGGTCGCCGGCGCCGTCCCGATCGCGAGCTCGACGCCGCGCGGGCCGGCGGTCACGGCGAC
>DATCPC010000236.1:0-37187 GCA_036564355.1 Gemmatimonadaceae bacterium | reverse complement strand
CAGGCGCTCGGCGGGTGTCGGCGAGCGGCAAGCGTGCGTTGTACTACTTCGCGGACTCCAAGAGCGATGTGCTAATTCTGTGGCCCAAAAGTGGGTCGAGTGACCTGACGTCGATCGTGATATCTAAAGAATGAAGAAGTGACTGTAATGACGCTATAATGACGTAATATAGTCTTATTAATGTTCCTAAAATACTACTCATTACTGCATCAATGTCTACCCGAACCCTGCTCCGCGACGCCGCCAACCGCGCCGCCAACTATCTCGAAACCATCGACTCGCGCAGCGTCGCCCCCACCCCCGACGCCATTTCCGCCCTCGCGCGCTTCGATCGCGACCTGCCGGAGCATCCCCTCGAGCCCGCATCCATTCTCCGCGAGCTAGACGAAACAGGCTCGCCCGGAACCTCCACCAGCGCCGGCGGCCGGTACTTCGGCTTCGTCATCGGCGGCACCCTCCCCACCGCCCTCGCCGCGAACATGCTCGCCACCGCGTGGGATCAGAACGCAGGGCTCGTCGTCATCTCGCCCACCAGCGCGAAGCTCGAAACCGTCGCGCTCCGCTGGCTGCTCGATGCTCTGCACCTACCCGCCACGTCGGGCGCGGGCTTCGTCACCGGCGCCACGATGGCGAATTTCACTTGCCTCGCCGCCGCCCGTCACGCGCTCCTCAAGCGCGCAGGCTGGAACGCCGAGGAGCAGGGTCTCTTCGGCGCGCCACCACTCACGGTGATCGTCGGTGACGAGGTCCATATCACGCTGCTGAAAGCGCTTTCCCTTGTGGGCCTGGGCCGAGCGCGCGTCACGCGCGTGCCGACCGACGAGCAGGGGTGCATGCGCGCGGATCTGCTGCCACCGCTCGACGACCGGACGATCCTCTGCCTCCAGGCCGGCAACGTGAATACCGGAGCCGTCGACCCGATGACGGAGCTGACCGCGCGCGCGCGTGCCGCCGGCGCATGGGTGCACGTCGATGGCGCCTTTGGCCTCTGGGCCGCCGCCGCGCCAAGGCGCGCGGCGCTTGTCGCCGGCGTCGAAAACGCCGACTCGTGGGCCCTCGACGCGCACAAATGGCTCAACGTCCCGTACGACAGTGGCGTCGCGATCTGCCGCGACGCGAGTGCGCTTCGCGGCGCGACCGCGGTGAGCGCCGCGTACCTCGTCCAGGGCGCGGAGCGCGAGCCCGCCGAGTACACGCCCGAGCTCTCGCGGCGCGCGCGCGGCGTGGACATATGGGCGGCGATGTCGTCGCTCGGGCGCTCCGGGATCGCGGAGCTCATCGAGCGAAACTGTCTGCAGGCCGCGCGCTTCGCCTCTGGCTTGCGCGACGCGGGCTTCGAGATCCTGAACGACGTCGTGCTCAATCAGGTGCTCGTGAGCTTCGGCGACGATGAAACCACGCGGCGCGTGATCGCCGCGGTGCAGTCCGACGGCACGTGCTGGTGCGGAGGGACCGTCTGGCACGGTCGCGCCGCGATGCGCATCAGTGTGTCATCGTGGGCGACGACGGACGATGACGTCGAGCAGAGTCTGGCGGCAATAGCGCACGTCGCGAGCGAGGTGCTCGCGGCGCACTAGTCGACCGGTCGCTCGCGCTAGCCCCTCACCATCTGGATGCACGCGACGATGCGCATCACGCGATTCAGATGCTTCGGCAGAAACGCCGGAATGGAGTCGCTAGTCAGCGCCGGCAGACGCGCGAGATCGGTGCGGACGGAATCGATCACCGATGTCCACGCAGGATCAGCATCCACGTGCATCGCACGAATGCGCGTCTCGAAGTTCGTGAGCATCCCGTTCACCAGCCGCTCGTGCGCGGGGAGCTGCCCGATAGCCGCGATGGGCGTCGCGGAGCGGAGCGCGATCACATCGTTGGTGACCTCGGCAACCGTTCGCTTGATCTGACTGTCAGGCTCGCTGGCCGCCATGACGGGCGGCGCCAGGAGAGCCGCCGCGCTGCTCGTATCGGCCGCTCCCGCGCTGTGGTCTGCGCCGTGCTGATTCGAGGGCGCCTGGCAGGCGACGGCGATGGGGATCAGCACAAAAAGGCGAAGTCGCGCCTGTAAACGCGGCATGGGGCTTCCCAAGTCGAATGGCGGCGGTTGACCGCCGAATGGATGCGAGCGACCGACTTTCAACGCATTCTTCACGCCGGGAAAGTACGTCAAAACTTCAGGTGGCGCACTAAAAGTTGTTTTACTGTTGACCTCGCTTGTCGAGCCACGCCGCTCGAGACATTCCAGAGGCCTTTGGCCAACCCGACTCATACGCTCGCCGCCTTCCACGGCGCCTCGTCCCGGCACGCACTGTCTCAGATCGTTGGCCGCAGACGTCCTCATACATGTAGCGCCGTTGCATCGCCCACTGTTGCCAGGGAAGAACGAGACCGCGTGAACATTCGCCAACTCTTCGAACGCCACTACGCCAGCCTGGTACGGTATCTCCACGCGCGGCTCGGCGATCGCGACCTCGCCGAAGATCTCGCGCAGGAGGCATTCGTCCGTCTCATCGACAAGCCGGTCCGCGCCCCGGATGCGTGGCTCTACGTCGTAGCCGGCAACCTCGCGCGCGACGCGCAACGCGGAGAGCTGCGTCGCTCGCGCCATCTCGCGATCGTCAACCCGCAAAGTCGCGTCGCCGCCGAGCAAGCGGATCCGGCACCGGGCGCGGATACGACGATGTGCAGCGCCGAAGAGTCGGTGCTCGTGCGGGAAACGCTCGCGCTCATTCCCGAGCGCGATGCCGCGCTCCTCGTCATGCGCTCGCACGACGTCCCGTATCGGGAGATCGCCGTGGCGATTGGCATCTCGCCGACATCCGTGGGTCCGTTGCTCGCCCGCGCGCAGCAGCGATTCATCCGTGCACTTGGCAATCGGGCACACGACCGAGGAAACGATGCGCGCGCATCCATCTGAGGGCGTGCTGCAGGCGCTGCTCGACGGCGAGCTGTCGACGACCCGCGCGATCGTCGTCAGGTCGCATCTGCTGCGCTGCCGAACATGCCACGCGCGCGTCGTGGCGACGCGTGAGACGACCGCACTGGTGGACGCGCTGCTGCGCCGAAGTACTCCGCAGGTGGACCGTGCCTCGGCGTGGGCGCGGCTCGCCGTGCGAAGCGACGGTCGCTCGGAGTCGTGGAGTAGCGGTCGGGCGCGCTGGCCATCGGCGGTCGCGCTCGCGCTGGCGACCGCCGCGCTCATCGTGATGATCGCGCGCGGTACGACTTCAGCGACGACGGGACAGGACGCGTTCGCGCTCGTGCGCGAGGCGCAGGCGCACCCGGCGGGCTCGCTCCTGCGCGACGCCTGCTGCAGCGATCACGATGGCGGCGACCGCGACGACGACGGGCTGCTCACGCTCAGCTCCGTCGGCGAGCGGGTGACCGTCGTCATCGTCTACGAGGATGTGGACCACAGCGGTACGTTCACGCACGGTGACATCGTACGTTACGTCTCCACGATTCCGCACGGCTCCGCGAACGCACATCCGGTGCGTTGATTCCCGCCTTTCCCCGCATTCGGATTTTCGCACCCGTGCCTTTTTCGCGGTCGTGCTGGACCATCATCGCACTGGCGACGATGGGCGTCGCCTCGTTCATGCCGAACACCGCCGCGGCGCAGCAGGCGGACAGCATCGCGCGCCGCGACTCCCTGGCAAGGCGCGACAGCGTGCTTCGCGCCGGCTCCCTCAAGCGCGACAGCGTGTACAGACTGTCCCCGGTCGAGGTGCAGGCGTCGATCGCGCCGGTTGCGGGGCCCACGATCGGCTCCGGAATTCCCGCGCGCATCACCACGCTCTCCGGTGCGGCGGTTGACCAGTGGGAGCCGCGGATTCTTCCCGACGTGCTGGGCACGATCGCCGGCGTTTCGATTTACGATGATCTTGGCTCGCAGTACAAGATCAACGTCGACTATCGCGGCTTCAATGCGGGCCCGACGGTCGGGCTACCGCCGGGGATCACCGTCTTTCTCGATGGCGTACGGCAGAACGAAGCCGACGCGCAAGAAGTGGATTTCGATCTGCTGCCGATGGATCACGTCAGGCGCGTGGAGCTCCTGAGCGGCACCGCGTCGCTGCTCGGACCGAACTCTCTTGCCGGCGCCATCAATCTCGTCACCGATCGCGGCGAGGGCCCCCTGCATGGATCGCTCGAGCTCAGTGGCGGTAGCTATGGTCTGGCCGAGCTGGAAGGGACCGTCGAAGGAAAGAGCACGAAAGGCTGGGACTACTACTTCGGCGGCGGCTACGAGCGCGAGGATGGGTGGCGAACGGGGTCGAACGGGAAGAACTACAACGGATTTCTGAACGTGGGTCACTTCGGCGCCGAGCGCGGATTCGGGCTGCAGGCGCTGGCTGCGAAGTCGACCGTCAGCGAGGCCGGCTCGATCCCCGAGAGCCTCTACGGCGATCCGAGGATCAACTTCACGCCTGGCGATGTGGAAGATCTGAACATGCAGCAGTTGAATCTCACGGGCTACGTTCCGGTGGGAGGCGGACGCGGAACGCTCACGATGTTCGGCAAACGGTTCAATGCCGATCGCTTCAATGTGAATCAGGCGCCCGATCCGAACGTCGACGCACTCACGTCGAACTACACGATCGGTGGCACGGCGGACTGGCGGCGCCAACTCGCGCTCGGCAAGCGCTCGCTCGCGCTTCGCTTCGGAGTGGATGGCTCGGCGAACCGGGTGCACGAGCAGATCATCAATACGCCGAACGATGCAGCTGCCAGCGCTGGCAATATCGGATTTGCGGGCGACAGCGGTGGAGCACCAGTGCTCGGACTCACCACCGATGTGAAAAGCCCGAGCTGGGATCTCGCCGGGTATGGGCTTGCCGACTACATCGCCGGTCGAGTGACGCTGTCGGCGGGGTTGCGCTACGACTATATCAGGGTCCCGTTCCAGGATCAGCTCGACGTTCAGGACAACACGACGAACGCGTTCCACCACTTCAGCCCGCGCGGCGGTATCAGCGTCGATGTGGGTGGCGGTCGATCGCTCTACGGATCGGTGGGCGGGAGCTTTCGCGCACCGGCGATCGTGGAGCTCGCGTGCGCGGATCCGACGGCGTCATGTCCGCTTCCCTTCGCGCTGGGCGACGATCCGCCGCTCAAACCCGTGCGTGCGACGACGTACGAGATTGGCGGAAAGTGGCTCCGGGGAAACGTGTTGTTCGATGCGTCGGTGTACCGCACCGATGTTCGCGACGAGATCTTCTTCATCGAGTCGCCGGGATCGCTGGTGTCGGGGTACTTCACGAACCTGGACAAGACGCGGCGCGCGGGCGCGGAGCTCTCGGTCACGGGCGCGTTCGGGGACGACAGGATCTCGTGGTACGCGAACTATGCGTATACGCACGCGACGTTTCAGAGCGAGGCGCAGATCTTCAGCACGCGCTCGAACGAGGACTTCGCGGACAGCCCGCTGTTCGGCCCGAACAACGTGACGCCGGGCAAGGTGATGCCGCTCGTGCCGGCGAATCAGGTGAAAGGCGGCTTCTCGGCGCGTCTGGCGAAGGGATTTCGCCTTGGGCTCGATGCGCGCTGGATCGGATCGCAGTATCTGCGCGGCGACGAGGGGAACGAGGAACATCAGCTCGATCCCTACTTCCTCGTGGGCGTGCGCGCGGGGTACGCCTGGCGCAACTGGAATTTCTCGGGCGTCGTCAGCAACGTGCTGAACAATCACGATCCCATGTTCGGAACCTTCAACGCGAACGCGGGAACCGGGCAGCTCGAGCGCTTTCTCACACCGCTCAATGCGCGCAATTTCGTCTTCAAGATTGCGCGGACGTTCGGCCCGCGCGGTCAGGACAGCGACGACAACTAGCGCTCAGTCGGCGTATTCGAGCGCGCCCTTCGCATCACGGAGCATCACGCACGACGTCGGGTCGGCCAGCGCGAATTGCACGGTTGCCGGCGTCTCGAGATCGAATGCGATGGTGTCGAGCGACTGTCGCACGGCGCGCACTTTCCCGAGCGTTGCCGCAGGCGCGGTTTTCGATGGCGCGGCTGCGGCGTGGATGCGGAGCACGGACCCATCGTCGAAGTGGAGCTGCGCGGTTGGCCCGTCCCAGCCGATCTGCGCGATCGTGCGTCCCTTGATGATCGGGGTGAGCTTCTGATTTCGGGACATGCGCGCGGTGGTCATGGTACCGGCGCCTGTTGCTGGACGTACGGCTGCCGTCGTTCGCGACGCTGATGACCGCGCCTCTTCCTGCGCGCCTTGGCCGAGGGCGGATTCGGGTGCACATAGATGCGATAGGCGCTCACCCAGTCGTGTGAGATCGCGGCCTGGGCCTTCGCGAGATCGATCGTACCCGCGCACACGCGCCGGTGGAGCTCGTTCTCGAGCGCATCCTTCACGTACGCATTCCACGGATGCGTGCGAAAAGATTGCGGCCAGAGATTCCTCAGCGAGTTGGAGCCACCGAGCTCGAGGCTTATGAGATGATCGATTTCGTACTCACCCGGTTCGTGTGAGCGCACGCCGTAGTTGGCATAGGCCTCGCGCTTGATCTCCACGGGAACGTTGCGCACGCGTTTCGAGTATCCGGACATGCAGATATCGGCGGCGGTAACGTCGAGCACGGCGCCCGGCGTGAGCGCCGGGTTGGGAACGTAAGGATAGCGAAATGCGCTGTCGGAGGGCTCGACGGCCTGTGCGCTCCGGGCCGTGTCGATGGCGGCCGGTGCTCTTTCGGGCATCGGGGAGGCGGCGCGCTCGCAGGCCATGAACGCGAGCATCGCGGAGGGAACAACGATGCCGGTGGCAAGGCGGCGCCGGGCCACCCGAATGCACGTTCGAAGCTCGATCATCCCTGGAAGTTACGCGCCTGCGCCCGCCTTGTGGTTCCCGCATTGACGCGATTGACG
This sequence comes from Gemmatimonadaceae bacterium, assembly GCA_036564355.1. Taxonomy (GTDB): domain Bacteria; phylum Gemmatimonadota; class Gemmatimonadetes; order Gemmatimonadales; family Gemmatimonadaceae; genus FEN-1250. The sequence continues at coordinate 30,311 of DATCPC010000236.1, read as the reverse complement.
CGATGCGCGCACATTGTGGCCATCGGCTCCCGCCCATTCCGAGCGGGCGTACCTACTCGAGGATGCACTCACATGCAACGAGCCACGATCGTACTTGCTGCCGCGGGCGCTCTCATCGCGGCGTCCGCGCGTCTCTCCGCGCAGGGATTCGACGGCGTCATGCAGTTCGTATCGTACGAGGGCCATTCGGATCATCCCGACACCATGACGCAGATCACGAAGGGGTCGAAGATTCGCATCGAAGGAATGAGGAGGGGTGGCGGCGCAATGATCTTCGACGGTACCAGTCGCATCATTCTCCTCCCGCAGCAGAAGGCCTATATGGATGTCCCTGAGAATCTCGGCGAACGCGAAGCAACGGCGGAAGCCTCGAAGCATCGGGGTACCGCGGAACGAACGGGGAAGACAGAGACGATTGCCGGGATCACCTGCGAGGACTGGCACTTCAAGGGCACAAAGGCGGATGGGACGCCTGAGGAGGGCGACGCGTGCGTCGCCAAGGGTGCCGGAATGATGATCAACCGGCTTTCGGGCGGAATGGCGGGGAGATACTTCAGCGCGGCTGGTCCCGCGTTCGCCGAAGCGGTGAAGAACGGCGCGGGCGTGATGAAGGTGACCACGAACGGCAAGCTCTCCTTCGTGGCGGTCAAGGCGCAGGCGACGTCGGTGCCGGATGCGATGTTTGCGCCGCCGCCCGACTACACGAAGATGGACATGTCGCAGATGGGCCGGCCGCACAAACCGTAGCGCATCAGCCCCCCGCACTGGTGTAGCGCTTGAGCGCAACTCGCCAGAGCACGCGACTCGCGCCCAGCGCCACGATGCCGACTCCCATCGCCCAGAGCGCGAGCGACGGATTGAGTCGGCCAGTGAGCGCCGATGCGGGGATGGTCGTGGTCCACGCGATTGGAATGAGATACACGAACAGGAAGCGGAGCGCACCCGGGTACGCCGTGACCGGGTAGCGCGCCGCCTCGAACACGGCGTCGAACAGCGCCGACATGTTCTCCACCGCCACGAACCAGAACGCGAAGCTCATCAGCGTCACCCAGATCGCGTACACCACCGCGATGGCGACGGCAAAGGTCACCGTGAATGCGATGAGCGCCCACGCGCTGACGGCACGCCCGGATTGCGCGAACGCGTAGCCGGACAGCGCGAGTCCGAGGACGATATCCGCGAGCCGCCACACATCGAGTCGCCGGAAGGAGACGTAGAATTGCGCGTCCACCGGACGCACGAGCACGAGGTCGAGCGCGCCGCTGCGCACATCGGTCGGCAGATGACCGATCCCCGGGCGCAGCACGGTCTCGACCACGCCGGCGAGCGCGTTGAAGATCCCGAGCAGCACGACGACGTCCCAATACGCCCATCCACCAAGCTGCGGCGTGTGGCGGAAGTAGAGCGCGACGGTGAGCATCGCCATGAGGAGCCAGAAGATCGTGCCGAGCAGGCTCGCGATGAAATTGCCGCGATACTGCAGCTCCTCGAGCCAGTTGAGCTGCCAGAACGCGCGCAGCACGATCATGGCGCGGCGGATTCCAATCATCCGCCCACCGCGCCGTAGCGCCTTCGTCCACGCGTCCACACGAGCAGATAGAGGAGCAGCCAGATGGCGAACCAGATCGCCTGCCCGGCAAATCCGCGCGCGTATTGTCGGGCGGTGGTGACCGCGCCGGTGAGAATCTCGACCGGGAATGACAGCACGTACGGAAACCACAGATACTCGGCGACGCGCGTCACGTGCGGCGGCAACAGCGACAGCGGTGCGATGCGTCCGGACAGAAAGAGCGACAGTCCGAACTGGAGCTCAACCAACGCCGTCGCGCGCGTGGTCCAGAAGGCGAGCAGGCCCGTCGCATAGCCGTTGAGAAAGCGGATCGCGGCGGCGAGCACGATCGCGATGATCGCGAGCGACCATCGCCCTGGTTCGAACGGAATGCGCACCGCGGGCCAGAACATCGCGGCTACGATCCACGCCGTGAGGATGATTACCGCCGTCGGTGCCTTGTAGGCGATGTTGTCCGCGATCGCCTCGTGTATGGGCGCGATCGGCCGCGTGAGGCGAAAGTTCATCTCGCCCTCGCGAATCCACCGATCGATGTTCCACGCGTCCCACGAGAGCGTTGCCTGATTCACGAGCGCAACGCCGAAGAAATAGCGCGCGAAATCCTCGCGCGTGTAGCCATCCACGGCGCCGCCAGCGGCGATCGACCACCAGATGCCGAGCGAGATGATCGGCTCGGTGATGCCCCAGATGAGCCATATCGCGATCGACGCGCGGTACTGCAGGTCGACGAGGAACGCCGACCGCATCAGCTCCGCGTACTGGTCGCGGAACGCCGCGAACGGGCTTCGCGTCGCGACGCGGCTCACGGCGGCGCCCGGCGAACGTCGGCGCGCACCGGCGGCTCCGGCTCGGCGAGAGCGTCGTACTCCGTCTCGCCGAAGGCGATGCGGATCACCTCCTCGATGGGCGGATCCTGAATCGAGAGGTCGGCCACCGCGAGATCGGTGAGCAGGCGCGTGCTGGCGGCCGTCGCGAGCTCGCGCGGCACCTCGAGCGTGGCCCGCGGCGGCGCGTAGTGCGCGACGGTGCCGTACTCCTCGAGCTGCGCGCGGGAGACAGTCTCCGAGAGCACGAGCTCGATGCGCTTGATCGGCGCGATGCGTGCCACGAGCTCCGACAGCTCTCCATCGTACAACAGTCTGCCGCGATTGATGATCAGCACTCGCGATGCGAGCGCGGTCACATCCGCCATGTAGTGTGAGGTGAGCAGGACCGTCGCGCCGTGTCGCCGGCGATACTCGCCGAGAAAGGTGCGGATCGTCTGCTGCGCCTCGAGGTCGAGGCCGAGCGTCGGCTCGTCGAGGAAGAGCACCTCGGGCTGATGCAGCAGCGCCGCCGCGAGCTCGCACTTCATGCGTTCGCCGAGCGAGAGCTGCCGCGCGGGTTTGTCGATGAGATCGCCGAGCACGAGAAGCTCGACGAGCTCCGCGCGTCTCGTCGTGTAGTCGGATTTCGACACGCCATAGATGGCGCGATTGAGCCGGAAGGTCTCCTCGGGCGGGAGATCCCAGAGCAGCTGCTGCTTGTTTCCGAGCACGAACGCGATGCGCTGGCGGAACGCATTCCCGCCCGTCCACGGATCGCACCCCGCGACCTCGGCGCGACCTGCGCTCGGAAAGAGGAGGCCGGTGAGCATCTTGAGCGTCGTCGTCTTTCCGGCGCCGTTCGGGCCGAGAAATGCGACGGCGTCGCCGCGCTCGATCGCGAACGACACTGCATCGACGGCGCGCACCTTCCGATATCGCGGACGCGCAAGCGCGGCGAGCGCGCCCTTGATGCCGGGATCGCGCACCTTTACATCGTAGGTCTTGCTCAACTCCGTCGCGACGATGGCGCTTGGCATCACCGAAAGATGCGTCGCGCCGGTGCGCCCGGGCTATCCCGAACTACGGCTCGTTTCGAGGAGATTGGTCGAATGCTCTACGTCATCATCGAGCGCTTCCGCGATGGAAATGCGATCCCCGTCTATCGGCGCTTTCGTGATCGCGGGCGACTCGCGTCCGATGAGATTCGCTACGTCGCGAGCTGGGTGACGTCCGATCTGAAACGCTGTTACCAGGTGATGGAATGCGACGACCGGGCGCTGCTCGACGACTGGATCGCGCAGTGGTCCGATCTCGTCGACTTCGAGGTGGAGGCCGTGATGACGTCCGCCGACGCGGTGGCGGCGATCACTCCATCGTTGTGAGGTTGCCATTCCAGCGGTGATCAATTGATTGATTGCGGCGGATCAACGTGCGCGATGGCTATGTGTGCCAAGTAGGAGGCTGAAAAAATGGAGGATCGGATCGGGGAAGGAATCATTGCACGCGACGATTGGCTTGATGCCGAGGAATTGCCTTTTACTCAGGAAGAGGTGCTCAAGGCTGCTTCCTTATGGCTCGACCCGGCCGAGGCGCGAGAGTTGACCGAAGCACTTGTACGCGATACGCGGGAATATTGGAGCCACCGGATGACGTGGGAGACTCCGTTTCGACCACAGCCCGGTCGTATCGGGATGGCCACCACGCAGATACCGTGGCTTTGGCCGTCACTGAGCGTACTATCTGCGTCGTGCGCGACCCGCGTGAGACAGTGGATGAGGGTGTATTGGCAGAATCGTCTTTCGACAGAGATCGAACAACGAAAACGGCAGGCTTCCGGTAAATCTGAATCGCAAACTGCTAGCGAAGAGGAAACCGGCAATCGCCGACCATCTTCAATCGCCGAAGTGCAGAACTATTTAGGGCGAGTGCGCACTCTGTCCTCCGCGGAGATCGAGATCATCGCTCGCGAAGCGGAGGCGGATGTGTCGGCCGAGCAATCATCTTGGACCCAGTTGGCCGCGGGAGCTGAGGCGCGCTTTCACCGATGATCCTGATTTGAACAAAACCTTGCCGGACTGGCGATGATTCGGCGGGTCAGTAAGACATTGACTAGTGATCGCTGGTGGTTTCTTCATACTGCCCAAAGTGAGGCACAAATTCGCCGTGTCGGTCCTTTTGCTTGCCGCGGCCATTGTCGCACCCGATTTCCCCGCTAGCGCAGGCGAATTGCACTGGTTGACGCTCGGACTCTCAAGCAGACCAACTTCTCGCCGGCTTGACGACGCGGCGATCGGAAAGTGCTACGCCCCCGCCGCCTCCACCAGCGCCGCAACCTCGCGCACCCGCGGCGCGATGATCGGCGAATCCGCGATCGATCCGCTGATCGCGTCGAGCGTCTTGAGCCCGTTACCGGTGATGCACAGCACGACCTCGTCATCCCTCCGGAATCGACCCTGCTCCGCGAGCGCGAGCGCGCCCGCGAGCGTCGCGCCGCCGGCGGTCTCCGTGAAGATGCCGGTCGTCTCCGCGAGCAGGCGGATCGCCGCCACGATGCGCTCGTCGCTCACCGCCGCCGACCAGCCGCCCGTGCCGCGCATCGCGCGCGCCGCGAACACGCCGTCCGCGGGATTTCCGATCGCGATCGACTTCGCGATCGTATTCGGGATTTCGGGGACGAGCGTCTCGCCGCCGCTCTCCACGAGCCGCGTGATCGGCGCGCACCCGGATGCCTGCGCGCCATACAGCCTCGGCGCCTCATCCGAGACGAGCCCCGCGCTGCGAATCTCGCCGAACGCCTTGTGCAGCTTCGTCAGCAGCGAGCCGCCCGCCATCGGCACCACCACCGCCGTCGGCAGGCGCCACCCCAACTGCTCCGCGATCTCGAAGCCCATCGTCTTCGATCCTTCGCCATAGTAGCCGCGAAGATTCACGTTCACGATGCCCCAGCCGAAACGGTCCGCGAGCTGCGTGCACAGCCGGTTCACGTCATCGTAGTGGCCGCGCACCCGCACGAGATGAGGACCATAGACGGCGGTGCCGAGCACTTTCGCCTGCTCGAGATTGTCGGGGATGAAAATCCACGCCGGTAATCCCGCGCGTGCGGCCTGCGCGGCCACCGCGTTCGCGAGATTGCCAGTCGACGCGCAGCCGATGGTGTCGAGGCCTAGCGCCTTCGCGGCGTTGAGCGCCGACGCGACGACGCGATCCTTGAACGACAGCGACGGATGCGACACCGCATCGTTCTTGATCCAGAGCCTCGCGACGCCGAGCTTGTCCGCCAGGCGGGGTGCATCGACTAGCGGAGTGAAGCCGGTGTCCTGCGACAGGGTGGGCGTTCCGTCGAACGGCAGCCACTCGCGATAGCGCCACATCGACGGTGCACGCGCCGCGATCTCCGCGCGGGAGGGCAGGCGACGGGACGCCGGGTACATCGGCTCGAGTGGACCGAGGCACGATCCGCAGATCGCTTCGGGCGCCGCCTCGAACTCGGCGCCGCACACCTTGCAGTGCTGCGGCAGCGCCCGCAGGGTGGGCGACGGAGAGGCGAGGCCGCGCGGCTCGAGCTCTGCTGTGTGCATGTCGACTCCTAGTACTTCGGAGTGGACGGGTCCACGTCGTCGCTCCAGCGCGAGATGCCGCCGGCGAGATTCCACACCTTTCGGAATCCGGATGCCTGGAGCTGCTGCACGGCTTTCGCGCTGCGGCCACCCACCTTGCAATGGACGACGATGTCGCGCGCGCTGTCGAGTGTCGGCAGCGCACCGACGAGCGTGGCGAGCGGAATCAGGCGCGCGCCGGGAATGCGCGCGATGTCCCACTCGTGCGGCTCGCGCACATCGATGAGGTCGAAGTCGTCGCCGCGCGCGATGCGCGCCGCGAGCTGCACCGGCGTGATCTCCGGCACCGCGCTCTGCGTCGCGGCGTCATCCGCGGCGGCCTGGCGGACGCCGCAGAACTCCTCGTAGTCGATGAGCTCCGTGATCTCGTGCGTACCGCACACGGGGCACGCCGGATCCTTGCGGAGATTCAGCGTGCGAAAGCGCATGCGAAGCGCGTCGACGAGCAGCAGGCGTCCCGCGAGCGATTCGCCGATGCCGAGGATGAGCTTGAGTGCTTCGGTGGTCTGGATCGTACCGATGATCCCCGGCAGCACGCCCAGCACGCCGCCCTCGGCGCAGCTCGGCACGAGTCCCGGAGGCGGAGGCTCGCGGAAGAGGCATCGATAGCACGGCGCATTCTCGGTCGCGAACACGGATGCCTGCCCCTCGAAGCGATAGATGCTGCCGTAGACGTTCGGCTTGCCCAGCAGCACGCACGCGTCGTTGACGAGATAGCGCGTCTGGAAGTTGTCGGTGCCGTCGACGACGATGTCGTACGTGCCGATGATCTCCAGCGCGTTGCGCGACGTGAGAGGCGTCTCGTGCGCCTCGACCTTCACGTTCGGATTGAGGTCCTCGATGCGATCGCGCGCCGAATCGAGCTTGCGCTTGCCGATGGCACTCGTGCCGTGCAGCACCTGGCGCTGCAGGTTCGTGGCGTCCACGACATCGAAGTCCACGAGCCCGAGCGTGCCGACGCCTGCGGCCGCGAGATAGAGCGCCGCGGGCGAGCCGAGCCCGCCGACGCCGACGAGCAGCACGCGCGCACGCTTCAGCTTCTTCTGTCCCTCGAGCCCGACGTCGGGGAGAATGAGGTGCCGGCTGTAGCGGAAGATCTCCTCGTTCGAGAGCTCGGCGGGCGACGTAGCGGTGGTCGTCATCGGATCAACCTCCGGCGATGGCGGGCACGATGGTAAGCTCGTCACCGTCCTTCACCGGCGACTCGAAGCTGCCGGTAAAGCGGATGTCCTCGTCGTTCAGATAGAAGGTGACGAACGCGTACGGGTCGCCCTTCGCGTCGCGCAGCCGCGGAGCGAGATCCGGATACCGGCCGGCGATGTTCGCGACGACCTCACCCACCGTGTCGCCGTCGGAGCGAAGCGTGCCGCTATCGGCGAGACGCGCGAGAACCGTGGGAAGAAAGAGAGTGACTGCCATACGACCCCTCGAGCAAAAGACGTGGTGCTGAGAATAAGTCAGGACGCGACTTCGATTCGTGCACGACGCGCGGCGCGAAGCTCTGCGGCGCTCGCATCGTCGATTGGATAGCAGTGTTCGGGCGCGGGAAAGCGCGACGCGCGTACGTCGGCGGCATAGCAGCGAATGGCCTGCTCCGTCGTCGCGCCAACCTCGGCGTAGCGCCGCACGAACCGCGGCGCGATGTCGCCGACGAATGATCCGAGCACATCGTGCACGATGACGAGCTGCCCGTCGACGTGCGGCCCGGCGCCGATGCCGTACACCAGCAGGTCCACGCGCTCGCGAATGAATGCCGCGGTCTCTGCCGGAATCGCCTCGAGGAGCACCGCGAACGCGCCGGCCTCCTGCAAGGCGAGCGTGTCATCGAGCAGCTGCTGCGCGGCGGCGAGCGTCTTTCCCTGCACGCGATAGCCGCCGAGCTGGCCGAGCGACTGCGGGGTGAGGCCGAGATGTCCCATGACGGCGATGCCGGCGTCGGCGATCGCGCGAACGCGCGGCACGATGCGGCGCCCGCCTTCGACCTTCACCGCGGCGCACCCCGTTGCGACGAATGCGCCGGCATTGAGGATCGCGCGAGCGCTCGACGTCTGATACGAGAGAAAGGGCATGTCGCCGACGACGAGCGCGCGCTTCGCCCCGCGGCACACGGCACGCGCGAAGACGAGCATCTCGTCCATCGTGATCGATGTCGTGCTCTCGTGGCCGAGCATCGTCATCGCGGCGGAGTCGCCGACGAGGAGCACATCGGCGCCAGCGCGATCGGCAAACACGGCGGTGGGATAGTCGTACGCGGTGATCCACACCGCGGGCTCACCGCGCTGGCGGAGCGCAGCGAGCGTCGCGGTGGTGACGCGCTTGGTGGGGGCGGCGGTTACGGACATCTCATCAGCTCGCGAGCGATTGGAAACAGTTGTGCACGAGGGTGAGCGCCTTGTCGAGATCGGCGCGACCCGTGGCGAACGAGAGCCGCAGATGCCCTTCGCCCGCGGCGCCGAAGGCGGTGCCGGGGAGAAGCGCGACTCCGTAATCATGGAGGAGCTTCGAGGCTAGCTGCGCCGACGTGATCCCCGCGGCGCTCGTCGCTTCCGACACGTTCGGGAACGCGTAGAACGCGCCCGCGGGCGCATCGATGCGCACGCCCGGGATCGCGGCGAGACGCTCGGTCACGAGTGTGCGGCGCGCGGCGAACTCATTGATCATCGTGTGCAGCGGCTCCTGCGTTCCCGTGAGCGCGGCGATGCCTGCACGTTGCACGAACGCCGGGACGCAGGCGTGATCGTTGAGCGCGAGCAGCGCGAACCGGGACGCGAGGGGCGTAGGAAGAAGCCCGAAGCCGAGTCGCCACCCCGTCATCGCGTGCGCCTTCGAGAAGCCGTCGACGAGAATGCAGCGCTCGCGCATTCCGGGGATCGTGAGAATCGACGGCACCTGCGCCGCGCCATAGTTGAACGGACGATAGATCTCATCGACGATCACGATCAGGTCGTTCGCCTCGGCCAGTTGCGCGAGCGCGGCGAGACGTCCGGCGTCGATCACGCCGCCCGTTGGGTTCTCCGGAGTATTGAGAAACAGCACACGCGTGCGCGGCGTGATCGAAGCGGCAATCGCATCGACGTCGGGCGCGAATCCGTTGGACGAGTCGAGACGGTACGTGACCGGGCGCCCGCCCGCGAAGCGCACGACCGAGTCGTAGATCGGATAGGCGGGATCGGGGATGAGCGCCTCTTCTCCGTTCTCGAGCAGCGCGAGCGCGGCGTAGAGGAGAATGGGCTTCGATCCGGGGGTGACGACGACGTCGTCGGGTGCAGCACTGATGCCGAGGGATGTGAGATGGTTCGCGATGGCGACGCGCAGCTCGAGAATCCCGCCGGCCGGCCCATACTTTGTCTCGCCGCCCCGCAGCGCGCGAACACCCGCCTCGACGATGTGCGGTGCCGTCGGGAAATCCGGTTCGCCGATCTCGAGGTGAAGGATGTGCCGTCCCTTCCGCTCGAGCGCGCGCGCGCTCGCGAGAACCTCGAAGGCACTCTCTGAGCGAAGGCCATCGATTCGCGACGCGATCGGGAGCTGCATTGCCGAAGGGCTCGTCATGTACTCGGTTCGGGAGGTACGGATGCAAAAAATCCCGGAGGGACTGCCACCGGGAGGTTCGCGTTTTAGCATTTATTTTACGTGGCTGCAATAGGCGGCAAATTACCACGAACTCTTCGATTGTGATTCCAGATTAGCATCCCCGGCGTGTGGCGTCAAGGGAGTGAATTGCGGTGCGCGCGATGGGGTCACATCTTGGCCTTCTTGGGCAGCCGGCCTTGCCCTACACACGCATAAGTCGCACTGGAGGTCGCATGGCCGAGCCCGATGTCGCCCAGTCACAGGGAATGGAGCGGACCTTCACGCGCGAGCACTATCTCTCGCCGGAGCTGTTCGCGCGCGAGAAGGACCGCATCTTCATGCGCGAGTGGTTTTACGCGGGACGCGAGGAAGACGTCCCGATGGCGGGGAGCTATCTCGTCGTCGATATCGCCGGCGAAAGCGTGCTCGTCGTGCGCACACGAGAAGGAGCGCTCCGCGCGTACTATAACGTGTGCAGGCATCGCGGCTGCCAGCTCGTGCTCACGGGAACGAACAGCACCGGATGCGCGCCGGAGGTCGCGGGCTCGTTCGGCAGCGGCATCAAGTGCCCCTATCACGCGTGGACGTACACGCTCGACGGCGCGCTGCGCACGGCCCCGTATCTCGACGAAGGCACCGGGATCCGGAAGGAGGAGCTCTCGCTGCATCCCGTGGGCATCGACACGTGGGGCGGATTTTTCTTTCTGAATCTCATGCCGCGCGAGGCGGCCGCTCGCGGCCACACGTTGCGCGCGCAGCTCGGCGATGCGGCCACGCGCCTCGCGAACTATCCGCTGGCCGATCTCCGCCGCGTGAAGCGCATCACTTACGACGTGCAGGCCAACTGGAAGGTGATGCTCGAGAACTACAACGAGTGCTATCACTGCGCCGGCGTGCATCCCGAGCTGTGCAAGGTCGTGCCGGGGTTCAAGGTGCGCGGCGGATCGGAGCTCGATTGGGAGCGCGGTATCGAGCACGCGGAAGGTGCGTGGACATTCACGCACAGCGGCAGGAGCGCGCGCGCGCCGTTCCCCGGGCTGAGCGACGACGAGCGCGTGCGCCACAAGGGTGAGCTCATCTATCCGAACTTCATGATCAGCCTGTCGGCCGACCATGTCGCCGCCTTCGCGGTATGGCCGCGCGGCGCCGAGCATACGACGATCGACTGCGATTTTCTCTTTCATCCGAGCGAGATTGCAAAGCCCGGCTTCGATCCGTCGGATGCCGTCGACTTCTGGGATCTCGTGAATCGACAGGACTGGGCGATCTGTGAGGGCGTGCAGCGCGGGATGCGAAGCCGCGTGTTCGAATCGGGCTTCTACGCGCCGATGGAGAGCTTCAGCCTCGACATTCGCCGCTACGTCGGTGAGCGCCTGGGAAACACCAGTAAGTGAAGCGCGATTACGAGTACATCGTTCTCGGACTCGGCGGACTTGGAAGCGGAGCCGCGTACTGGCTCTCGCGGAAGGCCGGCGCGGAGGTGCTCGGGATCGAGCAATTCGAGATCGGGCACGTGCGCGGCGAGTCGCAGGACCACTCGCGCATCATCCGCCTGTCGTATCACAACACAACGTATGTCGAGCTCGCGAAGCTCGCCTACGATGCATGGGATACGCTGCAGCGCGAGAGTGGCGATCAGGTGGTGCTGAAGACCGGCGGGCTCGATTTCGCGCGGCACGACACGAAGATCCCGCTCGACACGTATCGCAGCGCGATGAGCGCGTGCAAGGTGGTATACGAGGATCTCGATGCGAGCGAGATCATGAAGCGATGGCCGCAGTTCACGCTCTCCGACGACATCGAAGGACTCTTCCAGGAGCAGTCCGGCATCGCCATGGCTGCACGCGCGAACGCGGCGCACCAGAAGATGGCGCGCGCAAATGGCGCGACGCTCATCGACAACACGCCGGTGACGAATATCACGACGCGCGGCGATGAGGTCACGGTCGAGACCGCGCACAGGAATTTCCGCTGCAGGAAGCTCGTGATCGCGGCCGGACCATGGTCCAACCGCGCGCTCGGTTATCTCGGCATCGAGCTCCCGCTGGAGGTCACGCGCGAACAGGTGACGTACTTCGCCGCGAAGAGGCCGGAGGATTTCGCGCCCGATCGTTTTCCGGTGTGGATCTGGATGGACGACCCGTGCTTCTACGGATTCCCGACGTTCGGCGAGGCGGGCCCAAAAGCGGCGCAGGACGCGGGCGGAAAGCCGGTGACGCCGGACACGCGCGATTTCGAGCCGGAGCCCGAGAATCTGCGCGGCGTCGAGGACTTCCTCTCGCGCTACATCCCTGGCGCGCTGGGGCCGATCATCTATACGAAGACGTGTCTCTACACGCTGACGCCGGACCGCGACTTCGTGATCGACAGCGTGCCGGGACACGACAACGTGGTGGTGGCGATCGGCGCGGGACACGCCTTCAAGTTCGCTTCGCAGATTGGCCGCCTGCTCTCCGAGCTGGCGCTGAACGGAAAATCGACGATCGATCTCACGCCCTTCGCGCTCGATCGGCCGATTCTGAAAATGAAGAATCCTCCGAAGAACTACATGCAGTGACGGCGCAGGCTGAGGTGACGACGGAGCCAGGAGAACCCACGACGCTGCGTCGCGAGATGGGCTTCCGCGACCTCATCCTCTTCTACCTCGTCACAGGGTTCAGCCTGCGCTGGATCGCGCAGGCCGCGAGCGCCGGTCCGAGTTCCGTCATCATCTGGATCATCGGCGCACTGGCGCTCTACCTGCCGCTCGTGTTCACGGTGCTCGAGCTGTCGTCGCGGTATCCGGAGGAAGGCGGGTTGTACGCGTGGAGCCGGCGCGCGTTCGGGGAGTTCCCCGGTTACCTGACAGGCTACTTCTACTGGACATCGAATCTCCCGTACTTCCCGAGCCTCTTCTATTTCACGGCGGCGAATGCGCTCTTCATATTCGGTCATCGCTTCGACGTGCTGCAGAACAGCCAATCGTACTTCATCATCTTCTCGATGGTCGCGCTGCTGCTCGCGGTCGGGCTCAACGTGGTCGGGCTCAACGTCGGCAAGTGGCTGCACAATGCCGGCGCGATCGGGCTTTGGATTCCCGGCATCCTGCTCGTGGGCATGGGCATCGCCGCCGCTATGCTCTACGGCTCGGCGACTCCATTTACCGCGCGGGCGTTCATCCCGAGCACCCACCTCAAGGACATCATTTTCTGGTCGACGATCGCCTTCTCGCTGAGCGGGCTCGAGAGCGCATCGATGCTGGGTGACGAGATCGAGGATGCGCGACGCAACATCCCACGCGCGCTGTTGATCTCGGGCGCGCTCATCACGCTACTGTACATCGCCGCGACGGTTGCGATGATGCTTGCGCTCCCGCCGCAGGAGATCCAGAACATGCAGGGGATCATCCACGCGATCACGCTCGTGGCGACGCGACTCGGGATTCCGTGGATCGCCGCCGGAATCGCACTGCTGATCACCGTCGGCGGCCTGGGGCAGGGGGGCGCGTGGTTTGCGGCAGCAGCGCGACTGCCGTTCGTCATCGGGATCGACCGCCGGCTTCCTCCCGCGTTCGCGAAAATTCATCCGAAGTGGGGAACGCCCTACGTCGCGCTCCTGGTGCAGGCGGGGATCGCGGCGGTGTTCATCTTCGCGGGACAGGCCGGGACATCCGTGGCGGGCGCGTACAACGTGCTCGTCAGCATGTCCGTGATCTCGTACTTCCTGCCGTACTTGTTCATGTTCGCGGCGATGATCAAGCTACAGCGCGAGCCCGCTGGTCCCGAGGTCATTCGCGTGCCAGGTGGCACGCCGGTGGCGATCGCGCTGGCGGCAATCGGCCTGGCGACCACAGCGATCTCGATCGGGCTCTCGATACTCCCCGCGGACGATGAGCCGAACAAGCCGCTCGCCGTGATCAAGATCGTGGGACTCACGATAGCGATGATCGCCGTGGGCGTGGGGCTGTATGTGGTGGGAAGTCGCAAGTAAATTCGCGAGAGCGATCTCATATCTCACGCAGTGGGGGGCACGATGAAGATTCTCGTGGTTGGCGGAACTGGCACCGTCGGCTCCGAAGTGGTTCGTCAGCTGAAGGCGCGCGGCGAATCGGTGTTCGTGCTCACGCGATCCGCAGAGCACGCGAGCAAACTCCCACCCGGGGTCACCGGCGTCATCGCCGATCTTCTCGATCCGTCCACGCTCGGTGTGTTCTCCGGCATGGACGCTGTCTTTCTCCTCAATCCCGTGAGCACCACCGAGACATTCGAGGGGCTGGCCGGCGTGATCGGGGCGCGTGATGCGGGGGTGAAGCGGATTGTCTATCTCTCCGTGCATGACGCGGACAAGGCGCCGCACCTGCCGCACTTCGGCGGGAAACTCGGCATCGAGGCAGCGGTGCGGGCCTCGGGGATGCAGAACACGATCGTCAGGCCGAACAACTTCTACCAGAACGACATCTGGATGAAGGAGGCCATCGTGAACTACGGCGTCTATCCCCAGCCGATCGGCAATACCGGGCTCTCGCGCGTCGATGTGCGCGACATCGGCGAGGCGTCGGTGCTCGTCCTCACGACCGACGGGCACGACGGGAAGACGTACAACCTCGTGGGCCCGGACGTGGTGACGGGCGAGAGCACGGCAGCCGAATGGAGTCGCGCGCTCGGCAAGCCGGTGAAGTACGCGGGCGACGATCTCGAGGCGTGGGAGGCGCAACAGCGCGCGTGGCTCTCGCCGTCGATGCTGTTCGACTTCAAGCACATGTACGCGTTCTTCCAGGAGCGCGGGCTCAAGGCGACGCCGGACGACGTCGCGCTGCAAACGAAGCTACTCGGCCACGCGCCGCGGAGCTTCGCGGCGTACGCGAAGGAGATGGCGGCGGCGTGGAAGGCGTGAGCTAGAGGCGCCTCGCAGACACTCCCCGCAGCGCGCGCCGGCAGGGAGTGTCCGTTCGCTCAATCGACGTCGCCGCCACCCTCGCCGTCGCGGCCGAGCGCATTGAGGACTTCGCGGTCGAACATGACCGAGAGACTCTCGCGGCTCGAGTAGGGACCCGGGCGATAGCCGCGCGACTGGATCCCCGCCTGGCTGATCTCGCAGACGTGCCAATCCTGACGATTGGTGAGATCCCAGAACGCGATGCCGTCCTCCACGTTCCACGTCTCGTCGCGAATGCTGTCTGGATGGAACAGCCACTCGCAGGTGATGAGCGAGCGATCCGGCGCCACCGGCGTGATGTAGTGCGCCATCACGTAGTCCGGGTGGAGGCTCAGCAGCATGTTCGGGAAGATCGAGTAATAGTACACCCGCCGCATGTCTGCTTCGTCGAGCTCACCCACCGTAACGCCGCACGCCTGGCCGCTCATCGAGAGGCTCTCGTGCTGCTCGTTCATCACCATGTAGCCGCCGAGGAACGGGCCCTCGAAGAGATCGTTCTCGCCGCTGTTGGAGGGCGTGATCTTGGTGAGCTGCGGATGCACGGGCGAGCAGTGGTAGCACTCCGAGTAGTTCTGGAAGACGAGCTTCCAGTTCGCCTTGACGTCGTACTCGATCGTGCGCGCGACGGTGAGCGTCGGGAGGTTGAAGCGCTCGAAGCGGCCGAGGAGGGATGCGAAGGCCACTTCGAAGGGCTCGGGATTGGGATCCTGATTGATGAACAGGAATCCCTCCCAGCTGGCGATGGCGACGCTGACGAGATGGAAGTTCTTCTTGTCGAAGCCAGGGATGGAGTCGCTCGTTTGCGCGCCGACGAGCCGGCCGTCGAGGGCGTACGTCCAGGCGTGGTAGGGGCACTGGATGGTTTCGGAGAACGAGCCGGAGGCCGCCTCGCACATCCGGGCGCCGCGGTGGCGGCAGCTGTTGTAGTGCGCGCGGATCTCGCCGGACTGGTCGCGGAGGACGATGATGCTTTCCATCCCGATTGTATGCAAAAAATAATCACCCTTGTTCGCGATCTTCGACTCGCGGCCGATGCACACCCAGCGGCGCGCGAAAATCTGCTCGCGCTCTCGGGCGAACAGCTCGGGGGAGACGAAGAATTCCTGCGGCAGCGTGTGCGCGCCGGCGATCGGGATGTCCCGTGTCTTGACGAAGGTCGCCATGTGCGAATCCGGGTGTGATGGTGGTTTCGCAAGATGGGGAGAACGCTGGAAACGCGAAAGGGCGACACGCTCCGATGCGGTGTTGCCCTGTCGGACGGGCGGCGAAGGCGCCATCATGTGGGCGGGCACCGGCTCGCGTTCCCTACTCCCGATATTGTATGCAAAGAATTCTGTTCACGGTGGCAGCGGCGCTTCTCGCGATCGGCCGCTCCGCATGCGCGCAGATGCCGGACTACATGGCGCCTCCGTTTCTACCGCCTGCCGTCACCGTCGTCACCGTGATTCGCGCCGGGCGCCTGGTCGACGTCGACAAGGGAACGGTGCTGCGGGACCAGGTGATCGTGGTGCGCGGCTCCACTATCGCGTCGATCGAGCCGGCGCCCGGCCACGTGCCCGCGGGCGCAAAGGTCATCGACCTCTCGAAATACACCGTCACGCCGGGACTCATCGACTGTCACACGCATCTCATCGGCGGCGATGAGTCGGCGGACGCATCGGCGCCGCTCGAGCGGTCCGCCGGCGAGGAGGAGCTCGACGGCGTGAAGAACGCGCGGCGCACGCTGCTTGCGGGCTTCACCACGGTGCGCGACCTGGGGACGTACCGCGCGTACCTCGATGTCGCGCTGCGCGATTTCATCAACGCGGGATACGCGATGGGTCCGCGCATGGCGGTGGCGGGCGCGTACATCACCGTGAGCAGCGGCGGCGGCGAGGTCACCGGGCTCGCGACGGACGTCGGGCTTCCGCCGGACATGCGCCTGGGCGTCGCGGACAACGCGGAGGAAGTGCGACAGCGCGCGCGAGAGATTCTCAACCACGGCGCGGATCTGATCAAGATCATCGCGACGGGCGCCGTCCTGGCGCCGGGGACGAAGCCCGGGGTGCAGGAGTTCAGCGAGGAAGAGATTCACGCGGCGGTGACAGAGGCAGCGAAGTACGGCGCGCGCGTCGCGGCCCACGCGCACGGGCCGGAGGGCATCAACGCCGCGGTGAAGGCGGGCGTCGCGTCGATCGAGCACGGATCGCTCATGACCGACGAGTCGATCCGCCTCATGAAGGAGCACGGCACCTATCTCGTCGCCGACATCTACAACGGCGACTACATCGCCAGCGTCGGAAAGGAACAGAGGTGGGCGGCGGAGATTCTGCGGAAGAACGACGAGACGACCGATGCGCAGCGCCAGGGATTCAAAAAGGCCGTTGCCGCCGGAGTCAAGATCGCCTTCGGCACGGATGCCGGCGTGTATCCGCACGGCCTGAACGCACGACAGCTCCCGTACATGGTGAAGTGGGGGCTGACGCCGATGCAGGCGCTGCAGGCAGCAACGATCAATGCGGCGACGCTGATCGGATGGCAGGACAAGGTCGGCTCGATCGCCGCCGGGAAGTCGGCGGACATCATCGCGGTCGAGGGCGATGGGCTTGCGGACATTTCGCGCTACACGAACGTGGCGTTCGTGATGAAAACCGGCACCGTCTACAAGGCACCCTGATGCGCAACCTCATTCTCCGCCCGGCACTGTTCGCGAGCGCGGCACTGTGCATCGCCTCGCAGGCGGCGCCGGCGCAGCTCATGACGCCACCGTTCATGAAGCCTCCCTTCCTGCCGCCGGACAGCACCTCGGTGACGGCCGTGCGCGCGGGATGGCTCGTCGACGTCGACGCGGGGACGGTGCTGCGCGACCGTGTGATCATCGTGCGCGGCTCCACGATCGTCTCGATCGAGGCGGCACCCGGCCATATCCCCGCGGGCGCGAAGGTGATCGATCTGTCGAAGTACATGGTGACGCCGGGACTCATCGACTGCCACACGCATCAGATCGGAGCAGAGAACACCGCCGACAATCTCCTGCCGCTCGAGCGGTCCGCCGCGCAGGAGACGCTCGATGGCGTCGTGCACGCGCGGCGCACGCTCCTCGCGGGATTCACCACGGTACGCGATGTCGGCACCTTCCGCGCGTATCTGGACATCGCGCTGCGCGATTACATCAACCAGGGCTTCGTGATGGGTCCACGCATGGCCGTCGCGGGCGCCTACATCACCGTGAGCACGGGCGGGGGAGAGGTGACCGGCCAGGCCACCGATGTCGTGCTGCCGCCCGACATGCGACTCGGCGTTGCCAACTCCGCCTCGGAAGTCCGGCAGCGCGTACGTGAGATCCTGAACCACGGCGCGGATCTCATCAAGGTCATCGCCACCGGTGCCGTGCTCGCGTCCGGGACCAAGCCCGGCGTCGAGGAGTTCAGCGAGGAGGAGATTCATGCGGCGGTGACGGAGGCCGCGAAGTACGGCGCGCGCGTCGCCGCGCACGCGCACGGCACCGAGGGGATCAATTCCGCGGTGCGCGCGGGCGTGGCCTCGATCGAGCACGGCTCGCTGCTGGACGACGAATCCATTCGGCTCATGAAGGAGCACGGCACCTACCTCGTCTCCGATCTCGTCGATGGCGAGTACATTCGCACCACCGGGAAGGCGCAGGGATGGCCGGACGAGATCATGCGCAAGAGTGCGGCGATCGGCGAGCTCAAACACGTCGGCCTCAGGAAGGCGGTGGCCGCCGGTGTGAAGATGGCGTTCGGCACCGACGCCGGCGTCTATCCGAACGGCGAGAATGCGCAACAATTTCCGCTGCTGATACGCTACGGCGGGATGACGCCGCTCGAGGTCATTCAGTCGGCGACGATCAACGCCGCGACGCTGATCGGTTGGCAGAGCATGGTAGGCTCGATCGCACCGGGGAAATCCGCGGATCTCGTGGCCGTCGAGGGCGACGGGCTCGCCGACGTCGGCAAGTTTGCGAACGTGGCATTTGTGATGAAATCGGGAACGGTCTACAAGTCGCCATGACGTAACGAACGCGGGGCTGGCGTAACGGCCCTGGATCGTTGATCTTTCCGTGCCTCCCTGCAGTGGCATTCTGTCCTTTTCAATTGTATACAATCATGGCGAAGAGCTACGATGTCGTATTCATTGGCGCTGGTCACAACGCGCTCGTCTGCGCTGCCTACCTCGCGCGCGCCGGCAAGCGCGTCCTCGTCCTCGAACGACGCGAGATGGTCGGAGGCGCGTGCGTCACCGAGGAGATCTGGCCAGGCTACATGGTCTCGACGGCAGCCTACGTCAACAGCCTCTTGCGCCCCGAGATCATCAAGGAGCTCGAGCTCCACAAGTTCGGCTTCGAGCTCCTCCCCCGCAGCCCGTCGTCGTTCTCACCATTCCCCGACGGCCGATCGCTGCTGATGGGCCCCGACAAGGAGATGACGCATCGCGAGGTGAGCAAGTTTTCGAAGAAGGATGCGGACGCGCTCCCCAGGTACGAGGCGATGCTCGAGCGCTGCGCCGACCTCATCGAGCCGACGCTCATGCAGACCCCGCCGAGTCCGTGGAACATGCGACCGTCGGACCTCGGCCACCTGGCCAAGATGGCGTGGAAGTTCAAGAAGATGGGCCCCGAGGGCGCGGCCGCGATCGAGATTCTCACGGGCGCCGCGCGCCCGATCCTGGACCGCTGGTTCGAGTCCGAAAACCTCAAGGTGACGCTCGCAACAGACGCGGTGATCGGCGCGATGGCGGCGCCGTCGATGCCCGGCACCGCGTACGTGCTCTTCCACCACGTGATGGGCGAGTGCAACGGAGTGCGCGGCGTGTGGGGCTACGTGCGCGGCGGCATGGGCGGGATCAGCAACGCGATAGCCGGCGCCGCCAAGGCGAAAGGCGCCGAGATTCGCACGAGCGCGGAAGTGGCGAAGGTGCTCGTGAAGGACGGCCGCGCGATCGGCGTCGTGCTCGAGGACGGAACCGAGATTCGCGCGGCGAAGGTGGCGTCGGGCGCCGATGCGCACGTGACCTTCCTCAAGCTCTGCGACGAGAAGGATCTCCCTGCGGACTTCGTCACCAGCGTGAAGGGACTCGACTACAGCAGCGCGAGCCTCAAGATCAATGTCGCGCTCAGCGAGCTTCCGAACTTCACCGCCGTTCCCGGCGCCCAGGCGGGCCCGCAGCATCGCGGCACGATCCACATCTCGCCCGACATGGATTACATCGAGCGCGCCTACGACGATGCGAAGTACGGGAAGCCGGCCGAGAATCCGATCCTCGAGTGCACGATTCCAAGCGTGATCGACAAGACGGTCGCGCCCGAGGGTCAACACCTCATGTCGATGTTCATTCAGTACTTCCCGTACAACGTGAAGGGCGCCGACACCCAGGCGAGCTACGATGCGGCGAAGGAGAAGTTCGCCGACCGGTGCTTCGACATCCTCAATCAGTACGCGCCGAACTTCAAGCAGTCGGTGATCAATCGGCTGGTGCTGTCGCCGCGCGACATCGAATCGCGCTTCGGGCTGACGGGCGGCAACATCATGCAGGGTACGATGTCGCTGAGCAGCCTCGCGTTCATGCGACCGTTGCCGGGGTGGGCGCAGTACAAGACGCCGATCAAGAACCTGTATCTCTGCGGTGCGGCCACGCACCCGGGCGGCGGGGTGATGGGCGCGTGCGGCTACAACGCCGCGAAGGAGATTCTGAAGGACTAGTTCGGCGCGCTCGGCTTTTTCAGCGCGACGATCGCCGCGCCCACCTGCCATCCGCACAGCAGGGAGACCGCGCCGAGCATTTCCGGGGCCGCCTCGTCGAAACAAATCACGCCGACGAGGCCGCCCGCGGCCGCGATCCACGCCAGCACCGCCAGCCAGCGCGGCCGCCCTGGTGTCATCCATTCGGCAGCGCCGAGCAGCAGCGCGCCGAGCGCGATGAGGTAATTCCCGAAGCGCGCCGAGATGAGGCCCACGTAGTGCATGGTCTCGAATTGCTTCGCGATCGACGCGTCGCCGGCTGTGAACGCGGCGGCCATCCGCCATGCGGGACCGGCCATGAAGGTCGTGTTCAGCGAGTCGAGCGCAATGCCGACGGTGATGATCGTGAGCGACGCGATCACCGCGCCGTTGGTTGGGCTGTTGGCCGGCGCGCCCACGTATCGCACCCAGATCCCCACGACTATCAGACCGGTGCCGCCGAGCATGAACAGGTGCATTGTGCGCCAGATGGGCATCCCGCCGATCATGCCGAGCTCCATGGAGCCGTCGCCAGACAGTATCGGGTGCATGGCCGCGCCGCCGGCGAGGAGCAGCGTGCCGAGGAGGAGCGCGAGCGCGAGCGGGCGGGTGAGCGCGATCACTTCGGCGCGGTTGTGCGGGTTTGGTTCGAAGGCGAGGTTGGACGCATGCTGCTCACTATAATGAGGCGTCGTGCAACATACCGGGCACGCGCCGTGGGGCGCCACTCGTGAGCACGAGCGCGCCGGTGATGGAAGGGAAGGTCTGCGTCGTCACCGGTGCGACGGCGGGGATTGGGAAGGAGACGGCGCTCGCGCTCGCACGGATGGGTGCGACGGTGGTGATCGTCGCGCGCGACGCGGCGAAGAGTGCGCGCACCGTCGATGAGATCGAGACGGCCGTGGCGAACGCGAAGGTGGACGTCGTGCTCGCCGACTTCGCGTCGCTGGCCGCCGTGCGATCGGCAGCGGCGGAGATTGGCAGGCGGTACGGCGCGGTGCACGTGCTCGTGAACAATGCCGGACTCGCGAACAGGCATCGCACGCTGAGTGCGGACGGATTCGAGCTGACGTTCGCGGTGAACCATCTCGCGCCATTCCTGTTCACGCGCGAGCTGATGCCGCTGCTGCGAGCCGGGGCACCGTCGCGCATCGTGACGGTGGCGTCGGCGGCGGAGGCGCATGGTCCGATCGACTTCGATGACCTGCAGAGTGAAAAGAACTACCGCGGCTTTCTCGTGTATGGCAAGTCGAAGCTCGCGAACGTGATGTTCACGTACGAGCTCGCTGCGCGCCTCGCCGGGTCCGGGGTTACCGCGAACTGCCTGCACCCTGGCACCGTCGCCACGGACCTGTTGCGCAAGTTGCCGTGGCTGCTCTACGCGGTGATCTCGCCTTTCCTGCTGACACCGGAACAGGGCGCGGCGACACAGGTCTTTCTCGCGAGCTCGCCGCAGGTCGAAGGAGTGAGCGGCGGGTATTACGTGAAGTGCAGGCCCGCACGCTCGTCGCCGCGCTCGTACGACGCGAGCGCGCGGAAGCGACTCTGGGAAGTGAGCGAGGCCATGGTGGATTCGCGCTCCAGCATCGGTTCGGCAGAAAACATCCAAGAACAGTGATGGACCACAGGAAGGTCTTTCGTTTCTCCGCTGTCTCCATGATCGCGCTGGCCGCGCTCGCGTCGAGTGCACGAGTGCGACGGGCGTCCGGGTTTGATCGACGGCTTCACGCCAGGGCAGCGCTTGTTCATCGCGTATGCGCAGACCTTTCGCGCGCACGATCGAGATGAGTCAGGAGCTCATGTTGCGCAGTTCCGTACGCGTCGCTGTCCCGATCGCCGCTGCGATCACGCTGCTCTCGAGCGGCGGCTGCGCTTCAGGAGGTAGGCCGGTGGATCTCGCCAGCGTCAGAGCCTTTGCGAATCGGTACACCGCGGCATGGTGCAGCCAGGATCCCTCGCAAGTAGCATCGTTCTTTGCTGAAAACGGCTCGCTCACCATTAATGCCGCTCCCCCGTCCGTCGGGCGCGCCGCGATCACCACCGCCGCACGCGGTTTCATGACGGCTTTCCCCGACATCATCGTGCACATGGACGCGGTTGAGCCTCAAGGAGCAGGCTTTGTCTACCGCTGGACGCTACGCGGCACGTACTCGGGGCCTGGTGGTACGGGCAATCACGTCCGCATCAGCGGTTATGAAGAGTGGATCATTGGTGCAGATGGGCTCATCTCCAAGTCCCTCGGTCATTTCGACGAGGCGGAATACAAGCGCCAATTGGAGGCGGCACCTACGAAGCAGTAATTCATGACGTGAGATCGCCCATCACACGTCGTCGATCTGGTCGATTCTCCGCTGGTGCCGTCCACCCTCGAACGGCGTCTCGAGCCACACCTGGAGAATGGGCTCGAGCTCCGACGCCGGCACCAGCCGCTCGCCGATCGCGAGCACGTTCGCATCGTTGTGCAGCCTCGCGTAGCGCGCGGACTCGATGTTCCAGCACAGCGTGCATCGAACTCCCGGAACGCGATTCGCCACGATCGCCTCGCCATTTCCGGATCCGCCGAGCACGATGCCCCGCTCGAATTCGCCCAGCGCGACCGCCAGCGCGACGGGCCGGATGTACTTCGGATAATCGACGGAAACATCGGAGTCGGTGCCGAAATCCTTTACCTCGTGCCCCCACCGCGCGAGGATGTCCTTGATGCGCGTCTTGTGATGGAAGCCCGCGTGATCGGAACCGATGGCGATGCGCATGAATGAGCGTTGACGAAGAGAGTGCGGCTGCGACGATGTCGCGGTGAAGCGCGAAAGCTAAATCAGTCGCTTCGTCCGTGCCGCGCGCGGCGAACTCTCTTCAAGGAGGGGGCAATAGCACAAAATCGCCGGCGCGAGCATCCGGAACGATGGTCCACCCCGGCTGGAGCTCGAGCGTCCAGCCGTCGCCGGTCACGCTGCTCCCCGCAGTCGACGACGGTGCCGCAACCACGAGCGCGCTCCAGTCCGGTTTCATCAGCGCGCCGTTCTTTCCCTCGATCACGCCCCACTTGTCCGACACTCGGATCGTCGGATAGACGGTTCCGGCATCGCCGAGCGGTTGAAGATTCCGCGGATCGAACTGTACGTTCATCTTCCGGAACTTGAGCGTGAGTACGGGACCGCTTACGAACTTCGCGCGATCGAGCGCGAGTAGCTGCTGCCGCTTCGCGTCGCGATCGACCTCCGCAGCGTGGAGCGTCGGGCCGTCGTACTTCGCGGCGCGTTCGGCCACCACCTTCTCCCCACTCGCCGCCGCCGCCGCGTGCAGGGCGCGCCTCAGAATCGCATCGAAGCCCTCGCCAGACCCGAGCCGCGCGTGCCATCCCGGCGCAAAGCGATCGAGCAGCAGCCCGTACGCCGGCCCGGTCGCATACGCGAACGATCGTACGAACGTCGCGTCGCCCACATGCGCCGACAAATCGCGCAGCGCCATCTTTCTCTGCAGCTCCGCCGTTGGGTTCCCCACGCGCACGCCCGTGTATTCGGCGAGCCCCTCGTTCTGCTCCAGCCCGTGCTCCTCGGCCGCTGCCTTCGGATACATCCGATAGCGCTCGGCGCGAAAGATCAGCGCGTCCCGCGCCGCGGCTCTGCGATCCGCATCGGAGCCGGCCTCGAGCGCACGCGCGAGCGCGCGCCACTCGAGCTGCATGTAGTACCGCCCGTTCATCTCATCGAGATGCGCGTTCTCGCCCGCGCTGTGGTTCGGAAAGCCGAGCTGACTCTGGATGCGGTGAAAGAGCTCGTGCGCCATCAGCGTCGCACGCAGCCGCTCGTCGGCGGGAATCGGCCAGAGCATCTGAGTCCACCTGACGCCCGACCACTCGACGGCCGTGTTCGCGACGTTCTGGTTTGCGGGTAAGACACCGACGAACGCGCCGTCCTTCGCCGCGAGCACTCCCTTCGCATCGCCCTCGCTCGCCACTATCGACCTGCTCGGCGCATCCACGAACATGATCGGGCCGCACAGCGACATGCCCCAGAGTTTTCCGCCGTCGGCCGAGCACAGTGCGTGCGCCTCGGCGAACGCGCGCCTGGCGGAATCGATCGGTATGGGCGGGAGCGCCTGCGCGCGCGAGAGGGGCGGGAAGGAGAGCAGCAATGGCGCGACTGCGATGGACCAACATCTCATCGATCCCGACCTCCGCGATAAGGACGCAACCGGATGTAATCACAGCTGGTCTTTCTACGCGACAGCTCTAGGTTGGTTTCACCGGGCCGCACGCGGGGAAATCGCTCGCGAGGAACACGCGCAGGGAATCAGTACTGCTCGAGCCACCGATTCGTGGCCGACAGCGTCGCGAGCACGGCGGCCGTCTCGACATCCTCGCGCACTTCGCAGACGCCCGTGAGCGGCACGATCTCGCGCCCGCGGCGCGCCGCCACCGCCACCACCACGTAGCGTCGCTCGAGCGAATCGACGATCAGCACGTGCTCGATCGCCGCCGTCTGCGCCGCGACGTCCGCCGCCCCCAGCGCGGCCAGCGTCGCGCGCGACGCCAGCTCGGCACGCGACCGCTCCGATGATGCGCCCGTCACCTCGCCGCTCAGCACGAGCGCGCCCTTTCTGAGCGACACGCGGCACGTAATCCCCGATGTGCGCGAGCGACGGACCTCGAGATCCTCGAAGTACACGCGGCGCGCGAGACGCGGCGAGCCGCCCTCATCAGCAGTGAGCACACCCCCCGAACGACTCGGCTCGAGCGGAACCCCGCTCTCCTGGGGGCGCGCGGCAGCGGACCCCGATCGCGCGTTCACATGGGCGACGAAGATCTGCTCAGGCGAGATCTTGAGATCGAAGGTCGTACGCAGCGTTTCGTCGACGGTGTTGATGAGCGAGCTCGTGTCGACGCCAGCGGACACCATGAGGTGGATGCCGACGATCTCACCCGTCGGGCGAACCTCGACGCGCGCGAGCGTCACGCCCGGCAGCGTCACGAGGTGATCCTCGAGCGATGTCAGCAACGCGCGCGGGATCCCCGCCCCGCCGGACGCACGTCGAGCGCGGCGGGGCGATGCAGGATCCTCACTCTCGGAACCGCTGAGGTCGCTGAATTTGGCCAAAGAATAGGCCGGAGCTCGTAGCTGGACGAGTGCCGGCGGATGCGGGTGAGTCGAACGGGAACTTCGGACCCGCAATGTATGGTGAGTTGTATCACAGAGTCTATCACGCGGCCGACGCACATCATCACGCCTTTTCGGCGAATGAGAAAACCATAATTCGAGATATATGGCATTGTGCGACAATGTGTTACGCTTTTTCGCGCTCCGCGCAAGTCCCTTCCCGCGGCCGCGACGGCGTCACATTCCCGAGCCCAGATTCAGCGTAATTCGGCTGAATCCCGGGCCGCCAGCAGGCTGTCGGGGTTGGCTCGGAGCTCCACGAGGACCGGGATGGGATACTGAACCGAGCCGTTGAACGCCCGCACGGCTCCCGCGATCGAGTCGCGGTCCCACTGAGCGAGCGCGATGAGATCCGAGCTCGCATGAAAGGCGCGAAGGTCGCCAACCGAAAGTCCGCGCGTCTTGATCGGCTTCTGTATGCTGTCCGCCCTCCACGGATGCGTGTGCCAGCTCCCGACCGCTTCGTCGCTGTCGTCGCACTCGCCCGTCACGGCCGCGGCGAAGGCGCGCTCGCCGCGCGGCGTTTCCCACGCGGTAATCCACAGCGTGTCGGTGGAGATCCGGCCGCGCAGGCAGCGCATGGTCTCGCGCCAGATCGGAGTGCCACGTCCGAGGTTCGCGGGATTGACGTTGTGATACTTCCGCCACCCGGATGTCGAGTGCAGGAAGACCATGTTCATCGAGTCGCGCACGTCGTTCGCGACCAGGATGACGCGCACGGGGATGTGCGTTGGCGGAAGCGGCGCGCGCCGCGCCGCGATCGCGCCACCGAACAGCGCGGCGGCGAGCATCGTACCACGAATTCCCAAGCGACGTGCCATCCTGGCTCTCCTCCTGTCCACTCGCACCTCGCGAGTAGCCGAGCGGGTACGGCAACCCTATCATTATGACCGACGATTCAGCGGGCCGCGCGCTTCATCCGGCACCCCTATTGGAGGATTCATGCCCCGGATGCCTCGAATTCTCCTTCTACTCCTGGCCGCGCCACTCGTTGCCTGCACCAGGCCAGGAACGCTCGACACCAGCGGCCCGTTCGAGCTCGCGAGTGCTCCGAATGAAGGACTGCGCTATTTCCTGACGCGCGATCTGCTCACGGTGGACGCGAAGCTCAGCCAGTTTCACCAGGTCGTTCGCGAGCACGGCGTGTGCGTGCCGCACGATTCGCTTTCCACTAGCTGGACGCTGACGGTCACCACCGTCGCCGACCGCCGGCAAGCCTACCGCCTCGGAGTTCGCCCCTCCGCCACCATCGACCAGACGCTGGGCGTCAAGGTCAGCGAAACCGGGGTGCTCACGTCGCTCAACTACGCCGGCACGGACCAGCGCGCGGCGATCGCCACGACGGTTGCGAGAGGCGTCGCCGGCGTGCTCGGGAGTCTCACTCGGGGCGGGCTCGGCGTGGTGCGCGATACGTCGTGCGCGGCGCCGTCAAAATCAAAACCGACGCCGCTGTCGACCAAGCACATCATCCGCACGTTCGACCTCACCGAGCTGCCGCCCGCGCCCGACCCGCTTGCCACATGGTCGACGATCGCCCGCCAGAACGCGACCTTCACACGCGATCTGGAGCTGTACACGCTCGCCAATCTCTTTGTCACGGTGTCTCCGCTTCCCGAGCCGACGAGCGCGCTCGAGCCGGCGCGCGGTGGGGGAGTGTCAGCGATCGGATGCACGGGCGCCGACAGCGCGTGCGCGAGGATTTTCTACCGCGAGCCGATCGTGCGCGTGGTTCGCGTGCACATTCCCGACGCGATCGACGCACGCAACACGACGTTCTCCGTCGCCGAGGAGCGCTTGGTCGCGCTCGTCTCCGCCTCGGATCCCATTCTCAACATCTCCTTCGGCACGCAGCTGTTGGGTTCCGGAAAGATCGCGCTGACCTTCGGCGACCACGGCAACGTCACGGGCGTCGAGCAGACATCGAGCGCGGCGCTCAGCGGCGCGGCGACCGCCGTGACGGCCGCCGGCGCCGCCGCGCGCGATGCGTACGATGCCGCGCTCAAGGCGCGCATCGACGAGCTGGAGCTCGAGATCAAGGCCGCGAAGGACAACGCCACGCTTCGCTCCCTGTCCGACACCTCGACGAGTCCACGATGACCCGCACCCGCTCCGCCCTTCCGCTCCTCGCCGCGTCGCTCGCGTTCGCTGCGCTTCCCCTCGATGCCCGTGCGCAGGCGGGTGCCGCGGCGCCGCCCGCCTCCGCACCCCGGCACGTCGTGCTCCGCGCCGCGCACCTCGTGGAGCCGCGCACCGGCAAGCGCATTGACAACGCGGTGATCGTCGTCGACGGCGAGAAGATCACGTCGGTGACATCGGGCGGGGCGATTCCAGCCGGCGCGTCAGTGATCGATCTCGGGGACGCCACCGTGCTCCCGGGGCTCATCGATGTGCACACGCATCTGTCGGGAGAGAGCCATGACTACTACACGGATCTCTTTCGTCGCAGCCCGATCGATGCCGCGGTGCGCGCGCACATCTACGCGAAGCGCACGCTCGAGGCCGGCTTCACCACGGTGCGCGATGTCGGCGCCCCGGAGCTGATCGATGTCGCGCTGCGAAACGCGATCAACGAGGGCGTGGTCGAGGGGCCGCGAATGTTGGTCGCCACGCTTCCGCTGAGTGCGACGGGCGGGCATGGCGATCTCAATGGATTCTCGCCGTACATCCATTTCCAGCAGCTCAGCAACATTGCCGATGGCGTCGACGAGGTGCGAAAGGCGGTTCGCGTCAACATCAAGTACGGCGCGGATTGGATCAAGGTGCTCGCGAGCGCCGGCGTGCTGTCCGAGGAAGAATCGGTGGGCGCGCCGCAGTACTCGCAGGAGGAGCTCAACGCGATCGTGGCCGAGGCGACGACGTGGGGGCGGAAGGTTGCCGCGCACGCGCACGGGGCCGAGGCGATCAAGCGGGCGACGCGGGCAGGAGTGGCGTCGATCGAGCATGGCGGCCTGGTCGACGAGGAGGGCGTGCGCCTGATGAAGGAGCACGGCACCTATCTCGTGCCGGACATCTACACCGACGCCTACATCCTCGAGCATGGCAAGGAGATCGGGCTGCCGGACAAGATGATCGAGAAGGAGCGGTTGCTGCGGAAGGCGCAGAACGTGAACTGGCGGCGGGCGATCGCCGCGGGAGTGAAGATGGCGTTCGGGACGGACGCGGGGGTGTACCCGCACGGGACGAACGCGAAGCAGTTCAAGTATCTTCTGGAGCTCGGGCTCACTCCCCTTCAGACCATCCAGATGGCGACGTCGAACGCCGCCGACCTGCTCGGATGGTCGGACAGGGTCGGAACGATCGCTCCGGGCGCGTGGGCAGATCTCATCGCGGTGCAAGGCGACCCGCTCAGCGACGTCACAGTGCTCGAGCGGCCGTCCTTCGTCATGAAAGGCGGAACGATCTATCGCGCCGCCGCTGCGGCCGATTCGACCGCTCCCCGCTGACGGGCGCTGCTGACGGGCGAAAGAACCTTGTGACGTCTGGCACATTCCGACTCAGGCTCGTATCTTCGCTGCTCAGCGTCTCTTAACGCAGGGCAGGGCATTGGCGACGAACGGGCTCGATCGGCTGAAGGCTGCCTTGGAAGGGCAGTACGAGATCGTGCGCGAGTTGGGCCGCGGGGGTATGGCGACGGTGTACCTGGCGAGAGATCTGAAACACGATCGCGAGGTTGCCATTAAGGTGCTGCTTCCTGATCTGGGGATGGCTCTCGGTCCGGAACGCTTCCGTCGCGAAATCCAGCTCGTCACGAAGATCAGCCATCCGAACATCCTGGCGCTCTACGATTCCGGAGAGACGCCGGATCATCTGTTGTACTACGTGATGACGTTCATCCCCGGCGAGTCACTGCGCGCGCGGCTCGATCGCGAGCAGCAGCTCTCG
Organism: Gemmatimonadaceae bacterium; assembly: GCA_036564355.1. Classification (GTDB taxonomy): domain Bacteria; phylum Gemmatimonadota; class Gemmatimonadetes; order Gemmatimonadales; family Gemmatimonadaceae; genus FEN-1250. The sequence continues at coordinate 1,076 of DATCPC010000236.1, read as the reverse complement.
GTGGATGACGCGGTGCAGATCACGGTGGAAGTTGCGTCCGCGCTCGACTACGCGCATCGCAACGGGATCGTGCATCGCGACATCAAGCCCGAGAACATTCTCCTGGACGATGGCCACGCCATCGTCGCGGACTTCGGCATCGCGCACGCGATCAGCGCGATGGGCGAGGAGAAGCTCACCCAAACCGGCATCACGCTCGGCACTCCAACCTACATGAGTCCCGAGCAGGCGATGGGCGAGAAGGACATCGACGGCAGAAGCGATGTGTACGCGCTCGGGTGCGTGCTCTACGAGATGATCGCGGGAACGCCGCCCTTCGTCGGGCCGACGGCAGCGTCGATCATCGCGCGACACACGATGGATCGCGTGCCGTCACTTGCGATCGTGCGCGAGAACGTGCCGGACGAGCTCGAGGACACCGTACTCCAGGCACTCGCGAAGATTCCCGCGGACCGCTTCAAGACCGCGGGCGCCTTCGCACAGGCACTGCAGCGCCCCGCGGGCGCCACGTATTCGCGCCGCGTGATGGCGGCGCGGAGCGCCACGGAATCAATGCGCACGTTGGAGCCCGGCCAGCGCCGCAAGCGGCTCGCGATCCGCGCGGCGGCGGTGCTGCTTCCGATCGCGCTGGTGGGCTGGGGTGCATGGCACTTCACGCGCGGCGCGCATATCCGGAGCGCCGGCAGCAGCACTGGGCTCGATCCCCGGCGCATCGCGGTGATGTACTTCGAGGATGACAGCAAGACGCACGAGCTGTCGTATCTCGCCGACGGACTCACGGAGACGCTCATCGCTCGGCTCACCGCCGTCTCGGGGCTCGATGTCGTGTCGGCGAACGGTGCGTCGCTCTTTCGCGGTGGCGGCGTGGCGCCGGACAGCATCGCGCGCGCGCTGAGCGCAGGGACGCTCGTGGTGGGGTCGATCGAGCCGGACAAGGACAAGCTGCGCGTGAGCGTGCGGCTCAAGGATGGCACCGGCACGGACTTCGAGCGCGCGAGCTTCGAGCAGCCGCGCGGCAACACGCTGGCCCTGCGCGACTCGCTAGCGACGCGTGTTGCGGACTTTCTCCGGCGCCG
>DATCPC010000235.1:0-17899 GCA_036564355.1 Gemmatimonadaceae bacterium | reverse complement strand
GTCCGCGCCCCACTCGCCCGGCGGCGCGAGCAGCGCGAGCGCGAGCAGGTCCGTCGCGACGGTCACCAGCGCGCCCGCCTCGTGCGCGCGCGCGCACAGCGGCGCGTACTCTCGCGCGACACCATCCGTCGCGGGATACTGGACGAGGCACCCGGCCACTCCCTCGCTGAACTCGAAGTTCGCGGGATCGTCCACCCGAATCTCGATCCCCCGCGCCACCGCGCGCGTCGCGACGACCGCGATGGTCTGCGGATGGCACGCCCGATCGACGAGATACACCGGGGCCTTTCCCGATTGCTTCACGATCGCGAGCGTCATCGCCATCGCCTCGGCGGCCGCCGTTCCCTCGTCCAGCAGCGACGCGTTCGCAACCGTGAAACCCGTGAGATCGCACACCATCGTCTGGAAGTTGAGCAGTGCCTCGAGGCGCCCCTGCGCGATCTCCGCCTGATACGGCGTGTACGCGGTATACCAGCCGGGATTCTCGAGGATGTTGCGCTTGATCACCGCCGGCACGTCGCAGTTGCTGTAGCCGAGGCCCAAGTACGAGCGAAAGACCTCGTTCTGGTCGGTGAGCTCGCGCATCGTCGCGATCACCGCGTTCTCGCCGCGCCCGGGCGGAAGGGCGAGCGGCCTGCGCATGCGCACCGACTCGGGCACTACGGCATCGATGAAGGAGTCGAGCGAGTGGTAGCCCAACACCTCCAGCATCGAGGCGACATCCTCACCGCGGGGGCCGACATGCCGCGCCGCGAATTCATTTGGGGCAGACACGCTACTCGACTATTGAAGACCCGCGATGAGGTCGCGGTAGCCTGCGGCATCCTTGAGCGCGGCAGCCTCGCCCGCATCGCTCATCTCGATCTCGATCAGCCACCCGTCACCGTAGGGCGATGCCGTCACCAACTCGGGCTCCTTCGCCACCCGTTGGTTGATGGCAACGACCTTCCCGGACACGGGAGCAAAGAGCTCGCTCACCGACTTCACGGCCTCGATCACGCCGAACGACGTCCCCGCCGTCACCGTGCTTCCGACTTTCGGAAGCTCGACAAAGACGATGTCGCCGATCTGTTCGGCCGCGTATCCCGTGATGCCGACCTTTGCCGTCGTGCCGCCCGTCGCGAGCCACTCGTGCTCGCTCGAATACTTCAGATTGTCGGGAATTTCCACGTCGCTTTCCTGTCTCCTCAGTTCGATCGTCGGTAGAACGGCATCGCCACGACCTCCGCTCTTGCGCGCTGATCGCGAATGCTCACCTCGAGCTCGCCACCTACCGCGGTGCGATCGGTGGGCACGTAGCCCATCGCGATCGCGAATCCGAGCGTCGGCGACGCTGTACCGCTGGTCACGGCCCCGCACGGATCCGTTGCGGCGGGAAGATAAACGGGGTACCCGATCCGTGCGATGCCGCGCCCCGAAAGCTTGAGGCCCACGAGCGACTTGCGCGGATTATTCCGGGCCTGCTCGAGCGCCGCACGACCCACGAAGTCCCCCGGCTTCCCGAAGTTTACCAGGCGGCCCAGCCCCGCCTCGAACGGTGTGGTCGCGCGATTCAGCTCCTGCCCGTAGAGCGGCATTCCGGCTTCGAGTCGCAGCGTGTCGCGCGCACCGAGTCCGGCCGGCACGAGCCCCCGCGCCGCACCGGCTTCGAGCAGCACATCCCACACCCGCACCGCATCATCCCACGCCACGAACAGCTCGAAGCCGTCCTCGCCGGTGTATCCCGTGCGCGCGAGAACCGCCGGCACGCCGCACGCGCGCGTTTGGGTGCCGGAGTAGTACTTGATGGTGGCCAGGTCCACGTCGACGAATGGCTGCAGAATCTCCGCCGCGAGGGGCCCCTGGATCGCCACGAGCGACGTACGCATCGAAGCGTCGTCGAGCGCCGCATCGAACCCTTTCAGGCGCTCGCCCAACGCGGTCGCGACCGTGGCCGCGTTGGACGCGTTCGGCACCACCATGTATCGCGTTTCGCCGAGCCGGTACACGATGAGATCGTCGAGCACGCCGCCGCTCTCATCGCAGATCATCGAGTAGTGGGCCCGCCCTACGGCGAGCTTCCCCGGTGCCGTGACGAGCGCATAGTCGAGGGCGGCGGCCGCATCGGGCCCCGTGACGTAAATCTCCCCCATGTGCGAAAGGTCGAAGAGCCCAGCGGCAGTACGCACCGCATTGTGCTCTTCGACGAGTCCCCGATACTGCACCGGCATGTCCCAGCCGGCGAATGGAATCATCCGCGCGCCGAGCGCGCGGTGTCGCGCATCAAGCGCGGTTTTCATCAGGATGCGGCTCTCCAGGATGTGGGCTTCCGAACCCCAGCTTGCCCTCGATGCTCTTCGCCATGTCGGCAAGCCCGCTCATGCCGCCCAGGCTGCTCCCGATCGTTTCGAGATTTCCGGTCGCGATCGCATCGAGATGGTTGGCGATGGAGGGAGGAAGTTTGGCTTTCAGAAAGCTGAACACGGTCTCGACCGCCTGTTGTGCCTTTTCCGGCGCGATGCCGGTGCGCTCCGATACCATCCGAATCAGCTCTTCCATGATTGCACCTCCGACGAAAGATAATCGCTGGCCTGCAGCATGTTTCAAATGCAGGAGGGACCGCGAAAGGTCAATTCCGATGCGCGCCTTTCTCGCTCGCACCCGATGCTGCCGCGCCCGCTGTTGCGGGGCGTCACGGAGCGCGAGCACGCCGTGCGCGAATCGAAGTCTGCGCTAGGGCCTGCATTCGTGACGCCGCCCCGCCGCCGTCAGCGCGGCCTCAGCCAGAACGTGCGCCACGCGCGCGGAGCCCACGTCGGTGAAGTGCACAAAGTCCACGAAGTTGTCGCCCTGGGTGCGCGCGAACATGGCGTGCACGTCGGCGGGCACCAGCCCGGAATCCGACGCGGCTCGCATCGTCGTTGCACTCGCGCTGTCATCGAACGCGATGATCGTCGCGCCGTTCGCCCGCGGGTAAAATCGCTCCCACGACTGCGCCCGCTCCGCGCTGTCGGCCATGTGGCGCTCGAACGCCGTCGCATGCGTCGCGATCACCGGCTCCGCGCCATCCGATCGCACGGCGCCGATCAGCGAGCGAAGATCCGCATCGAACACCAACAACCGGTCGTGCGGAACGGAAGAAAAGACCCAGGCCGCCGGGTGCTTTCGCCGCTCGGACCCGGCGGCACGCTCGCGGAACCAGTTGAGCATCGGCTCCGGAGCGAGCTGCCGCAGCTCGTCGCGCACGAACTCGAGCGATCTCGGATGCAGCGCGCCAAGCGGGGATCGCTCGACGCTGCGCTTCGGGGCCAACGAATCTGGAGGAGTCGCAATCGGCAGGCGATCCTCCAGGTATTGCGCCGGCGATGGGTAGTAGATGATGATGTCCGGCGCGAAGCGACCGAGCCGATTTCGAATGTCCTGCTTCGCCGTGGCGAGCGACATCCCCGGAAGTGCGTCGTTCAGCACCTCGAAGCGAACCGTGGACGACCCGGCGCATTCGCCCGCCGCGAGTCGTTCGTTCAGGGTATCCTCGAGCTCGCGCGCGTACTCCTTGTTTGGCGACTCGTACAGCCCGAACGTCTCGGACGCTCCCGCGACCACGATGCGAACGGTGCCCCTCGCCGCGTGCACGGGAACATCCGGGCCGCGGAATCCGAGGCTGTCCATCGCCCACTTCCTGTACTGCGCGTTCGGCCGTCCGTGCGCGCCATCGCGGTCGCGCAACATGAGCTCCTCTTCGCCGGTCACGCGAGAGAGAATGGGCATCCGGTAGCGTACCCAGTCCAGAATGCGCGTCGTGAGCTCGAAGCTCACCGCGCACACGAGCACCAGGCCCAGTGCGCCCGCGCGCCGCCTCACCGCCGGCGCGAATCCCGGACGCGTCATGCGCCGCCCCCTAGAACTGGAAATAGAGGAAGGGCGAGAATGGCGACCCGATGATAATCGCCAACGACGCGCCGAAAGCCGCCGTGAGCGCGAAGCGCCTCGGCGGCGTGAGCTCGAGGTTCATCTCGTACTCGTTCGGACCGATCATCGCCCACCACGCGACAATGCCGAGTACGAGCACCGCAAGAACGGGTTGCTGGACCAGCTCTCCCGTCGTGGGCACGAACATCCTGTGAAAAATGGTCAGCGCCATTCCGAACGTGGTGGACCGGAAGAGCACCCATCCGAACACCACGAGCAGAAACATCCCCACCTGCCGCACGCCCGCGTTGAGTCTGTCCCACGGCCTCCCGAAGGCGCGATGCAGCGACAGCAATGCACCGTGATACGCCCCCCCAGATGACGAACGTCCACGACGCACCGTGCCACAGCCCGCCGATGAGCATCGTCAGCATCATGTTGCGATACGTCTCGAGCTCGCCGTGGCGGTTGCCGCCCAGCGGGATATACAGATAGTCGCGAAGACAGGTCGAGAGCGAGATGTGCCATCGCCGCCAGAACTCCGAAGGATCGTGGGCCTTGTACGGCGAATTGAAGTTCTGCGGAATGCGCAGCCCGAACAGCAGGCCGAGCCCGACCGCCATGGTGCTGTAGCCCGCGAAATCGAAGTACAGCTGCCAGCTGTAGCCGAGCATTGCGAGCCAGGTTCCCGTCGTGGACAGCAGATCGTAGTGCGCGAGCGCCGGGTCCACAAACGCTGCGATGCTGTCCGCAACGATGACCTTCTCGACCAGGCCGATGACGAAGAACGCCACTCCGCGGCCGAGCCACCGTGTGCGACTGGCCCCGCCGAGCAATTCGAGATCGGCCTCGAGCATTCGAAAGCGCACGATCGGACCGGCTACCAGCTGCGAGAACAGCGAGACGTACGCGGCAAACTTCGGAAAGCTGCGCGTCGGCTTGATCGTGCCGCGATAGCTGTCGACGATGTAGCTGATCGTGTGGAACGTATAGAACGAGATACCGATTGGCAGAACGATATTCAGCCGCGGGAGCAATGCGTTCTTCCCCATGAGACGCAGCGATGCTTCCGCCGTATCGAGGCCGAAATTCGCGTACTTGAAGAACCCGAGCAGCGCGAGATCCGTCGCAACCGGCACGACGAGGCACAGCTTGCGCCGCCGCGGATCCGACCAGCGCAGGAACCCCAGTCCAGCGGAATAGCTGACGAGCGTCGAAAAGAGCATCAGCAGCGCGAACCACGGATTCCAGTATCCGTAAAACACGTAGCCGGTGAGCGCGAGCCAGATGTGTCGCCACCGGGTCGTGCGCAGACTCCAGAACACCACGTAGGCGATCGGGAGAAAGCCGAACAGGAAGACTACGCTATTGAACAGCATCCGGTGCCCGAAACCTCTCGGCGTACGGTGTCAGCTTCGTCGGCGGGTGTCGTGCAATCTCCGGGCACGATGAGAGCAAGGCAGCAACAAAGCTCGCTGAGCACCGTACTTCAAGGGCCAACGCTCGCTGGAACGATTCATTCCGCAGCAGTGCCATTGGGAGATCCGAGAATCTCCTTTGCCCGCGCGAGCGCGAGGTCGATGTTGTCGACGAGATTTTCCTGGCCGATCTGCGCCACCGCGTCCGAGCCCGTGAGCGCGACGAGCGGCTGCATGTGCACCCCGGCCAGGATGACGGCCGTTCCCTCCTTTCGCGAACGATGGATGACATCCAGCAGTGCGTGCATGCCGCTGGAGTCCATGGCGGACACGTTGCGCATGCGCAGGATCAGCACCCGCGGTCGCCCTGCCACCTGCGACACCGCGTCCTTGAACGACTGCGCCGCCCCGAAGAAAAAGGGACCGTTGATCTCATAGACCTCCACGCCCTTGGGCACGGTCCTGCGATCCAGCAGCTCCTCTGCCCCGCCGTCCTCGGCGAGCTCCTGCTGGATCTCGCGCGTGATGACGCTGACGTTCGTCACCGACGCCATGCGCCGAATGAACAGGAACGCCGCCAGCACCATCCCGACCTCGAGGGCCACGGTGAGATCCACGAGCACCGTGAGAAAGAATGTCGTCAGCAATACGGCGACATCGCTCTTCGGCGATCGCAGCTCCGCCACGAACGATCGCCACTCGCTCATGTGATACGCGACGACGACGAGGATCGCCGCCAGCGTCGCCATCGGGATGTACGCGGCCCACCGGCCGGCCGCGACGGTGATGGCGAGCAGCGTGAGCGCGTGCACCATTCCGGCCACGGGTGTGCGACCACCGTTTTTCACGTTCGTCGCCGTACGCGCGATCGCTCCGGTAGCCGGTATGCCGCCGAAGAGCGGCGACGCGATGTTCGCGATCCCCTGGGCGACGAGCTCCATGTTCGAGCGATGCCGCCCCCCGATCATTCCATCGGCGACCACCGCGGAGAGCAGCGACTCGACCGCTGCCAGCAGCGCGATCGTGAACGCCGGGCCAACGAGCGCCGTCACCTGCTCCAGCGTGAGATCAGGGAAATGCGGGTGCGGCACGGACGCCGCGATCTCTCCGAAGCGCGAACCGATGGTCTCCACCGGCAGCTGCAGCACGTGCGCGAGGATCGTCGTGACGATGAGCGCGACGAACGGACCGGGAACGCGCCGGCTCACGCGCGGCCACACGAGAATGATCGCCAGCGCCGCGAGCGACACCACGATCGCCGCCGGCGAGACCGTCGTTATTGCCGACGCGAATGCGCCCCACTTCGCGAGGAATGGCGCCGGTACGGCACCCATTCGCAGGCCGAGAAAGTCCTTCACCTCGCCGGAGAAAATGATCACGGCGATCGCGCTCGTGAATCCGATCACGAGCGGATGCGGGATGAACTTGATCGCGCTGCCGAATCTCGCGAGCCCCATCGCGACGAGGATCACACCAGCCATGAGCGTCGCAACCGTGAGCCCGTCGACGCCGTACTTCTGGACGATCGCGTAGACGATGACGACGAAGGCCCCCGTCGGGCCCCCGATCTGAACGCGCGAGCCGCCGAACGCGGAGATGATGAATCCGGCGACGATCGCGGTCCACAAGCCTCGGTCCGGTGTCACGCCGCTCGCGATCGCAAACGCAATGGCAAGCGGCAGCGCGACCACACCGACGATCAGGCCGGCGATGGCGTCGCCGGCGAACTGCGCGCGATCGTACGATCGAAGTGTCGTGAAGAGCTTGGGTACGAGCGCCTCTCGCGCGTTTGCGAGAGGTGTCGTCGTGTCGTCGGTCATCGCGGGCCCGGCTGGGGACCGCGAAGTCTACCTGCGCGTCAGGCTTCCCGGCCGGCTGCCGTCCCGGCTCTGCACCGGCGGCGGCGCGGAGCGGAGCGGCGCGCCCACGCTGGCAACCACGCCGTACGCCGGAGCGATCGGGAGCGCGGATTGGTGCGTGTCGAAACCGAGACCGAAGGTTCGCTCTCCCGTCCCAGCCGTGAGCGTGCGCGCCGGCGAGGTCACGTCGCCGCTCGTGAGTTGTGCGGGCGAGAACATCGCAACATCCGGCGTCTCCGTCGCGGCCCACAGATTTCCACTGTTGTCGAACGCAAGCTCATCGAATCCGTACGAGGGACTCTCCTGCGCAAAGTTCGGCTCGCCGTGCGACGCCGCTCCAAGCTGCGCCGACGTGTAGCCGACGATGAACCCTGCTTCGGTGCCCTCCCAGAGATTGCCCGCGCGATCGAAGGCGAGTCCGGATCCGTGCTTGAGAAACGCGGAGACGAGGCTGTCCGTCGGCGCGATCGTGCCGCCAGCGATCCCCGCATCGATCGCGCTCGAGGCGATCTTGTACGTCACCGGCACGTCGAAGCCGGCTACCCACAGACTCCCGCCGGCGTCGAAGGCGAGGGCGAGCGGGCCATTCGGCGTCGTCACGGTCAACATCGGTGCGGGATCGGTGAGCGTGCCGCTCCAACCCTGCACATCGCTCGCCGCGTACTCGAGCACGTTATTGCCGTTGTAATAGCCCACCCAGAGATTCCCGTTCGCGTCGAACGCGATGCCCCACGGCTCCTTCGCCGTCTGGATCGCCACCGTCGGCGTCACCGCACCACCGCTCGCCAGCTGCGCGGGCGTGAACTTCATGATCTGCTGATTGATGTAATCCGTCACCCACATGTTGCCGGCCGTGTCGAACGCCGTGCCGGAAATGGTGGACGGCGTGCTCGCGGCGCGAATCGTGTCCGCCGCGCCGATCGTTCCCCCACTCGCCAGCTGCGACGACGTGAATCCCTCGGCGAGATTCGCCGAGCCCCACTTCCCCACCCAGAGCGCGCCGGAGCCGCCGCGAAGCGCATAGGTGGCGACGACCGAATCCATCCGCCCGAGCTCCACCATCACCGGACTGCCGGTTACGACGCCGGTGAGCACGGGGCTCACGAGCGAGTCCGGCGCGGCCGCATTGTCGGCGTGCGCGACATACTGTCCGGGAATCAGCCCGCGAAGGGTGTCGGTGCTCGAGACGTACAATGTGTTGGAGGCGGGGCCGTGAATGGCGACGGCACCGGCGCGCGCGATCGGAGTGTTGACGATGACCTCGAGCACGGCACTCCCGGGGTCGGTTCCCACCTCGCGGTTTCCGCACGCGATGACCGCCAGCGCCGTCAGCAGAGCGCCTGCGTGGCGCATGAATGAGCGCAGATCCATGAAGACCTCGACCTCGGGATGTAGCCGTGCGGGACACCAGAGCGGCGCCCATCAGATGCCATTGATGAACAGACGACTGGCGCCCCCCAAAGCCACCACGACGCCCGTCATCCGTGTTAACATCCCACGCTGGTTCCCTAACCCATCCGCATGTCCAGGAAGACCGCCCCCACCCAGCCAATCGACCGCCTCCGCACCGTCTGTCTCGCGCTTCCCGAGGCACACGAGGTCGAGGCGTGGAGTGAGCCCACGTTCCGCGTGAAGAACAAGATCTTCGCCATGTGCGCCGCGTCGGATACCCATCACGGCACCGGGCGCCCGGCGGTGTGGGTGAAGTCCACGCACCTCATCCAGGACATGCTCATCCACGACGATCCCGACCGGTACTTCGCGCCACCGTACGTGGGTCCGAAAGGGTGGCTCGGCATCAGGCTCGATCGCCGGCCGAACTGGAACACCATCGGCGATCTGATTCGGGACGCGTATCTGCTCACCGCGCCCAAGCGCATCGCTGCGATGCTCGGCAGCCAGTAGATGCGAAAAGGCCGCCCCGGAAGGCGGCCTTCATGTTGTAGCTCGGCGTGAGGAGTTACGCCTCCTTCACTGCCTCGAGCTCGATCGACACCTTCACCTCGTGCCCCACTACAACGCCGCCGCTCTCGATCGCCTGATTCCAGGTGAGCCCGAAGTCGCGCCGGTCGAACTTGGTCTTGGCGCTGAAGCCGATGCGCTCTCCGCCCCAGGGATCCTTGATCGATCCCTCGTTCGTGGCGTCGAGCGTGATCTCCCTCGTCACGCCGCGGATGGTCAGATTCCCCGTGAGCTTGAACTCCGAATCGTTTCCCGTGATGCGCGTGCTGTTGAAGGTGATGTCCGGATAGTTCGCGGAGTCCAGAAAATCCGCGCTTCGAAGATGGTCATCGCGCTGTCCCGTGCGCGTATCGATGCTCGCGGCCTTGATCACCGCATTGACGGACGAGGCCGACGGGGTGCCGTCGACGATCACGATCGCTCCCTCGACATCCGTGAATCGCCCCTTGACGGTGGTGATCATCAGATGCTTGACTGCGAATTCGACGAGCGTATGGCTCGGATCGATCTTCCAGGTGCTGCTCGTGGCTGGTGCCTGCGTTGTGGCCATTGGAACACTCCGGTGACGTGAAGGAATAATCTCTTGAATTCAAGCTAAAAACAATCTCTTGAATTCAAGCTTTCTCACGTCACTTTGGTTCCCGGCCGCCCGCGACCTCCGCGTGCAGCCCCATTTTCTTCAGCAGCCGGGTCACCGTACGCTTCTCGGCCAGGGTGAGCCCGCTCGTCGCCAGCTCGATCACGGCCGCGTGTCCCGGCCAGATGCGCTTCATGAGCGAGCTTCCGGGCGAGGTCAGGCGCAGGTAGGTGCGGCGACGATCGGTCTCGCACGCGCGCCTGCTGATGAGACCGCGCGCCACGAGCTTGTCGATCACATAGGTGAGGCTGCCACTCTGCAGGAGTACGCGCTGGCTCACCTCGCCTGCGGAGAGGTCACCCTTGTGATAGAGCACCTCGAGCACCGCGAATTCGGTGAGCGACAGCTCGCCTCGCTCGATGTCGAGCTTCGCGAGCTCCGCTACGGATTCGTGCGCGCGGCTCAGCACTACCCATAGCTTGAGTGCGGTGTCCTGCTCGGGACGGGGAGTCGTCGCGTCGCGTGGCATGTCCGGCACAAGATAGCAAGATCCCTGCGCAGTCCGCCAACCCGCGTCGCTCGCGCCCTCACGCGCCCGAGCCCGCTGGCTGAGATCGTGCATGGCCTAGCACCCATGACAGCACGCCCGCCGGCAGACGATACGGACGCCGCACCCGCTCTGGAAACTCGGTCGTCACAAGCAGATTCGTCGCTCTCGCCACCGGGCGTGATCGAGACACCCAACCTCGAGATTCTCGAGAACGCGCTGGAGTCGCAGCCCGCTGTTCGATCGATCGCAGCGACGCTGTTGCTCGTGATCGCGCTCTTTTACACGCTGTACTTCGCGCGCGCCTTCTTTCTCCCGGTCACCATCGGGCTCCTGCTCAATCTCCTCCTGAGTCCGTTCGTGCGCACGCTCAAGCGCGCGCACATTCCGGAGCCTATCGGAGCCGCGCTCGTCGTCCTCTCGATCGTCGCCGCGGTGGGAGTGGGCGGATACTTCCTGGCGGAGCCCGCACAGCAGTGGGTCACGAGGGCGCCGCAATCCCTCGCGGCCGCGAACATCAAGATCCGCAAGCTGCGCCGGCCGATGGAGCAGGTGAGCAAGTCCGCGGACCAGATGGCGCGTGCTGCGACCACGGGATCGAGCAATCCGCCTGCGCAGGAGGTTACGCTGGCAAGCCCAACGTTCATGGACCGATTCGTCCAGAGATCCGCCGCCTTCCTCGCCGGCGCGCTCGAGACGCTTGTGCTCCTCTACTTCCTGCTCGCCTCGGGCGATCTCTTTCTGCAGAAGCTGACGAAGATGCTTCCCGAGTTTCGCGACAAGAAGAAAGCGGTCGCGATCGCCCGCGAAACGGAGACGTCGATCTCGATGTACCTGTCCACCGTCGCGCTCATCAATGTTCTCGAGGGCGGAGTCGTCACTCTCATCATGTGGGCGCTCGGCATGCCCAATCCAGTGCTGTGGGGAGTGCTCGTGCTCTTCCTCGAGTTCATTCCCTACCTGGGCGCGCTGATCATGGTGGGCGTGCTCACGCTCGCGGCTCTCTCCACCTTCGACAGCCTCGCGCACATCATCGCGGTGCCCGCGAGCTATCTCGCTGTCAATCTCCTGCAGGCGTACTTGGTCACGCCGCTCCTGCTTGGAAAGCGTCTCACGCTCAACCCGGTCGCCATTCTGATCGGGCTGATTCTCTGGTGGGAGATATGGGGCGTGGCCGGCGCGTTCATCGCCGTGCCGCTCCTGGCCGCATTCAAGATCCTCTGCGACCACGTCGAGACCCTCGCTCCCGTCGGCGAGTTTCTCGGCGACTGACTTCTAGAGCCGGCTCTTCTTCACGAGAATCGCCGCCTCCACGTTTCGAAGCGTAATGCTCGTCACCGGAGCTCCCAGCGTACCGTCGGCGTTCAGCGGCAGCCATTGATCGGTGGCCGGCAGCGGAATCGACACGGCGGTTGCATCCACATAGCTGTGCGCGCCCCATCCCTGATTGACCCGCACGATGACGAGCGCACGATCCATGTCGCGTGTGTACAGGGCATAGGTCTGCCCGAGCGGATCGGTGCCGCGCGACGCCTGCACGCGGGGGCCGAGCGGATGCCCGACGTTCGCTTCCTGCGCGCGGATCCAGAGCGAGGAATACGGCAGATTCCACGTGTTTTCGAGTTGCAGCGCGCGCCCCGCAGGATTGCTCGGCACGACGATGTAGTAGCTCGCGAGCTCCCACAGCTTCATGCGCTGCGCCGGCGTCGCCGAATTCCCGTGCGGGAACGTCGCCGCAATCGTGTTCACATACGTCGATGGATAGAGCGTGACGAAGTCGACGAGCACGTTCTGGCTGGTGAGTTTCTCGACCCACTGCCAGGCTCCGCTGATTCCGGGGTGAAGGGGGTTGTTCATCCCTTCGAGATGCACCGCGCCCGCGGCAAGAGCGTTCGCGAGATCGAACGCCGTCGTGTACTCGGCGGTGTTCAGCATGAGCGCCTTGCTGCCGAACGCCTGCTTGATTGCCGCGAACGTGGCCGTTTGCGGCGCCTGAAAATCCGTCTTCGTCGGAAATTCCTGCGAGGCCGGAATGAGCCCGAGAATTCCCGCACACTCATCGACGAACACGCCATTCTCGTTCGCCGCGATGCGCTGGAAACGATCCACCTGATAGTTCCGTGCACCCTCGTCGGCGGGGTTGATGACCCAGCGGGCGGAAGACCAGATGGTGATGATGATGCGTCCGGCGGAATCGTGCGCCGCTCCCGCCTTGTGCAGGAACGCGTTCTCCAGCGAGTACGACGGATGCGCGGCATACCACGCCCGCATGTCCTTGTAGTACGCGGACTGCACGTTGTCGTGCGCCGACGGTCCGGGAATGATGGTGGTCCACTCGAGCACGTACGGAAGGTGTCCAACCGTGGTGTTCACCGTGCGCCAGGCGCTTCCCGTTCCCGACATCGCGAAGTCGTAGTGCTGCCCGGCCCACGTACGCTCGGCGGTGGTCCAGGAGTAGTAGAAGTCCGTCATCATCGTGCGGATGTGTGGCCAGTGCGGCGACATGGCACTGTAGCCGCTGTACAGCGATCCGCTCGCCGGCGGTGGTGAGATCGGGGGCGGCGGCGGCGGCGGCGGAGGCGCCGGCGACGTCGGCGACGTGGGTGGTGCGGTCGTCACGCTCGCGGCAACGACGTGCACCTGCGTCACCGCCTGGTTGCTGCCCGCATGCGCGATGATGCTCACCGACCCGGCCGCAATCCCGGTGATCGCTCCGTTCGCGTCGACCGAAGCCAACGCCGGATTCGTGCTCGTCCAGGTGACCGGCATGTCCGACACCAGATGTCCCTGCGCATCGGTGACCGATGCGAAGATCTCCATCGTCGATCTGACGGAGACCTGCGCGGTGGCCGGCGACACCGACACCCAGCGCGGTGCGGGCGGCGCGTTCGACACGCTCACATCCGCGTACGCGCTCTGCATGCCCGACGTGATGAAGATTTTCGCCAGGCCGAGCGCGTGCGCGGTGACGACGCCGGTGCTCGAGACGGTGGCGATGGTCGAGTCACTGGTGCTCCATGCTTCCGGCTGACCCGTGACCACGCGACCCGATGCATCCTGCAGCTCGACGTTGAGCGCGAGCGATGTTCCGGGAGCGATGGTCGGAGCGGCGGGGGAAACGATCACCCACTTGGCGAGGGATCGCGGCACACTCGTGGAGGCCGCGGGATCTTCCATTGCCGAACAGCCGAAAAGCGCGGCGCAGCTCACCAATGTGAGCGCAGTGCGGGATATCGTCATTTATCCAAAGTCCTTGTAGGCTCTTCGGGCAACCCGACCGACGTAGTGCGCGCTCCGCACCTTAGTCTCGTTGGCTTTGCGTCCCCGTCTTTCGGCGGGGTTGCCTTTGTCGCGGGGCGCGAGCCCCTAGCGATCCCGCCGTACTATTGGTTAGAAGGGAGATCGTAGTAGCTTGACGCGTTCGCGAAAACGGACGTCACTCGAATCCGAATTGTTATTTTTTCACCTGCATCAGCTGATTCCAGCTCGAGCGACACCGGCAAGAGCGATCATCGCGCAGCGGTCACCGCAGGCTTCCTCGGGTGGACGCTCGATGCATTCGATTTTTTCATCGTCGTCATCACACTGACCGCAATTGGAAAGGATTTTCACGTCTCCGATACGGAGATGGCAAAGACCATTGCAGTCACGCTGGCCTTCAGGCCAGTGGGCGCGTTCCTCTTCGGAATGCTCGCCGATCGGTACGGCCGACGCGGCCCACTCATGATCAATCTCGTTTTTTATTCCGTCCTCGAGGTCGCATCGGGGATGGCGACGTCGTACACGATGTTCTTCTGGCTGCGCGCGCTCTTCGGAATCGGCATGGGAGGCGAATGGGGCGTGGGCGCCTCGCTCGTGATGGAAAAGAGCCCCGTGAAATTTCGCGGCGTTCTCTCCGGGCTGCTGCAGGAGGGCTATGCAACCGGAAATCTCCTCGCGTCCGTCGCCTACTTTCTGATCTTTCCGCACTACGGTTGGCGCCCGCTCTTCTTCATCGGCGGACTGCCCGCGCTGCTCGCGATCTTCGTGCGCATGCGCGTGAAGGAATCCGAGGTGTGGAAGCGCACGAGGCATCACGATTTCAAATCGCTCTTCCGGGCGATCCTGTCGCAGTGGCGCCTGTTCCTGTATCTCACGCTGCTCATGGCGCTGATGAATTGCGTGTCGCACGGCACGCAGGACATGTACCCGGCATTCCTCGAGCGCGACTGGGGAATGGCGCCGCGCATGCGCTCCGCGCTCAATGCCTTCGCGGCAGTGGGCGCGATCATTGGCGGCATCGCCTTCGGCTACCTATCCGACCGCATCGGCCGGAGAAAATCGATCGTGCTCGCGCTGTCTCTCGCGGTGCTGATGATTCCCCTGTGGGCGTTCGCCCCGAGCCTCGCGCTGCTCGTGGCGGGCGCGTTCCTCATGCAGTTCATGGTGCAGGGCGCGTGGGGAGTGATTCCGGTGCACATTACCGAGCTCGCCCCCGACTCCGTGCGCGGCTTCCTTCCGGGCTTCGCGTACCAGTGCGGCGTGCTGATAGCCGGATCAGTGGTGTACATCGAGGCGGAGCTCGCGCGCCACATGTCGTACGCGAAGGCCATGGCAATCGCGGCTCTCACGGTGATCGTCCTCGCTGCCGTGGTCGCCGCCCTGGGCCGGGAGCGGCACGGGGTGGCCTTTGGCGCCGCTCCCTGACGGCTTTCGGCTGCCATTCGCGGAGCGGGTGCGCCGGCTATACCTTTAGGACAGGTATGTCTTTCCTACAGTTGTACCAATCGCAGCACGGTGCAGGCTCCGGGAGTGCCTCGCGCGAAATTCGCCGGCGCGGTCGTGAGCCAATGGTGATGTTGTTCGCCTGCGTGGCCCTGCTCGCGGCGAGTGCGCCCGCGCGCGCGCAGGCCGCCGCACAGCCGCCCGCTCCCACGGCGCAAGATCCCGCGTTCTCTTCTCCGCGCGCCGCGGTGAACGCCGCCTTCGATGCGATGTCGCACAAGCAGTGGGCGCGCGTCGCCGCGCTCTCCGACTCCGCATTCCTCAGCCAGTGGCGCGAGCAGCAGCTCGTGTACGCGGACGCGGACAAGATCGAGCGCGACAACAAGAAGAAACACGAGAAGCAGTACGGTCTGCCGAAGTGCGTACAGAAATACTTCGAATCGCAGGAGTCGCACTACAGCGACACCTTCCTCAAGGGCTTCGCAGGTACGAAATCGATCACGCAACTCGAGCAGCTGTCGCCCGAAGCGCTGTTCGCGAGCTGGCTCGCCGGCGGCGACGCGGTGAAGGCGAACGCGCGGACCACGAGCCGCACCATCCTCGGCGAGATTCCGGAGACCGAGTATGTCACCCATGTCGTGTATCGCATGACACCGACACCGCCTGGCACCAGCGACGATGGCGTCGAGCGCATCACGGTTCGCCGATACAACGGCGCGTGGCACGTCGTGCCCAACGACGACATCCGCCTCGCGGGGCGCTCCTACTCCTGGCAATCGGACAAGTGATCCGACGCCCATGGCGATGAGGCGGCGGAGCGAGGCGATCGGCCCGCTCCCGTGGGTCGGCGTCATCATGGGCAGCAAGAGCGATCTCGAATTCCTTGCACCCGCGGTCGAGCTTCTCACCGAGCTGCAGATTCCGCACGAGGTCCGCACCGTTTCGGCGCACCGCACGCCGGTCTGGATGGCCGAGTACGCGACGAGCGCGGAATCGCGCGGCCTCGAGGTAGTGATCGCCGCGGCGGGCGGCGCCGCACACCTTCCGGGGATGGTCGCCGCGCACACGATTCTCCCCGTGCTCGGCGTTCCCGTGCCGGCGACGATGCTCAATGGCATCGACTCCCTGCTCTCCATCGTGCAAATGCCGCGCGGCGTTCCCGTCGGCACGCTGGCGATCGGAAAGCCGGGGGCAGCGAACGCCGCCCTCCTCGCCGCGGCGATCTGCGCGGCGAAGCGCCCGGATCTCCGCGAGCGCCTGCGGGCGTGGCGCGCCGCACGCACGGCCGAGGTGATGGAGGAGGAGCGCTCGCGGTGACACCGGTACTTCCCGGCGCCACGATCGGCATTCTCGGTGGAGGGCAGCTCGGACGAATGATGACGCTCGCCGCCCGCGTGCTCGGCTACCACGTCGTCGTCCTCGACCCCGATCCCGCCTGCGCCGCCGGAGCCGTGGCCGATCGCGTGATCGCCGCACGATTCGATGATGTCGCCGCGGCGACGGAGCTCGCGAAGGCGTGCGACGTCATCACGGTCGAGATCGAGAAGATCGGCGCGAAGGCCATGGCCGCCGCCAGCGCGATCGTCCCCGTGCGCCCCGGCGGGCACGTGCTGCACATCATTCAGGATCGCGCGCGCCAGAAACGGTGGCTCGACGAGCACGAATTCCCGGTCGGCCCCTTTTGGGTTGCGAACACCGCCGAAGAGCTCGGGAGCGCCATCAAGAGCGCCGGCGCGCACGCGTTCGTGAAGTCGGCATTCGGCGGCTACGACGGACGCGGGCAGGCGCGCACGACCCCGCGCGACGACGCGGCCGCGGTGTGGAGCTCGCTCGGCTCGTCCACCTGCGTCGTGGAGAAGGGGCTCGATCTCGAGGGCGAGATCTCGGTGATGGTCGCGCGTCGCCCCGACGGCGCGTGCGCGACCTTCCCACCCGCACTCAATCATCATCTGAACGGAGTGCTCGACTGGTCGGTGATCCCGGCGCCGATTCCCGCCGCGGTCGCGCGCGAGGGCGTGCGCATCGCGCGAGGCATCGCCGAGCAGATGGACGTGGTGGGGCTGCTCGCGGTCGAGATGTTCCTGCTGCGCGAGGGGGAGCTGGTGGTGAACGAGCTCGCGCCGCGCCCCCACAACAGCTTCCATCACACCGAGCTCGCGTCGCTCACGAGCCAGTTCGAGCAGGGCATCCGCGCCGTGTGCGACCTTCCCCTCGGCGACACCGAGAGCATGCGGCCGGCGGCGATCGCAAATCTCTTCGGCGACCTGTGGCTCCGCGATGGTTCGCTGCCGCGCTGGGAGCAGGCGCTCGCGCTCCCCGGTGTGCGACTTCACCTGTATGGGAAATCGCCGCGACCGGGCCGAAAGATGGGGCACATCGGCGCGGTAGGCGCGACAGCGGAGGAGGCAGTCGCGCTGGCCATCGACGCGCGCGCGCGGCTGCTGCCGCGTTAGCGGTTAGCCGCTGGCCGCCGCGGCTGTTGCGTTTGCCGCCGTCGCCGCCGCCGCGAGCTCGCGAACGATCTCCGCAGTCGGCTTTATCGATGTGATCTCCGCGACGCTCTTCCCCGCCTGCCAGTAGTCCGCTTTCTCATCGAGCGACGCTTTCTTCAGCTGGCGCAGCGAGCGCAGCGCGTAGTAGCTGCGCATCCAGTGCTTCGTCCTGCGGCCGCGAAAGAGCCGGCGCGCAAATGGGCCGATGCTCGTGCCCATGCGCTCGATGAACGGCGTGCGAATGACGGCAACTGGCACGCCGGTGATGCGCTCCGTGAGCACGATGTCCGATGCGTCCGCGTTCAGGATCGCGCGCTTGTAGGCGTCACTCGCGATGCACTCCGTGGTCGCAATGAAGCGCGTGCCGAGCTGCGCTCCAGCATAGCCCATTCTCAACGCGGCGGCGAAAGACGCGCCTCCCCCGATTCCGCCGGCACAGATCACCGGAAGGC
>DATCPC010000208.1:0-2514 GCA_036564355.1 Gemmatimonadaceae bacterium | reverse complement strand
GCTCGAGCAGCAGGAGCACATCGTGCGCGATCTCTCCGCTGATGCGAGCGCGTGCGACCGCGCGCTGAAGCTCGAGCGCGCGTTCGTAGGGCACCAGACCCAGCTGCACGACGTGCATCGGCGCGAGCGCGAGTTGGGCCTCGTGCTCAGAGGCAAGCGTCGCGCCAACGCCGTGCTCACGCATTGAGCACTCGCCCCATCGAATCAAGCGCCGCCTCCGCGATCGCCTCGGAGAGTGTCGGATGCGCGTGGATCGCGAGATCGACCTCCTCTACGGTGAACTCGTTCTCCCGCGCGACTGCCAGCTCGTGGATCAGCTCCGTCGCGTGCGCGCCGATGATGTGCGCGCCGAGGATCTCGCCGTACTTCGTGTCGCGAATGATCTTCACGAAGCCCTCGGTCTCGCCCGATGTGCGCGCGCGGCCGTTCGCCGAGAAGTTGTACTTGCCCACTTTGTACTCGAGCTTCTGCTCCTTGCACTGCTGCTCGGTGAGCCCGATCGACGCGACTTCGGGATGACAGTACGTGCAGTTCGGAATGTTACCGTAGTTCACCCGGTGCTCGTTCTTTCCGGCGATCACCTCGGCCGCCACCACCCCCTCGCGCTCTCCCTTGTGCGCGAGCATCGGTGGACCGGCGACGTCGCCGATCGCGTAGATACCCTCCGCGCTCGTACGCATCTGCTCGTCGATCCTGATGAAGCCGCGATCGGTGAGCTTCACTCCCTGCGCCTCGAGGCCGATCCCCTCGACGTTCGGCGCGCGACCGGTGGCGACGAGCACCTTTTCGAAGGTGAGCTCCTTCTTCTCGGGGCCGCTGAGCGACAGCGTGACCGAGCCGTCGCCCGCCTTTGCTCGCTCGATCTTAGCGCTGAGGACGACCTCGATTCCGCGCTTTTTGAAGCTCCGCGCGAGCTCGGCCGCGACCTCGGCATCCTCCAGGGGCAACATCGTCGGCATCGTCTCGAGCATCGTGACCTTCGTGCCGAACTCGTTGAAGACGTCGGCGAATTCACAGCCCACTGCCCCGCAGCCGACGATTGCCATAGTGGCCGGCGCCTTCTCGAGAATCAGCGCCTCGTCCGAGGAGAGAATGTTCTTCTTGTCGAGCGCGAGCCCGATCGCGGGAATGCCCTTCACTCGCGATCCCGTGCAGATGACGATGGCCTTCTTCGCCTCGTGCGTCGTGGCTACGCCCTTCGCATCGGCAACCGATACGGACTTCCTGCCCGTGAGCGTGCCGGTGCCGAGGAGCCAGGTGATCTTGTTTTTCTTGAAGAGGAACTCGACGCCCTTCGAGTTCTGCGTGCTCACGGCGCGCGAGCGCTTCATCGCCACATTGTAATCAGTGGTGATCTCGCCGACGTTCACGCCGAAGGCCTTCGCCTGGCGGGAGCGGTGCGCGACCGCTGCGCTCTCGAGCAGCGCCTTCGCGGGGATGCATCCCCAGAGCACGCACGTGCCGCCGAGCCCCTCGCGCTCGACCACCGCCACGCTGAGCCCGAGCTGCGCGCTGCGGAGTGCGCCCACGTATCCAGCGGGTCCGCCGCCGAGGAAGATCACGTCGAAGGAAGCCATTGTCAGTTCGATCCTGTAGTGAAGGCGGGCATCTCGCTCAGAACACGAGCATGAGTGGATTTTCGATCAGGCGGCGCAGCGTCTGCATGAAGCGCGCGCCGGTGGCACCATCGACGGCGCGATGGTCGCAGCTCATCGTGATGCGCACCCGTGTGCGAACGGCGAGCGCGCCGTCGATGACGACAGGCACGTCGCCCACCGCGCCGATCGCGAAGATCGCGACCTCGGGTGGATTGATGATCGCGGTAAACTCATCGATGCCGAACATGCCGAGATTCGACACGGTCGCCGTGGCGCCCGTGTACTCCTCGGGCGCGAGCTTCCGCTCCCGCGCGCGCTTGGCGAGCTCGCGCGAGTCGCGTGCGATCTCGCTGATGCGCTTCTTGTCCGCGTCCGCGATGATCGGCGTGATGAGCCCATCCTCCACCGCCACCGCCATGCCCAGGTGGACGCGATGGTGGCGACGGATCTTGTCGCCGAGCCAGTGCGCGTTGACTTCGGGATGCTGGCTGAGCGCGGTCGCGACCGCCTTGAGCAGAATGTCGTTGTAGGAGACCTTGAACTCGTCGCCGAGCGCGATCATGCGCGTGCGGAGCTCGCGAACGCTGGTGAGGTCGAAGTCGGCGGTAAGGAAGAAGGTCGGGATCGGCCCATTGGATTCGGCGAGGCGGCGCGCGATGGTCTTGCGGATCAGAGTGAGCGGAATGTCCTCGAAGTCGCCGGCCGCGGGTGCCGACTCGGGCGCTGGCGCGGCGGTGGCCGCGGCTTCGATGTCGCGGCGGATGACGCGTCCGCCGGGGCCGGTGCCGTGGAGGGCGGCGAGATCGAGACCGCGCTCGCTCGCGAGCCTGCGCGCGAGCGGGGACGAGCGCGAGCGCCCGGCACCGTTTTCGCCGGCGGGAGCCGGAGGCGCCGCGGGCGCCGCGGGCGCCGCAGG
>DATCPC010000207.1:0-5204 GCA_036564355.1 Gemmatimonadaceae bacterium | reverse complement strand
CGACCGAGGCACGAGCGGAGCGGTTCGCGCGGCGCATGCAGGCGCTCGTGCTCGCAGCGCGGCTCGGCGTCGTCGCCGCGCGCGAGGAGCCGGTGGTGCACGACGCGCGCGCGAATGGCGCGGTGCGGGAGCGCCTCGTGCCGTGGCCCGAGCTCGGCGTCGCGGCAGGCGTCGGACGCGAGCTGTGGGATGAGCCATGCGAGCGATGGATCGAGCTGCCACAGACACTCGCCGCGGGGCAGAAATATGTCGCCCTCACCGTGAGCGGCAGCAGCATGGAGCCCGCGCTGCACGCGGGCGACGTCGTGCTCGTGAGCGTGGGCGCGGCGGTGCGGCGCGCCTCGATCGTCGTCGCGCGGCGCCCCGAGGAGGGCTACGTGGTGAAGGCGGTGGGGCGTCTCTCGCGTCGAGCGATCGAGCTGCGGTCGCTCAACCCGGAATTTGCGGACTTCTCGATTCCGCGCGACGACACGCTGATCGTCGGCACGGTCGTGATGCGGTGGTGCGCGCACTAGCGCGCGTGAGACCTCGCCGGCCGCGCGCGGTCGCTAGCGCGGGCGCACGCGGGGACCGCGGCGCAAGTTCGCGATCGCGCGAATTCCCGCGAGCGAGAACTCCGTGATGTGCTCCGCCGTGTCGCGGAGCTCCTCGTCCGTGCGCGGCTGCCAGTCGGCGAGCACCATGGACTTGAACGGATCCGGGAGATAGAACAGGCACTGCGCCTGGATGCTCGTCACGCACCGCTGCACGCGATCGGGAGTCGCCGCCTCGCCCAACAGGTCGCGCACGACCGCCATCAGAAAGTCGATGCGCGGCATCACCGCCTGTCGCACGTACGCGCGCGCCACGGGGGTCGGATCGGCCATCTCGTGGCGCAGCAGACGGTAGATCCAGCCCCTGCTGTCGGCGCGCACCACCCGTGGCAGGTATTGGCGCACGTAGTGCCGGAGACACTCTTCGGGCGTGTGTCCATCCCGGTCGAGCATCGTCTCCGCGTTCA
Source organism: Gemmatimonadaceae bacterium (assembly GCA_036564355.1). Lineage (GTDB taxonomy): Bacteria > Gemmatimonadota > Gemmatimonadetes > Gemmatimonadales > Gemmatimonadaceae > FEN-1250. The sequence goes on along the minus strand of DATCPC010000207.1, from coordinate 4,204 downwards.
GCTCCTGCGCGCGTCGCAGGCCGAGCTCGAGCACCTCCTCGTACAGCCCGACCTTGTCGCCGAAGTAGTAGCTCACGGCCGCGAGATTCGCCTGCGCCTCGCTGGTGATGTCGCGCACGGTCACCTTCGCGAAGCCGCGCTCCGTGAAGAGCCGCTGCGCGGCATCGAGCAGCCGCTGCCGCGTGTCCGCGGCCTGCGCTGGAGCGCTCATCACAGCGTGCGCCTGAAGAGCAGAGTCGCCAGCGTCATCGCGACGACGGAGAAGAGCGCCAGGTACAGCAGGTCGTAGCCGATGGCGCCGAAGCCGGTGTTCTTGAGCACGAGGCACTTGAACGCGTGCACCGCGTACGTGAACGGGTCGATCTTCGAGATGACGCGCATCCATCCGGGAAATGCCTGCGTCGGATACACCGCCCCGCTCGGGAAATACAGAAACGTGTTGAGCACGCCGAAGGTCGCGCGCGGAACGAGCGGGTCGTTCACGCGCACCATCAGCAGGAACATCATGCTGACGAGCGCGAACGCGGTTACCACGATCACGACGAACAGCCGCACGAGACGCAGCGGATCGAACGGATTGGGCACGCCGGCGATGAGCGAGCCGATCGTCATCAGCACGAGCCCCGCGAGCACGGCCTTGATCGCGCCCGAAAGATTGAACCCGAGAATGAGCTCGAAGCGCGTGATCGGCGTGACGAGATAGCCCTCGTGCAGCCCCCGCGCCTTGTCGTCGACGAAGATGATGCCGCCGCCGATCATCACCATCATGAAGATCGACATGACGATGGAGCCCGGCAGCAGGTACTGGATGTAGGGCACGTACGGATACATCTCGACGACGTCGAGCGTCGTGTGCTGCTCCACGCGCTGTGGCGCGGCCGCCGGCTGGTTGTACGAGGCGATGAGCCCAGCGTACGCGCCAGCGAGGCTCGCGCTCACGAAGTTGTCCGTGTTGTCCTCGATGAGCGCGACCCGCGGCGCATCGCCCGCGAGCGAGCGACGCGAGAAGTCGGGAGGGATCGCGAGCACGCCGTTGATGCGACCATTGCGCAGGTCGCCGAGCGCCGTTCCGAGATCGTTGTACATCAGCGGCTCGAACGTCTTCGCGTTCGCCGCGACGGCATTCGAGAGCTCGTGCAGCCGCACGGCGGGCACGCCGTGATCCTGATCGACGAGCCCGACCTTGAGATGCTTCACCTGCCCGCCGAACGCGTAGCCGAGCACCACGAGCTGCACGATCGGCATGACGAGCGACATGATGATGAGCGTCGGGCTACGCCGGAAGCGCCGCAGCTCCCTCTCGATGATGGCCCAGGTACGATGCATGGCGCTCTCCTATCGGCCGCGATTGACCATCACGGACCGGTCTGCCGCCGACGGCTCCTGCAGCGCGTCGCGCAGTTGCCGGCCCGTGTAATGCACGAATACATCATCGAGCGTCGTACTCTGCACGGCGAGCGACAGCACGCGCACGCCCTCCTCCGCCGCGGTCGTCATCAGCGCGGTCGTGGTCTCGGGTCCGTTGTCCGTCGCGATGCGCGCGACGTTCGCGTCGCCCGTCACGCGCTCGACTCCCGGGAGCGACTCGAGGCGCGTGTGCCAGTCGGGCGGCGCGTCGCCGAAGCTCGCCTCGATCGTATTCGTGCCCGGAATCGATGCCTTGAGACGAATCGGCGAGTCCAGCGCCATGAGATGCCCGTGGTCGACGATCGCGATGCGATCGCACCAGTCGTCCGCCTCGTCCATGTAGTGCGTGGTGAGCAGCACCGTGAGCTCGTGCTGCTCCTTGAGCTTGCGCACCATCTCCCACACCGCCGCGCGCGACACCGGATCGAGCCCGGTCGTCGGCTCGTCGAGAAAGAGCACCCGCGGATGGTGCACGAGTCCGCGTGCGATCTCGACGCGCCGCCGCATGCCGCCCGACAGCTTCTTCACCTGTTCGTTCGCCCACTTCGTGAGCTCGACCTGTTCGAGCAGGTCGGCGATGAGCGGATTGCGCCTCTCTCGCGGCACGCCGTACAGCTTCGCGAAAATGAGCAGATTCTCGTAGACGCTGAGCTCGAGATCGCTCGTCATCGCCTGCGGGATCACCCCGATGACCTTGCGTACTCCGTTGGGATCCTCGATGACATCGATGCCATCCACCCTCGCGCTGCCTGACGTGGGCGGAATGAGCGTTGTGAGCATGCGGATGAGCGTCGACTTCCCCGCGCCGTTGGGGCCGAGGAGCCCGAAGATCTCGCCCTGCTCCACGGAGAACGAGATGTCATCGATGGCCGTGAAGTCGCCGAATTTTTTGACGATGTGCAGCACATCGATCGCGGCCGTCATCACGACACGGGGAGCAGCACGTACGCCGTCATTCCGGTGGCGAGCCGGCGATCCTTGTTGTCCACGCGCAGCCGGATCTCGAACGTCTTGATGTCGCGCTTGGAGCGGCTCACATCGCGCTGCGTCGCAAAGCCCGCGTCGACGCCGCGGAAGAACACCGTGCCGTCACGCGTCTCGCCCGAGGGCAGGCGCACCTGGAGATGATCGCCGAGCCTGACGCGGCCGATGTAGCTCTCCTCCACGTCGGCGCGAATCCAGAGATCGTCGGGGTTGATGAGCGTCATGATCGGCGCGCCCGCGGCAACGACCTCGCCGGCGCGCACCGCGCGGACGTCCACGACTCCGGCGAGCGGGGAGTGGATTTCGGTGTAGCCGAGCCGGACGTCGGCCTTCGCGGTCTGCGCGGCGGCGGCGGCGCGCTGCTGCTGCGCGCCCACGAGGGCGCTGCGCTTCATGGAGACCTGCTCGGCCTGCCCTCGCGCGAGCTCGAGCGCGGCGCGCTGCGCGTCCGCCTGCCGGTCCGCCGCCTCGGCCTTCGCCTTGGCGACGAGAAGCTCGGTACGCTGCCGGTCGACCGTCTGCTGCGAAATGGCGCCGCTCTTGAGAAGTGTCGCGAATCGGTCGTAATTGGTCTGCGCGTTCGCGAGGTCGGCCGCCGCTTGCGCGCGTTGCGCCTCGGCGCTCGCCACCGTCGCCTCGGCCTGGCGCACCTGCTGCGTCATCTGCTGTTCCTGATAGCGCACGGCCGACTCCGTCTCGCGAACCTCGGTGGCCATCCCTTCGGCGCTGTGGGCGTAGTAGGCTTGGTCGGCCGCGAGCTCACCGGCCGAGATGACGGCGAGGAGCTGGCCGGGGACGACGGAATCGCCTTCGTTGACGAGGAGCTTCTGCACCTGACCGCTCACCTGGGGGCTGACGATGACGTCGTTGGTGGTGACGATGCCGGTGAGGACGAGGGGTTTGGCGGGAGCGAAAATCGCGTAGGCGGCGATCGCGACGATGATGACGGCGGCGGCGATCAGGATTTGACGAGAGCGGTTCATGAGGCGGTCGACAGGGCGAGGGTGCAGCCGAAAGAGGTATTCAAACAATTGTATGAATCGCATGTTTGAACGTCAAGCCCCATTTATTCGCCAATAGCCTGGCCCAACAGCATTCAGGAGGAGCGTGAGAGGCGGCGTCCGAGCGGAGCGACAGGAGGGATGGGTGGCCGGCTCCTTCGCGGCGATCGGAGCATGGATCGTCGGGATGCTGCTGCAGTTCCATCCCATTCTGCTTTCCGGGCTAAGCCGGATGCAGAGCGATTGGGGCGACACCAGGCTCAACAATTACATCCTCGAGCACGGCTACCGATGGCTGACCGGCGTGCCGGGACACGAGCGCTTCTGGAGTCCGCCGGTGTTCTTCCCGGCGCCGAATACCGCCGCCTACTCCGACGTCCTTCTCGGAGTCGCCCCCTTTTACTGGCCGTGGCGGCTCGTCGGCTTCCAGCCCGACACCGCCTTTCAACTGTGGCTGCTCACGATCGGCACGCTCAACTTCCTGTCGGCGCTCCTGCTCTTCTCGCGCGGCTTCCGGTGCCGGCCGGTCGCATCCGCCATCGGCGCGATGCTGCTGTCGTTCGCGGCCGTGCGCACCGCGCAGGTCATGCACGCGCAGCTGATCGCGCACTTCTACCTGGCGATCGCGATCCTCGCACTGCTCGAGATCTTCGAGCCGGAGCCCGAGCTCCGCGCCGGCGTGACCGTGGTCGAGCCACGCACGCCCTGGGTGCTCGTATTGACGCTCGCGTGTGTAGGGCAGATCTACTCGAGCTTTTACTACAGCTGGTATCTCTGCTTCGCCCTCCTGATCGCGGCGATCTGGGCGATCG
>DATCPC010000204.1:0-19355 GCA_036564355.1 Gemmatimonadaceae bacterium | reverse complement strand
CTACCTGCGCCACGTCGTCCTCGTCGATTCCGGCGATCCGCGAAACTGGCAGACGCGCGGCATCAACGGATATCTCGGACTGCCAAACGTGACCCCCGCGGCACTGCGCGGATCGGGGCGCGACGAGGCGCGCCGGTGGGGCGCGGATCTCATCGACGGCTGCGTCGACAGCGTCGTCCGAACCGACACGGGCCATTTCCGGCTCTTGCTCGAGAATGCGAGCAAGCTCGAATCGAGCCGGCTGCTGCTCGCCTACGGCGTGAGGGAGATCTGGCCCGACATCCCCGGACTGGAGCGCATCTACGGTGCAACAGCGTACCACTGCACCGACTGCGACGGCCACGAGACGCGCGGGAAGAAAACAGTCGTCGTCGGCATCGGACGCAAGGCGGTCGGGTTGGCGCTCGCACTGTCGACGTGGACGCGCGAGCTCGTCGTGTGCACAAACGGCCTCGATCCCGAGCTCACCGAGCCGCTAATGGCGCAGCTCGACGCGCTCAACATTCCGGTGCTCGTCTCGCGGGTGAAATGCGCGCTGCACGCGGACCGCGCCCTGTACGCGCTCGAGCTCGAGGACGGGATGCTCCTCGATTGCGAGCGGCTCTTCTTCTCGATCGGCCGCTACCCCGCCGATGACCTCGCGCAACGACTGGGGTGCGAGCGCGACGATGAGGGGTGCGTGTGCATCGACGAGCACCACCACACCAGCGTACGGGACGTCTACGCTGCGGGCGATATCGTGCATGGAACGCAGATCGCGCTGGCCGCCGCGGCGGGGGGAGCGACAGCCGCTATCGCAATTCACCACTCGCTCTTAGCCCCCGAATTCGTCATCACGCCGTTGACGCAAAACATTACAGCACTTTAGAGTGACGGTGAGTGCGGGCCCTCGTCTTGCCAATAGAGGGGATTGGACTATTATGTGGCGGTTCTCAGCGCTTCGCTGGAACATCCCGCCCCGAATCGCAGTAGGCTGTGTAAGTGATCCTGCCGCTTCTCTGGAGCGGTTGGTTCACATTCGTTTTTCAAGAGGGTCGCCGAGTGCTCACTACGCTGGTGGTAGTCGCCATGTTCGCTGCTGCTGACGGAGGGTTGCCGGTAGCGGCACCCGCCACCGTCGGCATGTCCGCGAAGCGGCTGGAGACTATCGATCGCGTGGTTACCCGCGGCATCAAGGCGGGCGGATTTCCTGGCGCCGCGGTCGTCGTCGGTCGCAAGGGCGCCGCAGTGTGGGAGAAGGGCTTCGGCCGCATCGACTGGGCAACTTCCAGCAGCCGCGTGTCGGCCACCGAGACCATCTACGATCTCGCGTCGCTCACGAAGGTCATCGGCACCACCACCGCCGTCATGATCCTCTTCGACGAGGGGCGCATCCGGCTCGATGCACCCGTGGTCACGTATCTCCCCGAGTTCACCGGCGGCTACAAGGACTCCGTCACCGTTCGCCAGCTGCTCGAGCATCGCTCGGGGCTGCCGGCCGATCGCGACCTCTGGCGCATCGCGCACTCACCCGCGGAAGCGCGGCAGGTGGTGCTCGACGCGCCGCTCGAGTGCAAGCCCGGCCAGTGCTACATCTACTCCGACCTCGGCGCCATCACCCTCGGCATGATGGTCGAGCGCGTCACGGGTCAGGGGCTCGACGTCTTCCTGCACGAGCGCGTGTTCGCGCCGCTCGGCATGGTCAACACGTTCTTCAAGCCGGCAGACTCGCTGAAGTCGCGCGTCGCCCCAACCGAGGTCTCCCCGCCGCGCGGTTATCCGCTCAAGGGCGAGGTGCACGACGAGAACGCCTACGCGCTCGGCGGCGTCGCCGGACACGCTGGCCTGTTCAGCACCGCGTCGGACCTGTCGATCTTCGCGCAGATGATTCTCGAGGGCGGCGAGTACAAGGGCGTCCGCATCGTCAGCGATTCCACCGTCAAGCTGTTCACCACGCGCGCCGCAGGCAGTCGAGCGCTGGGTTGGGCGATGGCCGACGGCCAGTGGGGCTCGGGACGCTTCATGAGCGAGGGCTCGTTCGGCCACGTGGGCTACACGGGCACGTCACTGTGGATCGACCCAGACCGCGAGATGTTCGTGATCCTGCTGACCAATCGCGTGCACGCGGCGCGGGCGCGTCAGCCGGCCAAGGTGATCGCGGATGTGCGCGCCGATCTCACCGATGCCGCCGCGATCGCGGTCACCGATGTCCCGTCGCAGACCATCGCGATGCCGGCGTCCTTCCGCTCCGACGCGGCGAAGGGTTGGAACCGTCGCGAGCGTCACTCGCGGCGTAACGCGCACCACCCACGCAGCACGAGCACCCGCTCCAGGGTGTCTGCGAGCAAGAAGGGCAAGCACACAGTCGTGACGTCGAAGGCGAAGACGCACAAGAAGAAGTCAGCGTAGCTGCTGCGCTTGTCCGGCGCACCGCGCCGGGTAAGCTTTCGGGACGGAACAAGGAGTCCCGATGAGTGATCTGCCCGCCGCCGCGCCCGAGAGTGATACCGCTCCAGCGCCCGCTGCCGAAGGCCCCGCAACCCCCGCCTCTGCACTCGACGAGGACGTCGTCCGCGCCGCGCTTCGTCGCGTGAAGGACCCCGAGCTCAACCTCAACATCATCGACCTGGGGCTCGTCTACTCGATCGCCGTGGCCGGCCCGAAGGTCTCGATCGACATGAGCCTCACGTCCCCCGGCTGCCCCTCGGGCCCCGAGATCATGACGGCGGCCGAGCAGCAGATCCGGTCGCTGGATGGCGTGGAGGATGTGGCGGTGAACCTCGTGTGGGATCCGATGTGGAGCCCCGAGCGCATCGAGCCGAGGATCCGCGCGTACATGGGGTTCTAGGCTAGACGCACTAGGAGTGCGGGCTCGCCGAGCTGGAGTCGGCGGCGAGCGGATCGAGTGTGCGTGCGGCGGCGCGGAGCTGCGCGTCGGTCAGCGTCGGGATCTGGAGTGGCAGCGGCAGCGCGGCCGCGCCGTCCGAAAATCCGTGGTGCCGCATCCAATCCAGAAGCTCGCGCATGAGCCGCGCGTCGGCGATGCCGTGCGGCGTATCGTCGCCCGTATTCGGGCCGAGGATTCCGGACAGGGCGAGCTTGGGCAGGGGCGCGAACGCAAGCTCGGAGAGCTTCGCCCGGTACTCGAGGTTCTTCGCGCTCGAGTCGGCGATGTGCGCGATCTTGTCGATGGCGTGGCGACCCTCGTGCGCGAAGATTGAGCTCTCGTCGATGTCGTCGCCGTAGGTGCGCACGAATGACAGTTCGAGATCGCGACCGGCGAGCCCGCCGCGCCGCAGCGAGTCGAGGAGCTGGAGCCGGGCATCGCGACGCAGGCGCGACTCGACGCTCGGGAAATACGCGATCTCCTTGCCGCGCGCCCGCTCGATATCGGCGATGCTGTCGCGCGCGAGGGCCTTCGCATCGCGGCTGATGATCGCCGGGTCGGTGAGTGCGTGCCACGCCCTGAGCGGACCTTCGGCGTAGCCGTCGCGCACCTGGATGATCTCGACATCGCTCGCCCATCCTCCGTGCGCCGCGCGACCGTCCCAGGCCCAGGTCTGATAGCCGTCCGAGATCATGCCGTCGAGCACGGCGAAACGGATGTGCGCAGACTGTTGGTACTGATGCACCTCGCGGTCCTCCTTCGAGATGCGATGACCGGAGTGCAGGTCGAGCACGCCGCCGGTGATGCCCAAGTTGACGACGAGATCGAAGCGCTGCTCCAGCTCCTTCGCGAGCGCGTCGAGGGCATACGCGGGTGCGGGTGAGCCCCACTCGAGGTGCGGCCACAGGCGTTGCCCCGCGGAGTAGAGCTTGGCGCGCCACGCATTCGAGTCCGCGCGAGCGAGGGCGACGTCGCGGTAGTACTCGTTCGTGACGCGCCTGGCCTCGCGCAGGAAGCGCGCGTGGGACGCGGCGAGTGCGGTGGTGGCGGAGGGGCTCACTGCGGCGCTCGCGGCGCGCGTCGGCTTCGATGCGGATCGCGAGCGTCGCGCCGCGCCGCGGGCATCGATCGACCTCTCGCGCGCGGCCGAGCGGCTGCGCGCGGATCCATGCAACCCGCCGTCGCTGGCGTCGCTCGCCCTCGATGCGGGGCTCGGCTCACTCACCTTCGCGCGAACCTTTCGCCGCCAGTACGGCTGCGGCGTCGGCGCATTCGTCCGCGCGGAACGGGTGGAACGGGCGAAGCGCGCACTCGCGGAATCGACGCGAGCGGTGAGCGCGATCGCAGCTGAGCTCGGATTCGCGGACCAAGCGCACCTGACGCGCGTCTTCCGCGATGCGACGGGCTGGACGCCGGCGGCGTTCAGGCGCGCGATGGTGGCGTAGCGCCTCGCGCGATGAAGCAGAAGCACGCGCTGCAAAGCAGTCCGGCGACCGCACCTGCGTAGAGCATCGATGGATCGTGATCACCACTTGGCGACGCCCATGTGAACAGTGCGGGCGTGACTGCCATTCCAACGGCGATGCCACCGAGTACGATAACCGTCGTCGCAAGTCGGCTACGCTGTTGGACGCGTTTTCCGAGCACGACGGCCCCGATAGCCAGGAGAGCCATGGCGACCGGCCACCCAATGATCAAGCAAAAGATGGTATTGAACGCCAGCGACTCGATGTCGACTAGGTCGTGTAGCGGCCCGAAAGACATGTCCGCGGAACAAGTGAGCGGGCCGAGGAGGGACGCGAAGATGATCGCCCAACCGAGTCGAGTCTGTGACGGCGTGAGGCCGCCTCGCTTCATCTCTGGATTCACGCGTACTCCTTGAAACGAGGTTCGGCGGCAGCACCAATGTCGTCGGCCACGATCACACCACAGAAATGACGACTCCATTCACTCGTGTCGCTCTCTCGAAGGTCTCCTCCGTTCCGTTCGTTCGATCCGTTCGCTTCGTTTCTCACACTGTTACGGCCTGCCCCGAGCGGCAGTCGCGAAAGTAGTCAGCGACTGTGGAATTCAGGCCGTAACAGCTTGATGGTACGAATTGAACGGAGCAAACGGTGATCTCAACCAGTCGACGCAACAGCTGCGTTAAGGACCTCGGCTGGTGTTTTCCAGCCGAGGGTTTGGCGGGGACGACTGTTGAGTTTCAGCGCCACCGCGTCGAGTTGCCGTTGCGTCACGTTGCGCAGATCGCTGCCTTTCGGAAAGTACTGCCGCAGCAGCCCATTCGTGTTTTCATTGGAGCCGCGCTGCCAGGGACTCTGGGGATCGCAGAAGTACACCTGCACATCCGTCGCAATCGTAAACCGGGCATGCTGCGCCATCTCCGTCCCGCGGTCCCACGTCAAGGATTGCCGCAGCGCGAGCGGCAAGCGTTGCACCCGACGCGCGAGCGCGGTGACGACGGTCGCCGAGTCAGCCGCGGGCACTCGGATGAGCAACACGAAGCGCGACTGTCGCTCGACGAGCGTCGCTATCTGGGTGCCGCGTTTCCCCATGAGGAGGTCGCCTTCCCAGTGCCCAGGGACGGCGCGACTGTCCGCGGCCGGCGGGCGCTCCGCGATTGAGACGGTGTCGATCATTTTGCCCGGGCCGCGCGGCGCGTGCGTGGCGGCGCGGGGCCGCCGAAAGCGCTGGCCCCGGCGTAGGTGCGCGATCAAGGTGCGCTTGAACGCGCCGCGCGCCTGGACATAGAGGGCGCGGTAGATCGTCTCATGGGAGAGGTGCATCGCCAGCTCGGCTGGGTACGTGCTCACGAGCCAGGCCGCGATCTGCTCCGGCGACCAGTCGTCGAGCAACTTCTGCTCGACCACGCGTTGCAACCGCCGCTCCGCCACCAAGCGACACCGCTTGGGCCGACGCGCCGCAGCCCAGGCGGCTTGATCCGCATCGCTCGCCCGATAGCGTGTCCGTCCCCCATGTCGCTGAATCTCGCGACTGATCGTCGAGGGCGCACGGGCCAAGCGGCGCGCCAGACTCCGCACCCCCTCCGCCGTCGCCAAACCTCGCGAAATCTCTTCGCGCTCGCTGAGACTCAGCGCTCGCTCGGCGCGCCGTCGCGGCTGTGGCGGCATCCCGCCCCGCCGCCGAATCTGATACCAGACCGAGGACCTCGGAAACCCAAGAGCCTCGGCGATCTGCAGATTCGACTCGCCGCCCTTCCACCGACTCCATAAGATCTCGAGCTCGCTCGCAGAGAACTGCTTGTATCGACGAGTCATTCTCTCCTCCGGTGAGTATGCAATGTGTTGCATTCACCGGTTGAGATCACCAACGGACGTTGCCGGATGGTTCGAAGCGTATGATCGTCGATGAGAAGGTCGTCCCTACGCCGCAACCGCCTTCAAAAACGCCGCCCCCAGCACGTCGATCTGCCACCGCCTGAGATCCGGAATCTCCGCGAGCTCCTCGAGCGTCTTCGGCTTCTTCCGCGCGATCGCCTCCAGCTTCTCGCGCGCGCACAGGAAGCCCGGATCGAGCCCGAGGCGCTGCGCCGCCTCTTCTCTCGCCGCGCGCAGCGCGTTCACGTGGTTGTCGAAGTCCGCGTCGCGGTCCCATCGCGGCGCGCGCGGGAATTTCGGGAGCTGGTCCTCCGGCACATCGAGGCCGCGCTTCACCGCCGCGAGCATCTCGGCGCCACGGCGCTCCGCGATCCCGCGCGGCACACCCTTGATCGCGCTCAGCGCCTCCATCGTCCGCGGCGCCTCCTTCGCGACCGCGAACAGCGCCTCGTTCCCCGCCACCCGAAACGTCGCGCGATCGAGCTCGCGCGCGATCCCGTCGCGGAAGCGCACGAGCTCCCGGAACAGCGCCAGCTCGCGCCGGCCCAGATCGCGCGCGCCCTTCACGCGCATGTAGCCGTTGTCCTCGCCGTCGGGCTGCTCCCAGCGCGTCCCCTCCAGGCGCTCGAACTCCTCCTGCGCCCAGCTCCACCGCCCCGCGGTCTCGAGCTCTCCCGCCAGCCGGTCACGCAGCTCCAGCAGATACATCGTGTCCTGCGATGCGTAGTCGAGCATGTCCTTCGGCAGCGGGCGCATCGACCAGTCCGCACGCTGGTGCTTCTTGTCGAGCTTGAGCCCGAACGACCGCTCGAGCAGCGCCGCGAGCCCGAACGCGCGAATCCCGAGGAGCTGCGACGCGACGCGCGTGTCGAACAGCTTGCGCGTGTTCCACGCATAATCCTGATGCAGCAGCCGCAGATCGTAGTCGGCGTCGTGAAAGACCTTTTCGATCGTGTCGCTCTCGAGGATGCGGCCGAGGGCGGCGGGCTTGCCGATGGCGAGCGGATCGAGGACCGCGGTGATCTCGCGCGTGCTCATCTGCAGCAGGTAGATTCGATCGACGAAGCGATGGAAGCTGGCGCCTTCGGTGTCCACCGCGACGGTGGTGCTCTGCTCCACGGCGGCCAGAAAGCGATCGGCGCCACGGGCGGTATCGATGTACGACGGTTCGTGCACGGTCAGCCCTGCGGACACGTCTCCTCGCTCTTCTCAAGTCTGTTATCGTAAGCTCTCATCGTGTGTCACGGAACGCGAGGGGTTGCGTGCCCGCGCGATCGCTTCGCGACTTCATTACGGCGCAGTCGGCCCCTCCCTTGCGTTGACCTGCACTCATGACCCCACCGAAAGACACGAAGCATAAGCCGGCGTCGCACAGCCGCCCGTCCGGCGCGAGCTGGCGCAGCGCCGACATCCTTCGCGCCGCGTCGATCGTCGCCGGACTGTTCATCATCCTGAAGCTGCTCTGGGTCGCGAACGAGATCGTCATCGTCGTGTTCCTTGGCACGCTGTTCGGCATTGCGGTGGCGTCGGGCGTCGACCGGCTGGCGCGATACAAGGTTCCGCGCGGAATCGGCGCCGCGTTCGTCGTCATCCTCTTCCTCATGCTTCTGTACACGCTCGGCTCAATCGTCGCGCCGACCATCGCCCAGCAGGGTCGCGAGCTGCGGCAGCGGCTCCCCGACGCCATCGAGCGCGTCGAGGGGTGGCTGAACAAGCGGAATCCGGCGCTGATGTCGTCACTGCTGGGCGTGGATAGCGCGCAGACACCCGCGCCGGCGGAATCGACCCAGGCGAAGGGCGCCAGACCGCAGCAGGCGCCGGCACCAGGCGGGGGAAAGGGCGGCGCCCAGGTTACGACGACCATCACCTCGACCGCCACCACGAGCGACAGCTCCACGCAAGTGCACGCGGGTCCGTCGTCGACGCTCCGCGACAACATCAGCAGGAGGCTCGTCGGCTCGGCACACTACCTCTTTCCGTTCCTGACGTCGACCTTCGAGATGCTCGCCGGGATCGTGCTGATCGTGATGATGTCGCTCTACATCGGCGCGGACCCCGATACGTACCGCAAGGGGATTCTGCATCTCTTCCCGAAGGCGAAGCGGGAGCGCATGGGCGAGGTGCTCACCGCGATGGCAACGATCCTCCGCAAGTGGCTCGTCACCCAGCTCATCGCGATGCTGACGATCGGCGTCGTCTCGACGATCGCGCTCCTTCTGCTCGGCGTGAAGGCTCCCTTCGCGCTCGGCATCATCGCGGCGCTACTCGAGTTCGTACCGACCATCGGCCCCGTGCTCAGCGCCGTTCCCGCGATTGCGATGGGCTTCCTCGACTCACCCGAGAAGGCGCTCTACGTCGGGCTCGCGTACCTCGTGATTCAGCAGCTCGAGGGACACATCCTGATCCCGCTGCTGATGAAGGGCGGCATGGATCTCCCGCCCGTGCTCACGATCGTGACGCAGGCGCTCATGGCGCTGCTGTTCGGATTTCTCGGGCTGATGATCGCGGTGCCGCTGCTCGCCGCGGTGATGGTGCCGATCAAGATGTTGTACGTCGAGGACGCCCTCGGCGACGAGATCGGCGTGGAGGATGATGGCGACGATGGGCCACTCCGCGACGGCTAGCAGATCGGGGGCCCGTGCACTTGGCAAGTCGAGGCCACGCGGAACATCTTCTTATCCGCTTTGGTGGAATGAAGGTCGGCACGAGGAAAGACTCGCAGCGCCATTGGCAGGTGGGCACGATGTCAGAGATCCGCGAGCAGGAACGCGTCGCCACCCGGCAGGATGGTGGCGACGAAAATGAGATCGTCTCGACGTTGGCCCGCATCGGTGCCGTGCTCACCTCCGGCCTCGATCTGCAGGCCATCGTTCAAACCGTCACCGATGAAACGACCCAGCTTACGGGCGCCGAATTTGGCGCGTTCTTCTATAATGTACTGAACGAAGCTGGTGAATCGTACACGCTGTACACACTGTCCGGCGCGCCGTGCGAGGCGTTCGCCAACTTTCCGACGCCGCGGGCGACTGCGGTGTTCGCGCCGACCTTTCATGGAACCGAAGTGGTTCGGTCGGCGGACATCACCAAGGATTCGCGCTACGGAAAAAACGCCCCCTATTACGGCAAGCCAGCCGGCCACCTTCCCGTGGTGAGCTATCTCGCCGTGCCGGTGATCTCCCGGTCGGGTACGGTGCTCGGCGGACTGTTCTTCGGCCACTCGAAGCCGAATGTATTCACGGCTCGCGACGAGCGACTGGTCGTCGGCACGGCAGGCTGGGCCGCCGTTGCGATGGATAACGCCCGCCTGCTCGCCGACGCCGTAGCCGCCCGCGACGAAGCTGAACGCGCGCGCAAGCAGGCGGAACACGCGAACAGGTCGAAGGCCGAATTCCTGGCCGCGATGTCCCACGAGCTGCGAACACCGTTGAACGCGATCGCCGGCTACGCGCAGATCCTCGAGATGGGCATCCAGGGCGCCCTGAACGACAGCCAGCGCGAGATGTTGTCCCGCATGCAGCGAAGCCAGCGCGCGCTGTTGACGCTCATCGAAGAGCTGCTCGGATTCGCGCAGATTGAATCCGGAAAGGTCGTCTATCGGATGTCGAGCGTCACGATCGCGCAGCTGCTCGACGACATCGAGCTGATGATCGCGCCGCAACTGTCGCCGAGGAAGGTCCGGTTTCATATCGAGTCGTGCGACCCGGACATCTCCGTGTGGGCGGACCGCGAGAAAGTCGATCAGACTCTGCTCAACCTGATCACCAACGCGATCAAGTTCACGGAGCGCGGCGAGATCGCGGTGACGTGCACCGCCAGCGAGGATGCCGTGGAGATCTGCGTGCGCGATACTGGAGTGGGCATCGATCCGGAGCGAACCGAGTCCATTTTCGAGCCCTTCGTCCAATTCGATGGCGGGTACACGCGAACGTCGCACGGCACGGGACTTGGCCTCACCATCAGCCGGACCTTCGCGCGCGCGATGGGCGGCGACGTGCGCGTGGTGAGCGTGCTCGGCGAGGGATCGTCATTCATGCTGACGTTGCCCCGCAATCGCCCAGCGGAGTGAGCGGCGCGCGGCCGCTGCTGCTTCGCTTTCCGTCGCTCGCTCGAATTCCCCGCGTCGCGCTCGGCGACTTCCCCACGCCCGTGAAGCGCATTGACCTCCGCGACGAAGCTCTCGCCGGCGAGCTCTGGATCAAGCGCGACGATCTCACCGCATCGCCGCTCGGCGGCAACAAGGTCCGCGCGCTCGAGTGGCTGCTCGGCGGCGTTGAGCCGGGCGACGTCGTGCTCACCGCCGGGGGCGAGGGATCCACGCACATCCTCACCACGGCGACGTACGTTTTCGAGCTTGGCGGTACGACGCACGCGGTGCGGTGGACGCACGAGATGAATCCGTCCGCGCTCGACGTGGCCGAGCGAGCGCGGGCACTCTGCGCGCGCATCGTCACGGCACCGGGCCCGGTGACGGGGCTGTTGCGCGCGCATGCCTCCCGTCGCCCCGACACGCGCTGGATCCCGCCCGGGGGCACGTCGCCGCTCGGGATGCTCGGCCACGTCAACGCCGCGCTCGAGCTCGCGGACCAGATTGACCGCGGGGAGATGCCGCTCCCGGCGCACGTCGTGGTGCCGGTGGGCAGCGGCGGCACGGCTGCCGGCCTCGCCCTCGGCTTCGCCATCGCGGGGGTGAACACGACCGTCGTCGGCGCGCGCGTGGCGCCGCGCATCGCGGCGGGACGCATGCGCGCGCTCTCGCTCGCGCGGCGCGCGCGCCGCTTCATCGAGCGCGTGACCTCGGAGCGGATCGCCCACGTCGACCCTGCGCGCGTGCGCATCATCCATTCCGTGTATGCCGGCGCGTACGGGCGCCCGCTGGCGGGCGCGGAGGCTTCCTCGTCGCTGCTCGAGCGCGCCACGGGCGCGCGGCTGGACGGTACTTACAGCGCGAAGGCGTTCGCAGCGGCGCATGCGATGGCCGCCCGCGATTCGGGAATTACGCTGTTCTGGCTAACGTTTGACGCCCGAATATCGTCGGATGGGTGCGCGGATCGCGATCGCAAAGATCGCTAGTGTATAGATTTATACATATCGTAGATCTTCAGGCGCCTCGGTAAACAGGCGTTGTTTTTGCTTTGCCCCCGCGTAGATTCCTCGCCACGCCCACCCTGGATCACACCGGGTGATTGTCGCTGTCCACCAGTTGGAGATGGATTGAGACGCATCATTTTCACGCGCCCGTTCCGAGCCGCCTCTCATGACTAGTGAACCCGTCGCCACCCGGCATCGCGCCATCATCCTCGTCGTCGAGCGCGACCCGCACATCCGGGCGCTCGAGTCCTTTTTTCTCAATGAGGCAGGTTTCGGCGTAGAGTTTGCCTCCGATGGGTTGGCTGCGCTCCAATTGGCGCGCGCGATAAAGCCCGACATCATCATTACCGAGGTCCTGGTGCCAAAGCTCGACGGGCTGGCGCTCTGCCGTGCCTTACGGAAGGAAGCGGAGTTGAAGGACACGGTCGTGCTGGTGTTCAGCATCCTCGCCGCGGCAACCCGCGCCCGCGAGGCCGGCGCCGACGCGTTCCTCATGAAGCCGCTCGCCGAGCAGCGGCTCGTGCAGACGGTGCGCGATCTGTTGGCGCGTCGCCGCGCGACACGCGCGGCCGCGGGGCCTGCGTGAGCGAAACGACCGTCGACACCGGCGACGTCTTTCCCCGCATCGGCACTGGCAACGCACAGGCGGATCTGGTACTCGGCGGCGGCCTCCCCGCGAACTCGATCAACATCGTGATGGGCCAGCCCGGCACGGGGAAGACGATCTTCGCCGAGCAGCTGCTCTTCCACAATGCGAGTGCAGACCGTCCGATCGTGTACGTGAGCACCCTCTCCGAGCCCATGTCGAAGATGGTCAGCTACGTGCAGCGCTTTTCGTACTTCAAGGCCGACAAGCTCGGCTCAGAGATTCAGTACGAGGACATCGGGCCGATGCTGTCGAGCGACGGGCCCGCCTCGCTCGTGCCGTGGCTCACGCAGTTGATCAAGGATCTGTCGCCGAAGATCATCGTCATCGACTCGTTCCGCGCGATTCACGATCTTGCGTCCTCCGCGTCCGAGACGCGGCGGATGGTCTCCGATCTCGCGGGGCTGCTCTCGGCGTACGACACCACGACCATGCTGCTCGGCGAATACACCAGCGAAGACATTCAGCGCTATCCCGAGTTTGCCGTCAGTGATTCGATCATTCAGCTCGCGCGGCAGCCGCTCGGCACGCGCGACGAGCGCTATCTGCGCGTGCTCAAGCTGCGCGGCTCGTCGTATCGCGAGGGACAGCACGCCTTTCGGATCACCGACGACGGGATCGCGCTCTATCCGCGGCTCATCTCCCCGCGCGTGGCGACGTCCTACGTCCCGCGCTCCGACCGCACCTCGCTCGGTGTGCCGGGGCTCGACGAGATGCTCGACGGCGGCGTCTGGGCCGGCACCACGACGCTGCTCGTCGGCCCCACGGGGTCTGGCAAGACGACGGTCGCGATGCACTTCGCCCTCGAAGGGGTCGCCCGCAAGGAGCCGACGCTGTACGTCAACTTCCAGGAGAACCCCGCCCAGCTCGCGCGTTCCTTCACGAATCTCGGCGCCGACCTGAAGGCCGCTCAAAGCGGCGGCCTCGAGCTCATGTACGCGTCTCCGGTCGAGCTGCAAATCGACAGCATCGTCGTCGGGATCTTCGAGCGCATCAAGGGCGGAACGATCCGTCGCGTCGTGATCGACGCCGTGGGCGATCTCATCACGGCCGCGAGCGACACGCAGCGCCTGCACGACTATCTCTATTCGCTCGTGCAGCACTTCGCGGTGAATGGTGTCACCAGCCTGCTCACCTTTGAGTCGGGAATCTCGAGCTCGGGGAATATGGAAAGCCACGAGCAGCGCTTCAGCTACATGTCGGACAACGTGCTCGCGATCTCGCTCGGTGGCGAGGAGCGCACGCGTCGCACCCTTCGCGTGGTCAAGACGCGCAACAGCGCGCACGATCCCGTGGTGCGCCAGCTCGACATCAGCGCCGCCGGCGCGCGCGTGTCGTGATGGAGCGCGAGCGGCATCTCGAGCGGACGCGCGAGGAGCGCGCGCACCGGCTCACCGAGGTCAGTCGCGCCTTCACGTACGCGTCGTCGCTCAAGGACATTCTCCATCTCGCCACCGATCAGGCCGCAGAGATGCTCGGTGCGGAAAAGGCGATCCTCATGCTCACCGATGAGGAGGGGCTCCTCCGCGTTCGTGCCGCGTACGGCGTGAGCGAGGACGTGGTGGAGCGCTTCCGCGAATCCTTCGACGAGTCGCTCCTCACGCGCCTCACCGGGCTGCTCGGCGCAGGATCGCCGGATGGGTTCATCGGGGTGCCGCTGGTGGTCGGAGGGAATGTCACCGGGCTGCTCGCGGTGGTGCGCCCGGAGCGCAACGCGGGCGACACCGCCGGTTCCGATGACGACGAGTGGCTCCTGTCCGCGCTCGCCGACCAGACCGCGGCGCCGGTCGAGAACGCGCAGCTGAGCGAGGCGCTCGACCGAGCGCGCCTGCTCGCGGAGAATGCGCGGCTCTACGAGTCGGAGCGCGCGGCGCGCAAGGAGGCCGAGCTGGCGCGGACCGAGGCCGAGAATGCGAATCGCGCCAAGAGCGAGTTTCTGGCGAACATGAGCCACGAGCTGCGCACGCCGCTCAACGCCATCGCCGGCTACGTCGAGCTGCTCGACATGGAGATTCGCGGCCCGATCACGGCCGCGCAGCACGAGGATCTCTCGCGCATCAAGGCGAGCCAGCGCATCCTGCTTCGCCTCGTCAACGACGTGCTCAATTTCGCGAAGCTCGAGAGCGGGCACGTGGCGGTGACGGTCGAGGACGTGAATCTCGCCACCGTGCTCGGATCGCTCGAGCCACTCGTGCTGCCGCAATTGATGGCGAAGGGGCTGCACTTCGTTACCGACTCGTGCTCCGACGAGCTTCACGCCTCGGCCGATCCCGAGAAGCTCGAGCAGATTCTGCTCAACCTCCTCTCGAATGCGATCAAGTTCACGCCGCCGAAGGGCTCGATCCACATGATGTGCGATTCGGACGACACGACGGTCTCGATCCGCGTGCGCGATACCGGGCGCGGCATCCCACCGGAGAAGCAGGACCGCATCTTCGAGCCGTTCGTGCGTGTGGACGAGGGCTTCTCGCGCCCCACCGAGGGCACCGGACTCGGCCTCGCCATCAGCCGCAATCTCGCGCGGGCGATGGGGGGCGAGCTCGCCGTCAAGAGCGTGCCTGGCGACGGCGCAACCTTCACGCTCACGCTCAGGCGCTCAACGTAAGGACCGTTACACGCCCCTTGCGCTCCGCGCGCGGCGGCAAAATTGAGATGGAGGCTCCGGGCGCCTATTATTCAGGCTCGCAGTTCTCTCTCCCCGTCCGGAGCACGATGGTCCCCGCGTCCCCCACAGTCTCCACCGCCGAGCTCGCGCACATCGCGCGAACGCTGCGCCTGCACGTCGTCAAGATGATCGCCGCCGCGAACAGCGGACATCCTGGAGGCTCGCTCTCCGCCGTCGACATCATCACCGCGCTCTATTTCGGCAGAGTGCTGCATCACGATCCGAAGCGACCCGACTGGCCCGACCGCGACCGGTTCATCATGTCGAAGGGGCATGGCGTGCCGGCGCTGTACGCGGCGCTCGCGGAGGCGGGCTACTTTCCCGTGAGCGAGCTGATGACGCTGCGGCAGGTGAACTCGCGGATGCAGGGGCATCCCGTGCAGGGGCTCACGCCGGGAATCGAGGCGTCCACAGGCTCGCTCGGACAGGGGCTGTCGGTGGGCGTCGGTCACGCGCTCGCCGCGCGGCTCGACGGCAAGGCGTACCGCACCTACGTGCTCCTGGGCGACGGCGAGTGCCAGGAGGGACAGGTGTGGGAGGCCGCGCTGACCGCGGGCAACTACGAGCTCGGCTCGCTCACCGCGATCGTCGATTCGAATCGCTATCAGCTCGACGGCGCGGTGGAGGACATCAACGGGCTCACGCCGCTCGACGCGAAGTTCGAGTCGTTCGGGTGGCGCGTGATCCAGGTAGATGGCCACGATGTTGGCGCCGTGCGCGTCGCGCTGCACCAGGCGAAGGAGTCGCACGATGTGCCCGTGTGCATCATCGCCCACACCGTGAAGGGAAAGGGCGTGACGTACATGGAGAACAACAACGACTTCCACGGCAAGTCGCCGAACGTAGACCAGCTGCAGGTCGCCATCTCGCAGCTGGTAGACAAATGACGAATACGACGCACCCGCTCACCCTCGGTCGCGCCACGCGCGAGGCCTACGGCGAGGCGCTGCTGCAGGTGGGCACCGAGAACAAGAACATCATCGTCATCGACGCGGACCTCGCGAAGTCGACGTTCAGCTGGACCTTCGGCAAGGTCTTTCCCGAGCGCTTCTTCAATATCGGGATTCAGGAGGCGAACATGGTCGGGATCGCGAGCGGGCTCGCGTCGAGCGGGAAGATCCCGTTCATCTCGAGCTTCGCTGCGTTCATCCTGGGCAAGGGCTTCGATCAGCTGCGCATGGGCGCGGCGTATCCCAAGCTCAACGTGAAGGTGGCCGGCTCGCACGGCGGGATCTCGATCGGCGAGGACGGCGTGTCGCAGCAGAGTGTGGAGGACGTCGCGCTCGCGTGTGCGCTGCCGGGCTTCATCGTGTGCATCCCAAGCGACGAGCACACGATGCGCGCCGCGGTGCGCGCAGCGGCGGAGCACGACGGGCCCGTGTATCTGCGGCTGGGCCGGCCGAAGACGTACGTGGTACACGATGAGTCCGTGCACTTCGAGTTCGGCCGCTCGATCGAGCTGCGCGACGGCCACTCGCTCACGATCGTGGCGAACGGGCTACTGGTGGCGCAGGCGCTGATTGCGGCGGACGCGCTGTCGAAGCGCGGGATCGAGGCGCGGGTGCTCGACATGCACACTGTGAAGCCGCTCGATAGTGCAGCGCTCGAGCGGGCGAGTCATGAGACGGGCGCGTTTGTGGTGGCCGAGGAGCACATGCATCACGGCGGGCTGGGGAGCGCGGTGGCGCAGGCGCTGGTGGCGGGCACGCCGGCGCCGGTGGAGTACGTGAATCTCGGCGATCGCTACGCGGAGTCGGGAAAGCCCGACGACCTGCTCGAGAAGTACGGGATGACTGCCAAGAACATCGTGAGCGCGGCGGAACGAGTGCTCGCTCGCAAATGATGCAGGTTCCGCCGGCACATTCGATGCTCGCCGGCAGAACCACATGGCCGCTCTGGTTCGCATCCGCGTGGATCGTGCTGGCGGTGAGCGCGCTCGGGTCTATCTGGCTGGGCACGCGCCACGGGCGACCGGCGAAGCTCGTGTGGACGGTGATCGTGGTGTGCGTGCCGGTGCTGGGGGCGTGCGGGTGGTTCATGCTCGGGCGGGAGCGGAGACGGCAGCCGCGGCCGTAGGGGGTTGGCTTGCTCGCGATGCCGAGGTTGGGTGCGCGCTAACGGCCGGCGCTACGGCGCGTCCTGACGTGCGGGGTCGCTTTCTTCGCCGCGACAGGTAGAGCGCGTTTCACTGACTCCATCGCCCGTTTGCGCGGGCGTTTTTCGTGCGCGATCGCGAGGTCATCGATGAATGCCGGATCGTTTTCGGCAACCTGCAGCAGCCGCTGCGGCGCGCCTTCGGGATAGCGCGCTCCCCGCTCCCACGCGCGCACCAGACTCGGGCTCACGTTGAGAACCCCGGCGAAGACCGATTGCGAAAGCTTCATGCTCTTGCGGACACGTTGCACGCGCTCGGCGTCGAAGGCAGGCGGAGGCGCGATCTCGACGTCGCGAGCGGTGACTTCGCGGACCGTCACCTTCGTTGGCGCCAGCCGGCCGCGGACGATCGCGACCGCCTGGTTTGCGCTTTCGAGCAGGAGGCGCTCGAGGTCAGCATTGGTGCGTCGAGCCATGGCTACGTCTCCCGGTCGAGGATCTCCACGACCTTCTTGAGGTGTTTTCTGCCGGCGGGACTGAGATCGCCCGATTCATTCTTGGCGTAGGCGAGGAGCAGGAACACGGTCGCGCTGCGCGGCAAGTAGAGGTACATCACGCGTGCGCCGCCCCGCTTCCCGCGTGCGCCTGTGGCGACGCGAATCTTGCGAGCGCCGCCCGTGCCCGCGACGAGATCTCCGGCGTATGGATCGCGCAGCAACTGCTGCTGCACCGCGTCGAGTTCGCTCTCGCTGATCACGCCTTTCGCATGGGCAGTGAACAGTGGGGTTTCGACGAAGGTCAATCGCATCGGCTAATATAACACCGGGTACTATAATACGCCATAGCATGGTAAATACCCAGTGAGGGAGGTGCAACGAGGCCCCCACGCCGCAAATACCTGGCGTCGGGGCCTCGATTCCTACTCCCTCATTCTCGCGTCTCAAAATCGGACGCGTGGGCTTTTTACCGCGTAGGCCGCCCCGGCGGATTCGGGCCGTCGAAGACGTCCTTGTTCAGCGCGATGAAGCTCTTCTGATCCGCGGGGACATCCTCTTCCGGAAAGATCGCGGTGACCGGGCACTCGGGTTCGCAGGCGCCGCAGTCGATGCACTCGTCCGGTTTGATGAACAGCTGGTTGGGCCCTTCATAGATGCAATCGACAGGACAGACGTCGACACACGCCTTGTCCTTGATGTTGATGCACGCTTCGGCGATGACGTACGGCATTCTCCCCTCGACGTTGTACTTTCGTGCTGTGGTCCGCCTCGAAAAGTAAGGCGAAAATCGGGCCCGGGACAGGGACGCCCGCCAGCCGAATGAGTTGCTACTTGCTCCAGGCGGGCGCCTTGCCCGCGCCGTGCTCCAGATCGGGATTCCGGCGATAGAGCGTCGTCGTTCGCCCGATCACCTGGACGACGTCCGCCTTCACCGCTTCCGCCAGCTCGTTCGCCGCCTGCTTGGCCGTGACATCGGCGTTCTTGACGAGCTGCACCTTCACCAGCTCGTGCGTGCGGAGCGCGTCGTCGAGCGAATTAACGAGCGCGCGCGTGAGCCCGTGCTGGCCGACGTGCACCCTGGCAGAGAGATGGTGCGCGTGCGCGCGGAGTTCCGCGCGCTCCTTACCGGTCATCGCCATGGAGCGGTCAGTCGTCTCCGCCGACGGAGGCGATGACGTTGTCTGATTCGACCGGCGCCGAAAACCCCATCGGCGCCGGCCCGCCGGCCGCCTCCTTCTCCGCCATCTCCTTCGCGAGCTGCGCTATGCCGTCGTCGATCGTGCGCGAGTGGTGCATCGAGCAGAACTTCGGACCGCACATCGCGCAGAACTCCGCGCTCTTGAAGTACTCGGCCGGGAGCGTTTCGTCGTGGTACTCGCGAGCGCGCTCCGGATCGAGCGAGAGGCGGAACTGCTCGTTCCAGTCGAAGGCGTAGCGCGCGCGAGAGAGCGCGTCGTCGCGGTCGCGCGCGTGCGGGCGGCCGCGCGCGATG
Organism: Gemmatimonadaceae bacterium; assembly: GCA_036564355.1. GTDB lineage: Bacteria > Gemmatimonadota > Gemmatimonadetes > Gemmatimonadales > Gemmatimonadaceae > FEN-1250. The sequence continues at coordinate 669 of DATCPC010000204.1, read as the reverse complement.
TCAGCCGCGTGCGCCGCGATCTTGTAGGCGATCACGCCCTGGCGAACATCTTCCGCGTTCGGCAGGCCGAGATGCTCCTTCGGCGTGACGTAGCAGAGCATGTCTGCGCCGTACCAGCCGATCATCGCGGCGCCGATCGCGCTCGTGATGTGATCGTAGGCGGGCGCGATGTCCGTGACGAGCGGCCCGAGAGTATAGAAGGGAGCCTCGTGACAGACCTCTTTCTGGCGACGGACGTTCATCTCGATCTGGTCCATCGGGATGTGTCCGGGCCCTTCGACCATCACCTGCACGTCGAACTCCCACGCGCGCTTGGTGAGCTCGCCGAGCGTGTCGAGCTCGGCGAACTGCGCCTTGTCGCTCGCGTCGTGGATCGAGCCCGGGCGGAGCGAATCGCCGAGCGAGATCGTCACGTCGTACTGGCGGAGAATGTCGAGGACGTCGTCGTAATGCTCGTAGAGCGGATTCTGCTTGCGGTGGTGCATCATCCACACGGCGTGCAGCGAGCCGCCGCGGCTGACGATGCCCGTGACGCGACCGTAGACGAGCGGGAGGTGCTCGAGGAGAATCCCCGCGTGCAGTGTCATGTAGTCCACGCCCTGCCGCGCTTGATGCTCGATGACCTCGAGGAGGTCGTTGATCGTGAGCTCCTCGAGCTCCTTCCCCATG
>DATCPC010000117.1:0-7235 GCA_036564355.1 Gemmatimonadaceae bacterium | reverse complement strand
GGTTGAGAATGAGCCGACGAATCAGATCTTCATCCCCTCGCATGCTCGCTTCGTACGACACGTTCGACGTCACCGTCATTCCGCGTCGACTCGCCAGCGATCGCGCAGTGTGCACGCAATCGGCGATCACCTCGTCGAGATAAAAGGAGTGAATCTGCAGGGGCTGCTGCCCGGTATCCGCCCGCGCCAGGAGAAAGAGATCGTGCACGATTCGTGAAAGCCGACGCGATTCCGCGCGCACCACGGACAATGCCTCGCGATACTCTTCTGGGGGGCGGTCGGCCATGGCCAACGCGATGTCCGCTTCGCCACGAACGATCGAGATCGGCGTACGCAGCTCGTGCGACGCGTCCGCCATGAAGCGGCGCTGATGCTCGAAGGCGTTTTCGATCCGCGACAACAATCCGTTGATCACGGTGGCAAGCTGGCCGTACTCGTCGTGTGCGTTGGGAACCGGGAGGCGTTCGTGCAACGTGCTGGTGCCCATGCGCGAAGCGTGCTCGGTCATCGCGATCACCGGGCTGAGGCTGCGGCGAGTGAGCAGATATCCCGCGAGAGCGGCAAGGAGGAGCGCCGTCGGGAAGACGAGTATCAGCACCGTGCGCACCGATTCGAGCATCGTCTGCTGATTGAAGAGCGGGCGCGCGACGACGATGACATACGAATTGCCATCGAACTCCACCGGAAGCAGGCACGCTCGCACCCCACCCCTCCGGTCCGGCACGGTGACGAACTTTGGAGCCGTGAGATGCGTGTGTGCGATGATTCGACCCAACTCCGTGGGATCGAACGGCTGGAGAACCTCATCGCCCGTCGTCTGCGATTCTCCCGGCGCGGTGACCATTGAGACCACCTGGCCGCTCAACTCGATGACGCCGATGTCGAGGTCGCGAAAGTCAAATTCGTTGAGGGCCGCGGCCGCAGCTACAAAGTCGTTGGGAGATTGGTAATGCTGCGCGACGTATTCGATCCTGAACGCAGCCGCGGTTTCCTCCAGGTATTGGTCGAATCTCCGCCCGGTCATCTCGGCGATGAACGTGTACGCCGCGACGATCAGCGCCAGGAGCAGAACAGCAACGATCGCGGTGTGCCAGAGAGCAAGGCGAACGCGAACCGATTCGATCACGCCGGCAAATTGCGAGTCGGCTCGGCGAGCATGTAGCCCGCGCCCCGTCGCGTGTGAATGAGCGGCGCATCACCCACAGAATCAATCTTGCGCCGCAGCCGGTTGATGTAGACCTCGATGGCGTTCGAGTATGGGTCGTGGTTGTCGTCCCACACGTGCGCGCAGATTTCCGCGCGGCTCACGATCTGTCCCTCGTTGCGGGCGAGGAACGCCAGCATCGCGAATTCCTTCGTCGTCAACAGAATCGGGCGTCCGGCGCGCTCCACCGAATGACTCGCCATGTTCACGCGCAGGCTCCCGATCCGCACCTCGGCCGCGAGCAGATCGGTCGTGCGGCGGCGAAGAAGCGCGCGCAGTCGCGCCAGCAGCTCCGCGAACTCGAACGGCTTCGTGAGGTAGTCATCACCGCCCGCATCGAGTCCCGTGATCTTGTCGGCAACGGTATCGCGTGCCGTGAGCATGAGCACCGGCGTTCTCGTTCCGTGACGGCGCAACTCGCGGCACACCGCGAAGCCATCGCGGCGCGGCATCATCACATCGAGGATGATGATATCATATTCGTTGACCAACGCATGGTGAATGGCATTCTCACCATCCGACACAATGTCGACGGCGTAGGCTTCCTGGCGGAGTCCCTTCATCAGGGTCCTGCCGAGCTGCGCGTCGTCTTCTGCCAACAGGAGTCGCATTTATCGCCTTTTGGGAGAGCGCACACTAATACAATGCTGCTCGTACCTTAATGGCGCATTAAAAACTGTCGGGCGCACCTCTCGCTGGACTCCCGGCACGAACAAGTCAGGCGCCATCCAAGATGAGCTCGCTTGAGCGCCGAGCGCCAGCTCAGGCCAGATTCATTTTCCGAAGCATCGCCTGGAATCTCGGGTGCGGCCGGAGTGGCGCGAGCAGGAACGATCCCTTGATCCCGTAGGCGGCACCCGCGTGCTCGGACACTGCGCTCTCGAGCAGATCGAGGGCCCGTTCGTATTCGCCGAGCCCCGCGTGGACGAAGACGAGGTGGTACGGCGAGACATAGGCAGTCTTCGCCGTTTCCTCGATCTGGTGCAGGATCTCGCGGGCCTCGCTGGTGCGGCCCGCCAGCCCGTACGCCTGCCCCAGCTGCGCCCGCCACTGCGTGGTGTTCGGCGACAATGCGACCGCGCGCTCGAGCGATGCAATTCCCGCCTCGATCTGCCCTTGCTTGAACAGTGCCCATCCAAGCGTCGCGTGCGCGCGGTCGAGATCGGCCTCGAACGCCAACGCCTGCTCGGCGCCCAGCTCCGCTTCCTTGAAGCGGCCGGAGCGCAGGCACGTGGTCGCCACTCCCAGGCGATGCGCGAGCGGATCCAGCTCCTGCGCGCGCTGCAGCAGCCCGATCGCCTCGTCGTAACGCTGGAGCGCGGAGCAGAGGCGACCGTACAGGTCGTAGTTGTCCGCCGCGCCCGGGCTCAGCTCGAGCGCGCGTTTGAAGCCCTGCTCCGACTGCGCCCAGTCAAAGTCACACATCTGGAGGTATGCCACCGTGCTGTGCGCCTGACCGAGGTGCGGGTCGAGCCTGAGCGCCTTCGCCGCCGCCTCGCGCGCATGCGGATACGTGACTTCGGGGCTCAGCGCACCGATCTCCCCGAGCTCCATGTACGCCATGGCGATGCTCGCGTACGCGAGCGCGTAGTTCGGGTCGATGGCAACGGCTCGCTCGTAGTACCCGATGGCCTGCTGCATCGCCGGCACGGTGAATTTGACGAACCAATGTCTGCCTTGCAGGTAGAGCTTGTAGGCCTCGACATCGCTCGTGGGCTCCTTCTGGATGCGCGTTCGCTCCTCGATCGACAACTCGGCCTTCAGCGATTCCGCGATGTGCAGCGCGACATCGGTCTGGATCTCGAAGATGTCGGTGAGCTGCCGGTCGTACGTCTCCGACCACAGATGCTGATCCGTGTCGGCGTCGACGAGCTGCGCCACGATGCGCACGCGGTCGCCGCTGCGTCGCACGCTCCCTTCGACGAGCGTGGTCGCGCCGAGCTTCGCACCGATCACCTTGAGACTCTCGGTCGACCGCTTGAACGGCATCACGGACGTGCGCGAGATCACCTTGAGCGCACGCATCTTCGACAGGTGCGCGATGACGTCCTCGGTGATCCCGTCCGCGAAATATTCGTTCTCCGTTTCCGCGCTGAAGTTCACGAACGGAAGCACAGCGACCGTCGGAGACTGCGCGCGCGCCGGTGCCGTCAACGCCTCCGCGAACTCGCGGGTCGACGCGAATCGGTCGACCGGCTGCCTGGCGAGCGCCTTCATGAGTGCCTGTTCGACGGCCGCCGGCACCGCCGCCCGGAATCGCCTGATCGCGGGCACCGGATCGAACATCCGCTTGATGACCAGTGTCTGCGCATTCGGCGCCGTGTACGGCGGCTCGCCCGCGAGCATCTCGTACAGTACGCAGGCGAGACTGTACACGTCGCTGCGCGCATCCAATTCAGTGTCGCTGAACGACTGCTCGGGACTCATGTACGCGGGCGTTCCCACCACGATTCCGCGCTCGGTGATCCGCTCGTCTGCCGAATCCGTCACGAGCGCGATCCCGAAATCCGCGATCATCGCCTCGCCTTCGTGGAGCATGATGTTCTCGGGCTTCACATCCCGATGGATCACATTCCGTTCGTGCGCATAGTCCAGCGCGGCGGCGACCTGGCGAGTGATCGCAAGCGCCTGGTCGACGGAGAGCTGCTTCTCGCGCTCCATCTTCTTGCGCAACGATTCGCCAGTGATGTGCGGCATGACGTAAAACAGGAAACCGTCGGCATTCCCGGAATCGTACAGGGGGAGGATGTGCGGATGATTGAGCCGCGCGGCGATCTCGAGCTCACGCAGAAAGCGATCTGCGCCGAGCATCGATGCCAGCTCGGCGCGAAACACCTTGACCGCTACCTGGCGGTGGTGCTTCACGTCGTCTGCCAGGAACACGGTCGCCATGCCTCCGCTGCCGAGCTCTCGCACGAGGCGATAGCGGTCGGCGAGCGCGAGCTCGAGGCGCGGGAAGCTGTCTGGCAATGGAAACTGCTCCTGCGAATGACGGCGATCCAATACTGAACCACCGCGTGTTCCTAAAATCTACCCAACCGTGGCCAGCCATCGCATGCGGTCGCCTGCCCTGCGCCGCGAGGCCTGGTGAGACATTCGAGATCGATTGCGCGTTTCTCCATGGAGCGCGGAGCACTGGAACGCCGTCAACGGAGCACAGCGCTATGCCGTGTGGCGAGCGTTTGGAACCGCATCCTCCATCGAGCGCACGCCAGCTGCGTATTCGGCAACGCAGTTCGCGGACAGTATCGCGGACCTGCACCAGACGTACCGCTATGTGGTGATCGCGTACTTCGCCGATGGCAGCAAGGGTGAATCCCCGACTGTGCAACTCACGCCATCACCGGCGAGCAAACCATGAGCGTCCTCACGCTTCTTGTCGTGTCAGCGAACGACGTTCGCCGTACTGCGATCGTACAACGCGGGTGCGAGCATCGCGAACATGAACGCCGCGAGCAGCGCGAACGCGATCGGGTAGCCCGTGTGTGACGACACGACGCCGAACACCACGGCGCCAAGGCCGAGTCCAGCGTCGTAGCCGACGTTCCACACGGCGCTGACTGCGTCGTAGCCCGACGGCGAGACGCGGTCGAACATCATCGTGAGCGTCGCGTTCTGCGTGATGCCGAAGCCGATTCCGAAGAGCACCATGCCGAGCATGATCGCGGGCGTGCTGGCGACGTAGACCAGCGCGAGCATGCCGGCCGTCGCGGCGAGCAGCCCCGGGATGAGCAGCGCCGCGGATCCATGGCGATCGCCGAGGTGCCCGGCCCACCAGCGCGTGAGCGTCGACGAGGCGGCCTGCACGAGCAGCGCCGTCGCGACGATGTTGCCCGATGCGTGAATCGCGGCGAGTGGCAGGAAGGTGACGATGACGCCGGCGGCCATCGCCGTCGCGGAGAACACGATCGCCGGTCGCGCGAGCGCCGGCGTGCGGAGTCCGACGAGCACGCCCACGGGAAGCTCGTGCGACGGCGCTTGCAGCCCCGGAAGGCCCGGTACGGAGAGCAGGCCGAGAAGTGCGGCGGCGGCCGCAATCACAAACACGATTGGGAATCCCGCGTGTGCGGCGAGCCACACGCCGGCGGGAAGTCCGACGACGGCGGGGACGTTCACGATGAAGCCGTAGAGCCCGAGCCCCTCGCCGCGTCGTTCCGCCGGAACGATCGAGGCCACGAGTGATCCGCCGACGACGACGATGATCGCGAGGCCGGCGCCGCGCACGAGAGAGATCGCGAGGATCGCGGGCATTGCGTGCGCGAGGGGAAGCGCGAGCGCGGGCGCGCCGAGGAGTGTGAGTCCGGCGGCGAGGGTGATCCGATATCCGAAGCGCGCGACGATGCGTGGGGTCGCGAGCTCGAGCGCGACGGTCGAGAGCATGAGCGCGCCGGTCGCGAGCCCGGCGCCGACGCCGCTCGCGCCGATGGAGGTGGCGTACTGCGGCACCACGGAGAGGAGCAGGTAGAAGCAGATCATCGCGCCGAAGCTGGCCGAGCAGATCAGCAGCATGGGGCGAGTCAGGAGCGTTGGGCGGGCGGAATCCGTGGTTGACATGCGCCGAAGCTATCGCCAAAGTGGTAAGGAGAACAGAGCCACTTCAACAGCAATTCCATTGACCAGTCAGCCGCTCGAATTACTTATCGCCATTTCTCACGGTGCCGAGCAAAAGCTCGGACCGCAGATCGAGCGTCAGATCCGAGCGGCGGTCCGAGCCGGGACGCTGCGCCCGGGAGCGCCCATTCCCTCCACACGCGACCTGGCGGCGCAGCTTCGTGTGTCTCGACCGATCGTCGTCGACGCGTACGCCCAGCTCGCCGCCGAAGGGTACCTCACTCTTCGGCAGGGCGCTCGTCCTCGTGTCTCTGCCTCGGCGCCCAGCGCCGCTGCGCGCGCTCCCATCGGTGCGCGCGGCGAGCCGCGGGCCCGATACGACTTTCTCCCCGCAGTGCCGGATCTCTCCGCGTTCCCGCGGGCGGCGTGGCTCGCGGCAACACGCGATGCGCTCTCGAAGATGCCCGACGCGGAGCTCGGCTACCGCGACCCGCACGGGTGCGAGGTGCTGCGCGGGGCGCTGGCCGAGTATCTGGGGCGCGTGCGGGGTGTCGTGTGCGATGCGGAGCAGATCGTCATCACGAGCGGGTTCGCGCAGGGCCGCGCGTTGGTGTGTCGCGCGCTCGTGGCGAAGGGGGCGAAGCGTTTGGCCGTGGAGGATCCCGGCTACAGCGAGTGGAGGGCGATCGTCGCGGCGGGGCTCAAGCTCGCGCCGATCGCGCTCGATGACAGCGGAATGCGCGTCGACGCGCTCGAGCGCGCGAATGTGGACGCGGTGCTCGTCACGCCGGTGCATCAATTTCCGACTGGCATCGTGATGAGTGGGGAACGACGGACTGCGCTACTCGCGTGGCTGCGTGCGCGTGGGGCGATCGCGATTGAAGATGACTACGACGCCGAGTTTCGGTATGACCGTGCGCCGGTGGGTGCGCTGCAGTCGCTGGAGCCCGAGCGCGTGATCTACTGTGGAACGGCGAGCAAGACGTTGGCGCCGGCGCTGCGGTTGGGATGGCTCGTGGTTCCGCATCATCTGGTGGATGCGTTGCACGTGGAGCACCTGCTCGCCGACTACGGAGTGTCGCGAATCGAGCAACACACACTTGCGGGAATGTTCGCGAGCGGCGAGTTGAACAGGCACCTGCGTCGGATGCGGATTCGGTATCGAGCGCGGAGAGATGCGTTAATCGATGCGCTCGCGGCGGAGATGCCGGAGGCCGAGGTGCGGGGGATTGCCGCGGGGCTGCACGCGACGGTGGTGTTGAGTGGCGACGACGATGAGCGCGCGATTCTCGAGGAGTCGCGGCGGCGGGGAATCGCGCTCGAGGTTCTGGGGCAGCACCGCATCGTGCCGCGCGAGGGAAGGGCGACGCTGCTGCTCGGCTACGCGCGCATGCCGGAGGCGACGATGCGTGTTGCGGTGCGCGAGCTGCGGGACGCGATACGCTCGGCGAGGAGCACGGCGGCGAGCAGGATTGGGTGA
>DATCPC010000178.1:0-5779 GCA_036564355.1 Gemmatimonadaceae bacterium | reverse complement strand
AGTATCGGGAGTAGCCGAGCGACTGCGCCTCGTTCCACACGAGCGAGACGACCTCCGGTGCGCGCGCGAGCGAGTACGGCTCCTGATAGATGTCGAGATCCTTGTCGCCGATCATGTCCCACAGCACCGCGTAGAGCGGCTTATAGTCGGGCGACGGAAGGTGCGATGCGAAGTACGTCGAGCCGAGGAGGACATCCTTCATCGTGCCGAAGTCGCCGTAGTCCTCCCCGTCGACGAACAGCAGGTCGACGCCCACGTTCGCGGGCACCTTCTTGAGCGCGTCGGCGACTCCGATGAAGAGTGCAACGCCGGATGCGCCGTCGTTCGCCCCGGGCATCGGCATGTTGCGCCGCGCGGGATCGCTCGCCAGGTCGGAGGTGGGTCGCGTATCCCAGTGCGTGAGGTAAAGCACGCGCTGCGCGGCCGCCGGATGGATGCGCGCGAGAATGTTGCGGAGGTGCAGTGTGTCGCCCTTCACCGTCACGTGATCGAACTTCTGCTCGATCACCGTATCCGCGCGGCTCTTCATCTGCGCGACGATCCAGTCGCCCGTACGCTGAGCACCGATCGAGTTTGGGATGCGCGTGCCGAAGTCGAGCTGCGTTTTGGCGTACTCGAGCGCCGTCGTACCGTCGAACGAGGTCTTCGGACGATCGTTGCGGCAGGCGACGGCCAGTGAAGCGACAGCGAGCAGAGCGAGAGTCGAGCGTGACGTGCGCACAGGCTTTTCGGGACCGGTGTTGAGGGGGCCGGCGTGGGTGGGAGCGCGTTCGAGAAGTCGAAACGTTGTTGAAAGATAGTAGGCGCCTGAATCGCTGGCTCTGGCGCCGCAGCGTGCCGAGACGCTTAGATTTGTCCATCCGGGGCGCCACGCGCTCTGCCGCCACCCTCGTCCGTGAGCCCTTGAAGCTCCTTACGCGCTACATCCTCCGCGAGCAGCTCGGTCCGCTCGTTTTCGCGCTGTCATCGCTTACTGCGCTGCTGCTCCTGCAGCAGGTGGCGAAACAGTTCGGGAATCTCGTGGGCAAGGGGCTCGGCTGGGGCGTGATCGGAGAGTTCTTTCTCCTGTCGATCCCCTTCATCATCGCGATGACGATGCCGATGGGCGTGCTGGTGGCGGTGCTCTACGCCTTCAGCCGGCTGACGGCTGAGAACGAGATCACGGCGCTCCGCGCGAGCGGGATCTCGGTGATGCGGCTCGTGCGTCCCGCGATTTACTTCGGCGCCACGCTCGGCCTGTTGATGCTCCTCTTCAACGACCAGGTGCTGCCGCGGAGCAATCATCGCCTGCGTACGCTGCAAACCGACATCGCGCGCAAGAAGCCGACGTTCGCGTTGCGCGAGCAGGTGATCAACGAGGTCATGCCGGGCAAGCTCTTTCTGCGCACGAGCCACATCGACGAGTCGACCGACCGCATGCGGGAGGTCACGATCTACAACTTCGATGATCCGGAGCGCCGGAAAACGATCTACTCGGATTCCGGCTTGATGGGGATGACGCCCGACCAGAAGGATCTGCAGATGACGCTGCACGACGGCTACATGCAGCAGATCCCTCGCGACAACCTCGGCGAGCTCACTCGCCTGTATTTCCGCACGGATCTCGTGCGCGTGCGCGGCGTCGGCAACCGCTTCGAGCAGACGGAAAAGGACGACTACAAGTCCGAGCGCGAGATGTCCGTTTGCGAGATGGCGAAGGGACTCGAGGACGGGAACCAGGATCTCGACCAGGCGCGCGCGACACTCGCGAACACGCTTGCCGCGGCGACGCACTATCTCGCGACGGGAGAGCAGTTTCCCGCGACGAAAGCGCCGAAGCCGAAGGTGCGGATGACGGCCGGCGGGCTGTACTGCAAGCTCGTGACGCCGATCTTCGGCAATGCGGCGATCACGGACTCGGATTCCGCCGCGGCACCCGCGAAGCTGGCGGCGGCCGCCGTCGCGCCGAGCATGGGGCCGCCCTCGGGCGGGCTCCGCGCTCCGCCGAGCATGGGCCCGCCTCCGGGCGGATTCCGCGCTCCGCCGAGCAGTGGGACGGCGCGAAGACAGTCGCCGAGCAGCGGAGCGCCGACGACGGCCGGCCAGGCGATGCAGCGTGCTCCCGGCAATCCGATTCCGCAGCTGCCTGGCGCAGTCGCGGCTGGGCATGGCCGGCTGTTCAACGAGCCGGGCGCGTCGAGCCCGATCTCGAGCCCGGCGTACCTGCTCAGCTCCGCGGCGCAGATCGAGGTGATGAAAGCGCGCGTGCGCGATTCCGAAGTCACGATGAGCCGCTATTCGGTTGAGATCCAGAAAAAATTCGCGCTCGCTGCCGCGTGCATCGTCTTCGTTCTCCTCGGCGCGCCGGTGGGCATCCGCTTTCCGCGGGGCGGAGTCGGCCTCGTGATCGGCGTGAGTATCGCGGTGTTCGCGCTCTACTATGTGGGGCTCATCGTCGGCGAGGATCTCGCGAACAAGCTCATTCTCGATCCCGTCATCGCCATGTGGATGGCCAATGCGCTGTTCACCGTTGTCGGAGTGATCGGGCTCGTGCGCGTGCAGCACAGCGGCGGCTCGGCGCGCGGTGGCGACATGCCGGAGCTGATCGACGCCGTGCGCGTGTGGTTCGCGCAGCGGTTCCATCGCGTGCGCGTTCGGGCCGATCGCCGCCGCGTGACCGCGTGAGGATTCTTCGTCCGCTCGATCGGTACGTCGCGACCGAGTTCACCAAGATCTTCATCACGACCGCGCTGGGCTTCCCGCTACTCGTGATCGTGATCGACCTGACGGACCGGCTCGGCAAATATCTGAATCGCCATCTGACGCCCGAGCAGATCGCGATGGCGTACGTCTACTGGTTCCCCGAATCGATCTACATGGTGCTTCCGGCCGCCGTGCTGTTCGCGACCGTCTTCACCATCGGATCGCTCACGCGACATTCGGAGCTCACGGCGGCGAAGGCATCGGGGATCAGCTTCTACCGCCTTCTCGTGCCCATCTTCGGCGGCGCGGCGATCGTCATGCTGTTCGCCTTCGCGCTCGGCGAGCTCGTGCCCATCTCGGACATCAAGCGCAACGATCTTCTCGAGGAGGGGCGCTACAAGCCGGGAAACGAGCGGTACAACTTTGCGTACAGCGCGCCGAAAGGTCGCGTCTACAAGATCGCGGCGCTGAACGTCGAGCGGCGATTGATCGACAACCTCGAGGTCGAGCGTCGCGGACGCGGGCCCGACTATCCGACGTATCTGCTCGCCGCGCGCACCGCGAACTACGATACCACGCACAAACAGTGGACGTTGAAGGCGGGGAACCTGCACATTCTTCCGGACTCCACGCGGAACTACGCGATCCAGTTCGACAGCGTGCACGACGCCGACTTTCTCGAGGCGCCGATCGATCTCACCTCGGCCCCGAAGAGTCCCGAGCAGATGGGATTTCGAGAGCTGAGGCGGTTCATACGATCGCTCGAGCGATCGGGGGCGGATTCGAACGAGATCAAGGTCGAGCTGTCGCTCAAGATCGCGATACCCGTGGCGTGCGTGATCATCGTGTTTTTCGGCGCGCCCCTTGCCACTAGCACCCAGCGCGGGGGCACCGCGTTCGGCATCGGGATCAGCCTCGCGACCACCATCATCTATCTCATGCTCATCCAGCTCACCAAGGCAGTCGGCGAAGGTGGCGCGATACCGCCGTATCTGGCGGCGTGGATACCGAACATGATCTTCGGCGCAATCGGCGTGGTACTGCTCGCCCGGGTGCGCACGTGATGCGCGGAGCGCGCGCGGAGCTCGCATGAGCTCGACGCTCTTTCCCGAAGACACCACCGCCGCACCAACGGGATACTGGATTTTCGGCCGCTTGCTGCGTGCGATCGGCCGCGTCACGAACGCGATCTTTGGACAGCTCGGCGAGCGAGTTCTCTTCCATCGCGATTTCTTTCGTGCGTTGACGGAGCCGAAGACGTATCTCCCGCTGACGGTCGCGCAGATGCGACAGATCGGGGTCGACTCGGTGCCGCTCGTCGCGACGGTCTCCGCGTTCATCGGCGCGGTGACCGCGTACCAGACCACATACCAGCTCTTCCCCGGCGTGCAGTTCTCGGTGGTGGGCTGGATCACGCGGCAGAGCATCGTGCTCGAGCTCGGGCCGCTGCTCACGGCGCTCGTGCTCGCGGGGCGCATCGGCGCGAAGATGACGGCGGAGATCGGGACGATGCGCGTGACCGAGCAGATCGACGCACTCGAAACGCTCGCTTACGATCCGGTCGCGTATCTCATGGTGCCGAGGGTGATCGCGGGCGTGACGATGGTGCCGCTGCTCACCATCGTTGCGATCGCGGTCGGAATTTGCGCCGGCGGGTTCGCAGTTGTGGTGGCGACGGACGTGCGGCTGGACGACTACACGGCCGGACTCCATCTCACGTTCAACTCGTTCCAGGTCTGGTACGCGCTGATCAAGGCGACGCTGTTCGGCGGTGCGATCGCCATGACGTGCTCGTACGAGGGGTTCATCACCGGCGCGGGCGCCGAGGGGGTGGGTCGCTCGACCGCACGCGCCGTCGTCATATCCTCCGTGGTGATCCTGCTGCTCGATGCGCTCACGGCACTCTATCTCGCCAAAGAGATTCAATGACCAAACAACAGGACGAAGTCGTCGTCGGCATATTCACGTTGATCGCCATCGTCGTGGCGATCGGCGGCACGCTCTGGCTCGCGCGGCGCGGCTTCAGCAAGTCGTACGTCGAGTACACGCGATTTGCCTGGGGGCAGAACGTGAAGCCCGGCCAACCGGTGAACCTGGCGGGCGTGCAGGTGGGCTTCGTCGACGGGGTGGATCTGGATGAGACCGGGTTCCTCAAGGTTCGGCTGAGCATCGACAATTCCCGCAAGATTCCAGCGGGAACCACCGCCACCGTGACGAACGAGGGTTTCTTCGGCGACAAGTCGATCTCGCTCACGCCGTGCACTGCTGCGCCCGCGGCGGTTACGGCGGATACGTCGACGCCGACCATCGCACGTCCGTTCACATCGACGTGCCACTTCAACGGCTTTCTCGCGCCCGGCGATACGATTCCCGCGGGGCGTGCCGCGCCGTCGATGGACATGCTGTTGATGCGCGCCGACAGCGTCAGCGCCGCGCTGTCCGACGTCGCGAAGACGGCGAGGATCGAGTTCGTGCAGCAGGGTGGCTTCGAGGACTTGCGCAAGACGCTCGCGTCGACGAACGCGCTCATGGTGCAGCTCACGAACATTGCGGCGGAGCAGTCGCGCGGGCTTACGCTCACGATGAATGCATTACGGGGCCGCGTGAAGGCGATCGACTCCACCGCAATCGACTCTACAGTGCGCAACATGCAGACGACAACGCACAATCTGACCACCCTGACGAGCAATCTCGATTCGACGTCGCGCAAGCTCAACGCGGTGATGACGCAGCTCCAGACGGGGGACGGCACGGCGGCGAGGTTCCTGAACGATCCGGGCGTCTACAACAACCTGCGCGAGCTGCTCGGCCGCATGGACTCTCTCGTCACGGACATCAAGGCGAATCCCAAGCGGTACATCAACGTGAAGGTGTTCTAGGGCCTTTCGCGCGGGACGGACCGCATGTCCATGACGGCGGATGGACTTCGAGCGCTCGAGTGTTTTCAGTCGCTCCCGCAGTCTGCGGCGGCGGCGCTCGCGAGGAATGGACGGCTGCGATCGTACACGGCGAGGGAGGCGCTCTTCCGCGAGGGTGATGCGGCGAGCGGCATCTTCATCGTGCTCGCGGGCGAGGTGCGCGTCGTGCGTGCGTCGCG
>DATCPC010000169.1:0-4438 GCA_036564355.1 Gemmatimonadaceae bacterium | reverse complement strand
GCCCGCTCGAGCAGGAGCGTGGGGTGGGGCGGCGGGATCGAGCCGTCCGGAGCGGGGCGCGTGGTGTCCTCCAGCATCGCGCCCAGCGCGGCGTCGAGCGCTTCTCGCGGCACATAGGCGAGCGGGGCGTAGATGCGGTGTTGGACGAGGGGAGCGTCCCAGGTAGTGAGGCGCCGCTCCGTACGTTCCCGTACAACGGCGCCGGAGGTACCATAAACAAGCGGCGCCGCCCCGATCCAGCCCAGGACCTCGCTGCGCTGCGTGCCGTCCAGAAAAGCCCGAAACGCCGGCACCGGAGCGCCGGTAACCGCTCGCGCGCGCAAAGTTGCATCCTCCGCGCCCTCCGCGTCTATCACATGCGGAAGTTCCAGATCCCGCTCCAGGCGTTCCAGCGGCGATCCTCCACCGGTTGCCGTGCGAACGTTGGGGACGAGTCGAATGACGTGGCGCTGGGCGGCGTGCAGGCTTCGGAGGCTCTCCAGGGAGCCTGCGTCGACCTCCGGGACCACCGAGTTGCTCTGCTCATCGGCCAGTCCCTCCCTTCTCGGCGCCCCATCCATCGCTAACTCTTTCTCTCCGCTGTGATATCCAGACTCGTGGCGCTCGCGACCATCCTAATGGTCGCTACCGGATGTGACAAGGCAAGAGAGTTCGTGCGCGCGGGCCAGACGTCCGGGCCGCCGCAACTCGCGCCCGGCGAAGAGCTTGACCTCACGAGAAAACCGGACGTGCTCTTTCAGGTGTTCGGGGAGAGCGGCGATCCACGCATGGTCCCGATCGCGGCGATCGTGAGCGGAGAGCTCAAGGCAATCCGGCTCTCGCCGTCGGGTTGGCACAAGTTCGACGAGATGTACCAGCGCCCCGGTAAGAGCTACGCGCTCTACCAGAGCGGTGCCCCGAGCGGCACGGTCGATGTGAAGCGCGGCATGTGGTCCGACACCGGCGGAGCGCTCTACGAGCTTCCCGGCTGCGCGACGTTGACGCCGATGTCGAGCGTCAAGGTGAACGGACGCCCCGCCTCCGAGTTCACGCTCGACTTCCTCGCGTCCACGGCGACGATCGGGAAGCCGCGAGCCATCGCGCCCATGAGTCAGGATTCGGTGATCCGCATCGCGCGCGCGGTCGCGCAGGAGATCGCGGAGTATGCAGGGATCAACGCGAGCAAGCTCGATTCTCTCGACTTCCACGCGATGGCGATCCCCACCGGTGTCAGTGGCGCGCCGACGATCATCGCATCGTTCAACGACGGAAGCGCGGACAAGCCCGCGTCGACGGCCACGCGCACCACGCATCTCGTCGTGATCGCCGACAGGGATTCGTCCCGTGCCTATCACGCGACCTTCTCGCATCAGATCAACGGCCCACTCGCAGGCGCCGCCTTTCGGCGCTACTACGATCATCTCGATATCGACGGCGACGGCATCGATGAGATCGTGCTGCAGGGTTGGCAGTACGGCGGCGACACCTTCCTCTCCGTGCTCGGATGGAGAGGGGGCAAGTGGCAGGAGATCTTCCGCACGCGCCCCAACTGGTGTCTCGACGAGCGGAAGGCCGAAGCCAACTAGCGATTCGCGCGGAGCTGTTATCCGCCGTACGACTGGTAGAGCTCCACGAGCCGCTGCACGCCAGCGATCACGTGCTCGCGCGGCGCCGCGTATGACAGCCGCACCCAGTCCGGGGTGAAGAACGCCGCACCGGGCACGATCGCGATGTCGTGCTTCTCGAGCAGCGCCGCCGCAAACGCAGTCCCATCGCCGCCCTGCGCCGTCGCGACGTTCGCGTACAGGTAGAACGCGCCCTCGGGAAAAACGAACTGCAGCCCGGGCGCGACGCGCGCCTCCTTCACCACCGCATCGCGCCGCGCCTGAAACTCCGCGACCATCGATGCGATTGCCTTCTCCGCGGCGTCGACGTTCGTCAACGCCTCGAGCGCCGCGTGTTGCGACACCGCGGCCGCGTTCGACGTGGTGTGCGACTGGAAGGCGCCCATCGCCGCGCTCACGGCGCGCGGCGCCACCGTCCACCCAATGCGCCACCCCGTCATCGCGTACGCCTTCGCGACGCCGTCGATCACGATCAGCCGATCGCGGCGCGTCGACAGATCGAGCACCGACGCCGCCGGCCCGCTGTACGAGATGCGGCGATAGATCTCGTCGCTCAGCACCCACCAGTCTCGCTCATCCGCGAGGGCCAGGATCTCGCCCAGCTCGTCGGCGCTGTAGACGGCACCCGTGGGATTGCACGGCGAGTTGAGCATGATCCCCCGCGTGCGCGGAGTGGACGCAGCGTCAAGGAACGCAGCGGTCACCTTCAACCCATTCTGCGGATCGCCGACCACCGACACGGCCTTTGCCCTGCTCAGCGCGACCATCTCGTAGTAGCTCGTCCAGCTCGGCGTCGGGATCAGCACTTCGTCGCCCTCGCCGAACAGCGCGAAGCACGCGTTGAAGAGCGACTGCTTCGAGCCGTTCGACACGACGATGTCCGCGGCCTTGATCTCGTTGCCGCTCCAGCGCGCATTCGTCTGCGCCGCGATCGCCTCGCGTAGCGGCAAAATGCCCTCGGTCGCGGTGTACTTCGTTGCGCCCGCGTCGATCGCGCGCTGGCCCGCGCGCCGAATGAATTCCGGCGTATCGAAATCGGGCTCGCCGGCGCCAAGGTCGATCACCTTGCGCCCTTGGGCCTTCAGCGCCCGCGCGCGCGCGGACACGGCAATCGTAGCGGATTCTTTCAGGAACGCGACGTTCGCGGATGGCGCAAACGCGCGCAGCGTCGTGGTTTCGGTCACGGCGTAGCTCTGGCGACTGGAGTGAGAGTGGTCGGCTTGGTATACTTTACCACGCCGGCACGTTGCCGCGCCATTGAAAATCGGGGGTTTGGTGGACCAAGACCTGGAAGAGCGGGAGCGACCTGCTGTCGCCCGCAATCAGAACGTATTGCACGTATTGCCGCATGACGCGGCTGCTGTTTCGCAGTTCATCGAGCCTGCGCTCGGGCGCCTGGATCCGGAAAACACCGAGACGCAGCTCCTCGTGCTCACCCCCGATACCGAGACCGCGGTCCTGATCGCCGAAGCGGCGACCCGCGCGCGCACCGGCACGCCGGCGCGCGTTCTCCCAGTCACCGCATGGCGCCGCGCAGTCCGGCTCCAGCGTATTCGTCCCGCGACCGTCATCGCCGGAACTCCGGCCGACATTCTCGAGCTCATTCGCGCGTCCGCGATCAAGCTCGATTCCGTGAACACGCTGGTGCTCGCCTGGGCCGACGCGATGAGCGACGCCGCTGGCGAGCCGCTCGAAGCGGTGATGGCCGAGGTGCCGAAGGACGCCGCGCGCGTGATCGTCGCGTCGCACATGACCGCCGCCGTCGAGGCGCTCGCGGAGCGTTACGCGCGTCGCGCGCGTCGCAGCACCGGACCAACCGTCGACGAGGAGATTGCGGTCGATCTGCGCTACGTCGCCATCGCACCGCAGGCGCGCGAGAGCGCGTTCCGCCGGCTGCTCGACGACACCGATCCCGAGCGCGCGGCCGTCTACGCTCGATCGGATGACGCGGCGCAGGAAGTGGCGGACACCCTCCGCGCGCTCGGCATCTCCGATGATGCGCCATCGATCGTGATCACGCGCGGCGAGCCGGTCGAGAACGTATCGCTCGTGGTGCTCTACGAGTCGCCCATGTCCGCCGAGGCTCTGCAGACGCTCGCGAGTTCGGGGAGCGCAGTCATCGCGCTCGCCACGGCGCGCCAGATTCCGGCGCTGCGCGTGCTCGCGGGCGGCGGTCGCGTGATGCCGTTCGTGCTTTCCGGACCGGGCGCGCGTGCCCGCTCGCGCGACGAGAAGGTGCGCGACGAGCTTCGCGCCGCGCTGGCGAACGGCATCAACGCGCGCGAGCTCATCGCGCTCGAGCCGCTGCTCACGGAGTTCGACGGAGTCGAGATCGCCGCGGCCGCACTTCGGCTGCTCGAGCGTGAGCGCGAGAAGCCGGCCGAGAAGGCCGAAAAGATCGAACGCGCGGCGGCGCCGGCCGAGCGCGCTGCGCCGACGGAGCGGGCCGAGCGAGCGGATCGCAGCGACCGCCCGGAGCGGAGTGAGCGCAGCGATCGCGGCGAGCGTCCGCCTCGCGGCGATCGCCCCGACCGCGATCGCGAGCGCTCTGATCGTGGAGACCGCGGCGCACGTCCCGATCGAGGCGCTCGTGATGGGCCGCCCCGCGGCGGCAGCTTCTCGCGCGGCGCACCGTCGCGCACCCCGGAGTCGCGCGGCGCGATGAGCCGCCTCTTCGTGAACGCCGGCAAGGCCGATGGCATGACGCCGCGCGATCTCGTCGGCAGCATCGCGAACGAGTCGGGGATCAGCTCCGATCAGATCGGCAAGATCGAGCTGCGCGACACGCACTCCATCGTCGAGATCTCGACGCCGGTGGCCGAGCAGGTCGCGAC
>DATCPC010000108.1:0-2076 GCA_036564355.1 Gemmatimonadaceae bacterium | reverse complement strand
AGCTCGACGCCCAGGTCGCCGCGCGCGACCATCACGGCGTCGGAGGCCTCGACGATGCTGCCGATCGCCGCGAGCGCCGTGTCCTTCTCGATCTTCGCCACCACGAGCATCCCCGCCGGAATCAGCAACCGCAGTGACGAGATGTCCTCGGCGCGGCGCACGAAGCTCAGCGCGAGATAGTCGAGTTGCTGCTCGACGGCAAAGATGATGTCGGCGCGGTCCTTCTCCGTGATCGATGGCGCGGAGACCGCGACTCCGGGAAGATTGATTCCCTTGTGGCTGCGCAGCCGCCCGCCGTGCACGACGCGCGCGCGCACTCTCACCCCGGTGACATCGAGCACGACGAGATCGATGAGCCCGTCGTCCATCAAGATGCGATCGCCGACGTGCACGTCGACCGCGAGCGCCTCGTACGTCACTGGAACGTCGCCGGGCGCTCCCTCTCCCTCGGGCGCGAGCACGATGTCATCGCCGGTCTCCAGCTCGAGCGGCTCGGCAAGATCGCCGATTCGAATGCGCGGGCCCTGCAGATCGCCGAGGATCGCGACGGGACGCGAAAGCTTCGCCGCGACCGCGCGCACGAGCGCGATGGTCGCGGCGTGCTCCTCGTGCGTGCCGTGCGAAAAGTTGATGCGCGCGACATCGAGTCCGGACTGCATCAGCGATCGAATGACGGACTCGGAGGAGGATGCGGGTCCGAGCGTGCACACGATCTTCGTGCGAGGAATCGGCGGGGCCAAGATCAGGTCCGGGGGTGAGGGAGTCGGCAGATGTACGCGGGCCGTGTGGGGGCGGCAAGAGTTGCCGCCTTCGATAGAGTCCTCGGGCAAGCCTTAACGACGCTCGACGGCGGGCGTCTCATCCGCAGATCACAGCGAACATTCATAAATCTAGCGGAGGATCACGATATGCCGATCGGACGTCGCATCATTACTCTCGCGGCGATCGCCGCGGTGGCCGGCGCGGTTGCCTGCAGCTCGGATTCCGCGGTCGCTCCAGGAGCGACGGTGGCGGACAGCGAGATCGATCAGACGGTCGCCAGCGACGTGGGTGAGAGCGTTGCCGGGGATGTGAGTCAGTTCCAGGAAAACGAAAGTTTCCAGGAGAACATGAGCGCTGGCTCGTCGACGTTCATGGCCGGCCGCGCGGGAGCGAGGGCAGGTACCGACTCGCGCACGGTGACGTGCGGCAGCCCCGATGGCAGCGGGTGGTACGGATGCGTCGCGTACACCGCGCGCGGCCTCACGATCACGCGCCAGGCTCGCTTCTGGAGCGGCGGCAGCTTCGCGCTCGGATGGAGCGGCACGCTCACCGACTCGGTGAACCACCGCTGGTCGCGCACCGGCACCTTCGCGTCTGCCGTGAAGCCAGGGAAAATGTTCTTCATCAACGAAGCCGATACGGGCTCGATGGTCGTGACACACGGCGCGCCGGTGCTGCACACGTGGAACGGCGCGGGAGTCCGCAACGATAGCAGCACGTACACCGTGAACGAGATCACGCGCACCTTCGCCTATGCCGCAGCCGACACTGTCGCCGCACTGCGCTTCACGATCCCACACTCGGCGAATCCCTATCCGTCGTCGGGATCGATCTCGCGAAATCTGTCGCTTCACGTGACGGCCGGGAGCTTCACCAAGACGATCACCCGCTCCGCGAAAGTCACCTTCGACGGGAGCGCGATCGCTGTGCTGCAGGTAGGCGCGCTCACGTGCAGTCTCGATCTCGTTACCGGAGTGGTGTCGGGCTGTCACTAGCCGGAGCCGGCCCGGGGGCACCGCCTCAGCGGGCGGTGACCCCGGTGCCGAGCGTGCGGCGCTTGGACTCGAGTCCGGCGATGAGGGTGTCGAAGGATTTTTCGAAGCTGGCGAGTCCTTCGCGCAGGAGCGTGTCGGTGATCTCGGAGAGCGGCACGCCGAACTGTTCGAGCTTCGCGACCAGCGCTCGCTCGGCATCGATATTGGTGTCGACCGTGCGCTTCGTCACGCCATGATCGGCGAACGCAGTGATCGTCGCCGGCGGCATCGTGTTGACGGTATCGGGACCGATGAGGTCCTCGACGTACACCACGTCGCG
>DATCPC010000107.1:0-9636 GCA_036564355.1 Gemmatimonadaceae bacterium | reverse complement strand
CGCGACGTGGTTCATCGCTGTGCATGGCGCGGGCGCTCCGGTGGGCACTGCCTTCGTGCGCGCCTTCGCGGCGGCGGTGACGGTGCTCATCATCGCGTGCCCGTGCGCGATGGGGCTCGCGGTGCCGACGGCGGTAATGGTGGCCACCGGGCGCGGCGCCGAGGCGGGAATTCTGATCAAGGGCGGCGAAGCCCTCCAGCGCATGGGCGACGTGACGACGGTGGTGCTCGACAAGACGGGGACGATCACCGAGGGTGCGCCGGCCGTGACCGAGATCGTCGTTGCGCCGGGCGCGGGCCGCGACGCGGACGAGCTCCTGCGCCTTGTCGCATCGCTCGAATCGCAGAGCGCGCATCCGATCGCGGAGGCGATCGTTGGGCACGCGCGGAGTCGGGGCCTCGCGCGAGAAAGTATTCAATCGATTGAACTAATTGTTGGGAGAGGGGTCACCGGCGTCGCCGGCGGTACCGCGCTCGCGATCGGGAATGCGGAGCTCATGGCCGAATGGTCCGTGAGCACCGCTCCCCTCGAGGATAGGGCGCGGGCGCTCGCGGGCGAGGGGAAGACGGTGGTCTTCGTCGCCGCGGATGGCGCCCTCGCGGGGTTGCTCGCCATCGCCGATCCGATCCGCAGGTCGTCTCGCGATGCCGTCGCGCGGCTGCGCTCGATGGGGCTCGTGGTCGTCATGCTTACCGGCGACGATTCGCGTACGGCGCAATCGGTCGCGCGCGACGCCGGCATCGATCGGGTGGTGGCCGGCGTGCTCCCCGAGGGCAAGGTCGCGGAAATCGCGCGACTCCAGCGCGAAGGCGCCGTGGTCGCGATGGTTGGCGATGGCATCAACGACGCGCCCGCGCTCGCGCAGGCAGATGTCGGCATGGCGATCGGCGGCGGTACTGCGATCGCAGCCGACGCGGCGGACGTCGTGCTCATGCGCGCCGATCTCGCCACGGTGGCGCAGGCCATCGCGCTGTCGCGTCGCACGATGCGCACGATGCGGCAAAACCTCTTCTGGGCGTTCGTCTACAACGTCATCGGCATTCCGGTGGCGGCCGGCGCGCTCTATCCGGCCTTCGGCATTCTGCTCACACCCGTACTCGCGAGCGCCGCGATGGCCTTCAGCTCCGTGAGCGTCGTGACCAACAGCCTGCGCCTCAAACGCGCGCAGCTCTCGTAATGGGAGAACCACGAATGAAGAAAGCGGTGGGAGTCGAGCCGGACATCAAGGCGCGCAATCTCCGTCGCCTGCGCCGGATCGAGGGACAGGTGCGCGGACTGCAGAAGATGGTCGAGGAGGACCGCTACTGCGCCGACGTCATGACGCAGATCTCATCCGTGCACGAGGCGCTGCGTGCGGTGGGACGGGAGCTCATGCGCAATCATCTCAAGCATTGCGCGACGGCCGCGATCAAGCACGGCGATGGCAAGGCGGACGCCATGTACGACGAGCTGGTGGAGATGATGTACAAACACAGCAGGTGACGCGCGACCTTTAGATCCAGCCGGCGGCGCGGTACCACGCCAGCGTCGAGCGAACGCCCTCGCGCAGCGAGATCTTCGGCTCGTAGCCGAGCTCAGTGCGAGCGCGCGTGATGTCGAACGCGCGGCTCTTCGTGAAGAACGCGACGCGCCGGCGATACAGCGGCGGCTCGATCTTGAATGGCTCGCACACCACCTCGCACGCCGCGCCCGCCAGCCAGAACGGCCACACCGGCAAGTGCATGCGCAGCGGCTTCACCCCTGCCTCCTCGGCAATCAATTCGACGAGCGCGTTCAACGACATGAACTCGTCGCTGCCGATGATGTAGGTGCGGCCAATCGCCGCCGGCGACTCGCCCGCGATCCGAACGCCCTCGACGAGATCGTCGATGTGCACCATGCTGAACAGCGCGTCGCCCTTGCCCAGGATCGGGAACCGCCGATGCGCGACACCCTTGAACATCTTCAGCAGCCGGCGATCGCGCGGGCCGTACATGGGCGCGGGTCGCACGACGGTGAGCTGCACGCCGAGTCGCGCGGCGGTGCTCAATGCCTGCTGTTCGCCCTCGAGCTTGGTGCGCTGATAGATGTCGCCGGGGCTGAATGGCGACGACTCGCTGGCGGGCGGATGCTCGACGTCGCCGTGAACGCCGACGGTGCTGATGTGCACGACGCGCCCGACGCCTGCGCTAGAGGCGGCGATGATGAGGCGCGAGGGACCCTCGACGTTCACCGAACGGAACTCCTCGTCCGGCAATCCGATCTGCCTGAAGATCGATGCGAAATGATAGACCACGGATACGTCGCGCACCGCGCGGGTAAGCGAGGCCGAGTCCTTCATGTTGCCGACGGCGACCTCGACGCCCGCGAGCTCGAGCGCCCGGGCGTGCGAGCGGTCGCGGACCAGCGCGCGCACGCGGTAGCCGCGACCAACGAGTGAGCGCAGCATTGCGGAGCCGGCGAATCCGGTAGCGCCCGTGACCAGCACACGTCCCGGATGTTCGCCGGCGGTGCCGGGGAGGCCGTACAGATCTCCCGGTGCCTCGTACTGTGGTTCCTTCAACGTTCGGCCCATGTGCAGGGTGTCAAGGCGACTAGTATACGGCATGTTTCTGATGGACGCCCCAGGTGCGCGAGGCGTATCGACTTCGTTCGATCGCTCGTCCCATGAGAGTCATGGTGGTGCTTCGTGCGATCTTCGCGCCGTCCTTCCGTCCTGCAGCGCTTGCCCAGCAACCCTTCGAACACACCGAGCACATTTCGCGTCGCCGTCCATACGGTGATTCGTGTCGTTATCATCGGCGCCGCGCTGTACGCGCTCTTGCGCTGGGTGGACTGGGCGCGTGTGTGGGCCGCGCTCGCCACGATGTCGCCGGCGGCGCTCCTGATCGCGGTCGCGCTCGCGTCGGCGGACCGCGTCCTGATGGGCTACAAGTGGCGGCAGCTCGTGCGTGCCGCGGGGGGGTCGCTCCGCCTGCGTGACGCGACGAACATCTATTTCCAAACGTGCTTTACCGACCTGGTCTTCCCGAACGTCGTCGCTTCCGAAGGCTTGCGCGTCTACCTCGGCCGTCGCCTCGGGATTCCCCTCGCACTGCTGCTTGGCTCGATGACCATCGAGCGGATGATCGCAGCCGCGGTCGCGATCGTGCTCGCGGCGGCCGGCCTGCTCTATCTCGCCACGGCCGTCGAGCCGCAGATGCGCCAGACCTTTCTCGAGATCATCGCGGCGACGGCGGTGGTGGCGGCGCTTGGGCTGCTCGCGGTGTGGTGGACGCCGCTGCATCGGATTGCGGGCCGGGCGCTCCGCGAACGAATCTCTCCGAAGGTGTTTCAGCTGCTCAAAAAGATCTCGGCGTCGCTGGTGGAATATCGCGGGCAGCCGGCGACTCTCGCGATCAACCTCGGGCTCGCGATCGCGGAGAACATGCTGCAGATCGTGAACTTCTACGTGATCGGCCGCGGGCTCGGCATTCGCGTCCCGTGGCTGCCATTCTTCGCGGCGATCGCCGTCACGGCACTGGTGCGGAGGCTCGCAATGCACGTGGAGGGGCGAGGGCTGGGCGAGGGCGCCGCAGTGGTGATGTTCGCGCTGCTCGGGCTGCAGAAGGACGCGGCGGTGGCACTGACATTCGCGCACTATGCGTTGTGGCTGTTGGCGTCGCTGCCGGGCGCGTACCTGCTGTTCCGGAGTGGTGTGAAGTTCCGGGATCTCGAGGGTGCCACGGGCGGGTGATCTGGCGTCGGATGTGGCAGTGGCGCACTGTTCGCCATGCCGATCGTCAGCCTCTGTGAGGAGAGCG
This sequence comes from Gemmatimonadaceae bacterium, assembly GCA_036564355.1. GTDB lineage: Bacteria > Gemmatimonadota > Gemmatimonadetes > Gemmatimonadales > Gemmatimonadaceae > FEN-1250. The sequence goes on along the minus strand of DATCPC010000107.1, from coordinate 5,854 downwards.
CGCCATGCCGGACTCGTCTCGCCGCCGCTTCCTTGCTTCACTCGGTATCGCCGCCGTCAGTCCAGCGCTCGTGCGTCCGCTCTTCAGCGGTGACGCGCTCGTGACCGACACGACGACCCAACCGACGCCGGCATCGTCGAGCACCCCCGCCTCGCGTGGCGTTCGCGTGCGCACTATCACCGCTGGTGTCGCGATGGCGCGCGGGCTGGACCGTGGCGCCGTCTCGCGCGCGCTCGAGTTGCTCGCGCGCGCACGAAAGCGCTTCGAGGCAGAGGGATACGAGGTACAGACCACGCGCATCGCGATGCCGCCGGTGATCGCGGCGCTCGATTCGAAGGCGCGTCGCGCGGCGCTCGCGAGCATCGCCGACATCGACGGAATGGTCGCATCGAAGGGTGCGGTGTGCAGCATCGGCCCCGTGCTCACGGTTGATCGTACCGATGACGACCTCGCCGAGTGGTCCGCCGACCTGGTGCAGGCGACCAAGAGCACCTTCTTCAGCGCGGTGTCGGCGTCGCCTGAGGGCGGTGTTCACACGCGCGCCGCGCGAGCTGCCGCGGAGGTCATGCGTGCGGTCGCGGGCGCGGTTGCGGACGGGAGGGGAAGCTTCCGATTCGCGGCGGCGGCAAACATTCCGCCTGGCACGCCGTTCTTCCCCGTGGGATGGCACGAGGGAACGAGCTCGATCGCGATCGGGCTCGAGTCGGCGGGACTCGTGCGCGCCGCTTTCGCCGAGGCCACCGACGTCGAGGAGGGACGCCGCCGGCTCACTGAGCGGATGACCGCGGAGCTGCGCGCCGTCCAAAGGATCGCGGCGGCGATCGCGGCCGCAGAGAAAGTCCGATACGGCGGAATCGACCCGTCGCCGGCGCCGATGGGCGCCGTGAGCATCGGGGCTGCACTCGAGGCGCTGAGCGGCGTCCCGTTCGGCGACGCGGGAACGCTTCGCGCATGCGCGCTAGTGACGGAGGTGCTCAAGAGCATCCCGGTTCAGCAGTGCGGCTACTCGGGGCTGATGCTCCCGGTGCTCGAGGACGAGATGCTCGCCAGGCGCGCGATGGAGGGGCGCTACGGACTTCGCGACTTGCTCCTGTTCTCGAGCGTCTGCGGCACCGGGCTCGATGTCGTGCCGGTGCCCGGGGACACGCCCATCGAGACGTTGACGAACATCGTGCTCGACGTGGCCGCGCAGTCCGTGAAGCTGCGAAAACCGCTGTCGGTGCGCCTCTATCTCGTTCCGGGAGCGAAGCCGGGCGACCCGATGCACGTCGACGACCCGTTACTCACCGACAGCGTCGTCTTTCGCGCCTAGCGATCAGAGGACGCTCTTCGGTCCGCCACCCTTCGTGAACAGCATGCTCGCGTGCTTCTCTCCCGCGGCAGACTGGACGATGTTGATCTGATCGTCGAACAGCTCGCACAGCATCTGATCGGAGAGCTTGAGATCGTTCGGCGCCGAGGCATTGATCGCGCGAACGCAGAGCCACAGCAAGTCGTTCGCGCGTCGCGAGCCGCACCACGCGAGCGGCACGGCGTGACCCGTCGCATCGCTGAGCCGGAACGTGTTGCTCACGTACGCGAACGCCGCGGCGTCGGTCACCCGATCGTCGTTGGGCGTTGCAACGCCGCCGTGTTTCGCCACCGCCGCCGCGAAGTCTCCCGCGAACACGCGAATGCTCCCCTCGAGCACGCGTCCGCGCGCATCGTAGGTGATCTGCACGAGCGTGGTGTGCAGCGGGTGCGCTGTCTCGTTCCTGGCGCCGAGTGAGATCGCGGCACACGAGAGCGACAGCGCGATCGCGCCAAACGCGCGTCCCCCACGGCGCATTACCATGGCGCTCGCTCGATCGCCCAGTGCGCCGCGACCACGGCCACGAGCGATGACACCGCGACCACCCGCAGCCGAAGTGGCGACGGCGCGCGCGCCGGCGGACGCAGCCACGCGATCGCGCGGTCGATTCCGTAAAGAACACTGAAGGCGGCGATCAGCACCACCACCTGCCCGATCTCGATCCCCACGTTGAAGCCGAATAGCGGCAACGCGACGTGATCGACGAAGAGACTCTTCAGATAGCTCGCGAAGCCCGCGCCGTGAACGAGCCCGAACACGCCCGCGAACACGGGGCGATAGCGGCCATTCCACAGCGCGCCGCCGCGATCCTTCACGAGGATGTTCTCCACCGCCGTGATCATGATCGTGAGCGGAATCAGAAACTCCACGAGACTCGGCGAGATCGTCAACAGGCCGGTGACCGCGAGTGCGAGCGTGATCGAGTGCCCCACCGTGAACGCGGTCACGACCCAGAGCGTCGAGCGCCAATCCTTGAAGCGATAGATCGCAGCGAGCGCCAGCAGAAACAGGATGTGGTCCATCGCACTGATGTCGACGATGTGCCGAAAGCCGAGCTGGATGAACGTCGCGAGCTCGCTCATTCGGCCGCCCCCGCGTCGAGATACGGATTGAGCGCGCGCGCGTGCGCGAGCTCGCCCGTGGCCACGTCGTTGCGGCCGAGTGCGCGATCGATCATGGAAGCGTGGTAGAAGAGCATCGCGTCCTGCGTGCCGAGCGCGAGGGCGTGCGTCATCATCTCTCGCGCCTCGGGGTCGCGGCCGCTCGCGTGCAGCGCCCAGGCGACCACGTCGTATCCATAGATGTCCCGCCGCGTATGAAGCTCCTCCTGCGCCTTGGCCAACACCTCACTCACGCGGCGACGGTGATCCAGCAGGAAGAGGCTCCAGGCGCGGTGGTACGCCGTCGCCTGCTTCGACACCGCCACCTCCATCGCGTGCGCGTACTCGTCGGCCTTCGCGCTGTCGCCCAGCGCGAGATACGAGTCGCTGATGATGCCGAGCGTCGCGGGGTCGAAGCTGACGGCGACCGAGCGCTCGCCGTAGTCGATGGCGGTGCGCCAGTTGTGACGCGCACCCTCGAGCTTCGCCATTGCGGAGAGCAGCCGGTAGTCATCCGTGTGCACGGCGAGCCCGCGCGCATAGTCGGTTGCCGCCTCGTCGATTCTCCCGCGACGAAGCTGCAGGTCGCCCATGCGCAGCCAGAACCAGGCCTTCTGCTCGGCCGGCACCTCCGCCCTGTCGACGATCGCGAGAAGCGACGCATTCATCAGGCGATACGCCGAATCCGGATTCCCCTCCAGCTCCGCCCAACGCGCCAGTCTCGGCGCCACCGAGAGGTCGCTCGCGTTGCCGGCGACGCTCGCGAAGCTCGCGCGCGCATCATCGTAATGGCCGAGCTCCATCTGGATCTCGCCGACCGAGGCGCGGAAGGCAGCGTTCGATGCGTCGCGCTCGCTGAGATCCTGCGCGATACCGAGTGCGTCGCCGAAACGATGCTCCGAGAGGAGCGAGGCGGCGAGCGCCTGTCGGGCCTTCGTGTTGTGCGCACCGCGATTGTTCAGCGACCTGCGCGCGGCGCTTTCCGATCGAAGGACGTCCTGATAGTCTCCTGTCGCGCGCGCACGGCGCATGTACAACAACGCGAGCGTGCCGAGCGCCATGCCGCCGGTCGGATCGCGGAGCGCGACGCCCTCGTAGAACGCGATGTTCGAATCGAGCATCTGCGCGGGCGTGAGGCGCGGTTGCGCGGTCGCATCCCGGCTCTGGTCGTGCGCCCGATGCGTCGAGGCGACCATCGCACCGCCCGCGGCGGCTCCGACCGCAAGGAAAAGTGCGACGACCCAGCGATTGATGTTCGACATGTCAATCTCCACGCGCCTCGCGTGCTCGCCGCAGCTCGCGACGGGGCACGCTCGGCGAGATCATGCGGGAGGCAGGAGATATGGGAACGCGTCCGAGTGACGCCCCGGATCGGCGACGTTGTCGGTGCACAACGGCAGCGCGAAGTTGTCGCACACCTTGTGCGTCGGATCGCCGAGGAGCGGGCCGAAGATCGCCGTGAGTCCGGCGTCGACGACGTCGTCGCTTGGCTTGCGTCCGCCGTAGCCGTTGGACAGCGCCCAGCTGAGCCATCCAGCCGTGGTTGGGTCCTTGTCGAGCTGGACGATCAGCATGTCCGGCAGCAGCACCGATGCGAGCGTGTTGCCGATGACGGGGTCGCGGCCAAAGGCAGTCGGAAACGCCTGCACTGTGGGCCCGAATGCCGCGACGTCAGCCGCCGGTCCGATCGATCCGTGAAACGCGTGGTCCCTCTTCGCCAGGAACACTTCGCTCACGAGCGGATTGCCCAGACGCTGCACCTGATTGTATTCGCGAGCAGTTGGTCCGGTGCCGTTGATGTTGTCGTTGCTGCAGGCGGCGAATGCCAGCAGGCACGTAGCGAGCGCGGGGCCGAGGATCCGGCGGCCGGCACCGCGACGAATGAAGCCGTGTCGCATGGAAGGTGTCCTCTCTGGAGTGCGCATGGTGGAATTCATGTCAGCGGCTGATCGTGCCCCAAATGCCGATCTTGTCGCTTGCGGTGCCTCGCAGCTGCGATTTCGGAAGCTCGATCACGATCGACAGCACGTTGAACGGATGTCCGCCCGTGCCGCCCAGGATGTCGACTGCGGCGCCTGGCGCGCGGAAGCTGCCCGCGGTGGCCGTGTCGGGGAGCTGCGAGAGCGGCCCTGTCACAGGCTTGCGATCGGGGATGATGCGAAAGAACTGCTCGAGATCGATGTAGAAGGGATCCTGTCGCGGGCCGGCGAATACCTGCATGCCGTCCGCGCTGCCGAGAACCGTGGCGACCTTGCCGGTGACCGTCGGTGCGGAGGACGAGACCGTATTGCGCATCGCGCCGACGACTGGCGGCGCTATCGGGCCGCGCACTTCCACTGTCTGGTTCGCACCGGAGCCGCTGAAGGTCACCTGAATCACCAGGTCTTCGTTGGCGTCGCCGGTGTTGTCGACCTTGAACTGGTAGAGCAGGTTGTCGTCGAAGCTGGTGACACCGGGCGACGCTTCCGCCGGCGTGAGGAGCGCCCAGCTGTTGAGCACGAGCGCGATGCGATCGGAGCTCGAGCCGGGGAACGCATAGACATCCGTCATGTCCATCGACGGATTGAGCTCGACGTCGGCGGTGTCCTGATGGTCCGATGCGAGACTGCGCTTGACGAGAAGACCGGTTGCCGTGACGACCACGGCCAGAAGTGCGACCCACACGCGCGATCGCGTTCTGATGTTGTTGTGCCAGTGCATGGCTGCCTCCCAACGGGTGAGAATGGGTCGCAGGTGCGACCGAGGCATCGGGCGATACCTGGCTCTCTACGTCGGGATCTAGATATTGGATCTGTGCGAGATTGGCGAACAGGCGCACCGGAAATGGCGCCTGTGTTCAGTCTGTCTTGGCGGCGCCGACCAGGAATGGGGTGGTCGTGGGCTGGGGGGATCCGCCCGCGGGCTCGTTCGTCACCGCGATTGCGGCGAGCGAATCGCTCGCGAGCGGGTACGTCGCGCGTACCAAGGCCGAACCGTTCGGCTGCGGCGCAAAGGTGCCGGCACTCACCTTCTGCTGGTCGCGCGTGATTAGCCAGAGCTGGTACGTGTGCCCGGGCGCTGCGGCGGGAAGGTTGTAGGCGACGAAGGTCCAGCGGTTCGCAGGCTGATCCCAGAACATGCGCGCGTACGGCTGGCGCGCGCTCGTCGCGGCCGCGTCGATCACCTTGACGCCGGGGCCGGTGAGCCCCGCGACGATCGCCTGCTGTTCGGCGAGACGCTGCTGTAAGACGGTCGTACTATCGCGGAGCTCCGAGCGCGCGACCGAGAGCCGCTGGATGACGGAGCGAAGCCTGACGTCGTAGGCGATTGCGCCGATCGCTATGAGGAGCGCGGCGGCCGCGAGCCAGCGCACGAGCGTGGGTCGAGCGGGCGCGGCGCTCGATGGCGGCGCCGATTGCGGCTT
>DATCPC010000080.1:0-2682 GCA_036564355.1 Gemmatimonadaceae bacterium | reverse complement strand
AGCGACTGCGTCACGGCGCGCGCGATTGCCTCCGGGACCGCAGGCCGTGCCGCGCGCACGTCGGGCGGCGCACTCGTGAAGCGCTTCGCGATCACCGCCTGAGCCGTCGGACCGGTGAACGGCGGCTCGCCGGCGAGCATCTCGAACAACACGGTGCCCAGCGAGTAGATGTCCGTGAGCGCGCTGACATCCGATTCGCCCGACGCCTGCTCCGGGCTCATGTACGCCGGAGTGCCCAGCGTCAGCCCGGTCTCGGTGAGACGCGCGCCACCTGGCGTCAGCGAGCGCGCGATGCCGAAGTCCGCGACGAGCGTATTGCCATCCTCGGTGAGAAGCAGATTCTCGGGCTTGATGTCGCGGTGAATCACGCCATGCAGATGCGCGTAATGAAGCGCCTGCGCCGCCTGCGTCGCAATTCGAATCGCGTCCGCCACCGGCAGCTGCGTCTCCCGCGTGAGCCGGTCGCGCAGCGATTCTCCTTCCACGAAGGGCATCGTGAACCAGAGCCGCCCTGCGCTCTCACCGGAATCGAGCACGGTGAGGATGTGCGGATGCTGGAGTCGCGCGGCGAGCCGAATCTCGCGCTGAAAGCGCTCCGGCCCGAGCGCGCTGCCGAGATCGGGATGCAACACCTTGAGCGCCACGTCGCGACCATGCCGCAGGTCGTGAGCGAGGTAGACGGTTGCCATCCCGCCCGCGCCCAGCGTGCGCACGATGTCGTACGTGCCCTTAAAGGAGAGCTGCAGCTGTTCTGGAAGCTCCACGACACCGGCGGATAGGAGTGATAGCGAATATGGGGTCCCGTCAACGCGACGGCAAATAGTAGCCCTACCCCGGATGGTGCATTGCTGCTATCGTATTGCGACGCGGCACCTTACTCATCGAGAGCGTGATCTGACCGAACTTCAGGAGCAGCTTCGAGTCGGCCTTCCCAGCTATGCGATCGAGCGCGAGCTCGGGCGCGGTGGCATGGCGACCGTATTCCTCGCCCAGGACCTTCGACACGGGCGCCCCGTTGCCCTCAAGGTGCTGCATCCGGAGCTCGCCGCGAGCCTCGGGCCCGAACGATTCCAGCGCGAGATTCGCGTGGCCGCGCGGCTCCAGCACCCGCACATCCTCACGGTACACGATTCCGGCGTCGTCGAGCCGCTGCCGGGGAGCGGCGGCACGCCCGCGTACTGGTTCACCATGCCGTACGTGGAGGGCGAAAGCCTTCGTAGCCGCCTCCAGCGCGAACGCCAGCTTCCGCTGGACCAGGCGCTCCAGATCGCGCGCGAGGCCGCGCGGGCGCTCGACTACGCGCACCAGCACGGCGTGATCCACCGCGACATCAAGCCGGAGAACATCCTGCTCACCGAGGACGGCTCTACACTCGTCGCCGATTTCGGGATCGCGCGCGCGCTCATTGGGGAGGAAGGACTCACGCAGACGGGAATGGCAATTGGCACACCGGCCTACATGAGCCCCGAGCAGGCGAGCGCCGACAAGAGCACCGACGCGCGTACCGACATTTACTCGCTGGGCGTCGTGCTCTACGAGATGCTCGCCGGCGAGCCGCCCTACACGGGCGCGACGGCGCAGGCCATCATCATGAAGCGCTTCACCGAGCCGGTGCCGAGCGTGCGCACGACGCGCCCGAACGTGCCCGAATCGGCGGACATCGCGATACGGCGCGCCCTCGCGCCCATTCCCGCCGATCGTTTCGGAAGCGCCGCGGAATTCGCGCGTGCAATCGGACCCGCCGTGACATCGACGGCGACAGCTGCACAGGAGCATGCGCCGAGTGCAGCCGCGCCGAGTCCTGCCGCGCCGATTCCTGCCGCGCCAGCGTCACCCCCGCCCGGCAACACCGGTAAGCGTCGGCGCGTGCCGGTGTTCGCCTCGACGCTCATCGTGGGATTCCTGCTCGGCCTCGGCGTTCTCTTCGCCTGGCGTCAATCGCGGTTGGGCACGACGGCGGGAGGCGCGAAGGTGCTCGCCGTTCTTCCGTTCGAGAATCTCGGAGATTCGGCGAACGCGTACCTCGCCGACGGGATCACGAACGAGCTGCGAGGCAAACTTTCGGAGCTGAGCAGCATCCAGGTCATCGCCCGCGGGAGCTCGGCGCAGTACCGTCACACGACGAAGACACCGCAGGAGATCGCTCGCGAGCTCGGCGCCGACTATCTCCTGACTGCTACCGTCCAATGGGAAAAGCGGCCCGACGGCACGAGCCGCGTCCGCGTCAGCCCCGAGCTCGTGGATGTGACCGAGGGTCGCGCGCCCCGCACCAAGTGGCAGCAGCCCTTCGACGCCGCAATCACGGATGTGTTCCAGGTACAGGCGGACATCGCGAACCAGGTGGCGAGCGCGCTCGACGTGGCACTCGGCAGCGGCCAGCGACAGACGCTCACCGAGAAACCGACGGCGAATTTGGCGGCATATGATGCCTTTCTGAAGGGAGAGGAAACCCAGGGACTCGCGATCGCGGATGCACCAACTCTCAGGAGCGCGATCGCCTACTACGACCAGGCAGTCGCACTCGACTCCACGTTCGCTCAAGCGTGGACGCAACTCTCACGGGCCCACTCGGCGTTTTACTTCAATGTGGCTCCCAACCCGGCGTCCGCCGCGGAAGCAAAGCGAGCGTTGGAGCTCGCGAGTGCGCTGGCGCCCGGGAAACCGGAAACTCGCCTCGCCCGC
>DATCPC010000044.1:0-19222 GCA_036564355.1 Gemmatimonadaceae bacterium | reverse complement strand
CCTCTCGGCGAATACGCATCTCACGTCGACGCTGTCGCTCATGAGCAGCCAGCGCTATCTCGTGTGGCGAAACGAGGACGGCGGCCCAGAGGCGAGGGACGAGATCGATCCCGAGACCGACCAGTTCGCGCCTCGCGAGGTCGAGTGGGAGTACTTCACGAACGTCACGAGCGAGACGAGGCTACTCCACACGTACAGCGCGTTCGGCTGGACGAATTCGATCGCCACGGGCATCCGGCTCTTCGGCGGCGACTTGCATCGGCAGGAGGGAGGACCGGGAAGCACCGGCTCCGACTTCGACATGAATCTGGTTGGCGGTCCGTACGAGACCGACATGCACTTCGGAAACTTCAACGCGGCAGCGTTCGTGGAGAACGAGTTTCGCATTTCCCCGCGACTCACCTTCACGCCGGGTGTGCGCGTGGAGTATCTGCATTCGACCGCGCGCGGCTACACCGACACGACCGTCTCGCCGCGATCGAAGAATCGCGCCTTCTCGTTGTTCGGCGCGGGCGCCGCATATCGCGCGACCGCCACGACCGACATCTACGCGAACGCGACGCAGGCCTATCGCCCGATCGAATACTCGTTTCTCGCGCCCTTCGCGACCCTCACGCGAATCGATCCGAAGCTGAAGGATCCGCACGGCTACAATCTGGACCTCGGCTGGCGCGGTTCTCTCGGTGAGGCGCTGCGCTTCGACGTCGGCGTGTTCGATCTCGTGTACCACGACCGCATCGGGCTCATCTCCGGCCTCGACTCCACGGGAGCGCCGTTCACCGAGCGCACCAACGTCGCGACGAGCAAGCATCGCGGAGTGGAGTCGTATCTGAACGTGTCGCTTTCGACGTTGATGCACTCCCCGCCGTCATTCGGCGCCCTCGACGTATGGGACGCGCTCGGCTACACGCACGCGCGCTACACGGCTGGAGAGTTTTCGGGGAACACGGTCGAGTTCGCGCCATCGGTGGTGAATCGCGTGGGGGTGACGTATGGGCGCGGACGCGGTTCGCTGGGCGTGCAGTGGAGCTACGTCTCCAGGCAGTTCACCGATGCGAACAACACCGTCGCCAGCGTTGACGCGGACGTCGGAGTCGTGCCGGCGTACAACGTGGTCGATCTGTCGGGGAAGTGGCAGCTCAGCCAGACGATCGGGCTCGACGCAGGCGTGAACAACCTCGCCAATCGATACTATTTCACGATGCGAACCGCGGAGTATCCGGGTCCGGGGATCATTCCCGGGCTCGGCCGCAGCATTTACCTTGGCGCGCGAGCGGGGTTCTGATGAGACGGCTTCCTCCGGCTGAAGCCTTTACGAGGCTAGCCGCCTAGCAACCCCCGGCGGCCTCGCGCGTCTATAGACTGATGACGCGCCCACACCCGCGCTGGCTGCCAACCTCCCTCGCGGGTCCCACGCAGGGATTGTGCGCCGCAACACTGCTCTTGCTGTTGCTTGCGCACCCGTGGACTGCGCGCGCCGCCCTGATCGCCGACATCCTGCTCGTCGTGCAAATCGCCGCAGCCGTCGCCGTCGCGGCCCTCGTCGCGCGTGCATCCACCGGAACGCGGCGCACGATCTGCCTCGCGATCGCCATCGCCGCTTCGTTCGCGTTCCTCGGCCGGCTCTCCTGGATCTCCTACATCCTACAGAACGGAGTCACGCCCGTTCGCCCGCTGCTCGAGGCGACGACCGGCGTGATCATGCAGCTGGCGCTCGCGATCGGCCTCACGTCCGTGCTCGCCCGCCATCGTCACCGCAACTGGATGCGCTTCGAGGCGCTCATCGACGCGCTGCTGCTCAGCATCGCAGTCTCGATGCTCGTCGTGCAGGCCGGTCTCGCGATGACGCACAACGTGACGGCCTCGCCGCTGCTTCGCTTCCTGGCGATCGCATGGAACATCTTCGCCGCGGCGAACCTGGTGCTGGTGGCGCTGCTGCTCATCTGGAAAGGCGAAGCGCTCGGTTCGCGCCTCGCGTTCGGACTCTCGTTCGGGCTCGTGACGCTCGCACTGGCGAATTTTCTCTACAGCCGGGTCGTGCTGGTGGAAGGGTTGCCCATTCCGCGCTCCGTGATCGGTCTCTGGACGGTGACCGAGATGATCCTCGTCCACGCCATCGCGCCGCGTAAGCAGCAACCACTCGGCGAATCGCAGGAGTCGCCGATGTACGCGAGCGAGTCCGCGAAAGTCCGAGCCTTTTCGATCGTCGCGGCAATCCTCATCGCCTCGTGGAGCGGCGCATCCGTCGCCTTCGGCGGCGCGCCGAGCCGACTGCTCGGCTTCGGGCTGCTCGTGTTCGGAGTGCTGCTCGCGGTGCGCGCCGGTCACGCGCTGTTCAGGCAGCAGCGCGCCACCGTGGTGCTCGAGCACGTAGCCGTGGCCGAGCGCGAGCTCTCGGGCGTGCTCGAACAGCGCGTGGCGCTTCGCACGGAGGAGCTGGCGGAGGCGCACCGCGTACTGCAGCGTATGTGGACGCTGGGGCAGCAGATCGCGATCGAGCTCAATCCGTCGAAGGTGCTGCAGCGATTCCTCGAGGCGTCGGTGGACGTGCTGCGCGCGGATGGCGGCGCCATCGGCCTCGTGAGCGACGAGCGCATCTCGATCACCACGACCTACGGAGACGGCGAGCCGCTCGCGGGCGGGTCGTTCGCGGTGCAGGAGAGCACGCTCGGGCGCGTGACGCGCAACGGGAATCCGTGGAGCACGAGCGACGTGCGCGCGGAAAGCGCCGGAGACGACGTGCTGCTGTGCACCGAGGCGCGCGGACTCGTGGCGATTCCGCTGCACAGGCGTGCCGAACGCATCGGGGCGATGATGTTGTTCGTGCGCGAGCCGCGCGCGAGCAGCGATCGCGAGATCGCGCACGTCGAGGCGATGGCGGACCTGCTCTCCGTCGCGCTGGCGAATGCCGATCTGGTCGAGACGCTGCGAAAAGCCGAATGGCGTTTTCGCACGCTGTTCCGGGCAGCACCGGATGCGGTGTTGACCGTACTCGAGAGCGGACGGATACGCGAGGCGAACGACGCAGTGCAGGATCTCGTCGGGCTGCAGCCGGTGCAGCTGGTGGGCCGGATGCTCGAGGAGCTCGTGCTGCCGGAAGATCGCTCGCATCTCGCCGATCAGGTTGCCCGCGTGATGGCGGGTGAGGAGGCACGCTTCGAGGTGCGGATGTGGCACGGGCCCGGGGTGCGCATCGCGTCGCTCGCCGCCCGACTCCTTCCCGAGGCGGATCCGCCGCAGATGCTCGTGGTCGGCAGGGACATGACGGCGGACCGGGAGATGCGCGCGCGGTTGGCGGAGAGCGAACGGTTGGCGAGTGCGGGCGAGCTTCTGGCCGGTGTGGCGCATGAGGTGAACAACCCGCTCAGCACGATCAGCGCGTTCGCGCAGCTGCTCGAGCGCGACGAGCTGACGGATTCGCAGCGCGAGTCGGTGGAAGTGATTCGAAGTGAGACGGTGCGGGCGAGCCAGGTGGTGCGCGATCTGCTCACCTTCGCGCGGCGGAGCGAGGGCGAGGTTGGCACGATCTGCATGAACGAGCTCGTCGAGCGCACGATGCGGCTGCGGATGCACGATCTGAAGTCGCGCGGCGTGGAATGCGAGACCGTGCTCGCCGAGGACCTGCCCTACGTCACCGCCGACGCGCGGCAGATTCAGCAGGTGCTCCTGAATCTGCTGACGAACGCCACGCAGGCGATGACGCCGACGGGTGGCGGGGCGCTCCGCATCGAGACGCGGCAGAACGGCCACCGCGTGCTGCTCGAGATCACCGACAGCGGCCCCGGAATCCCTGCCGAGGTGCGGGCGCACATCTTCGAGCCGTTCTTCACGACGAAGGACGACGGAACGGGACTCGGCCTCAGCGTCAGTTACGGCATCATCTCCGCGCACGGCGGCACGATCACGATTCCGAAGAGCACCGCGAAGGGAACGACGTTCCGCGTCTCGCTGCCGGCGTTCGATCCGGCGGGGCACGGAAACGAAGGGGTCGCCACCGTGCTCGCGTCGCCGTCGCCGCTCGGAGGGATGCGCATGCTGTTCGTAACATCGGATTCGACCATGCGCGCGAGCGTGCAGGCGTTCGCCCGGCTTCGCGGCTTCCGCGTGACCTCAGCGAGTGACGCCGCTGCGGCGCTGGCCTGCGTGCGGAGCGAGCCCTTCGATCTCGCGGTGTGCGATCTGAACGCGGCGGGGCTGCGCGCGCCTGGCTTCATCTCATCGCTACGGAGTGAGCAGCCATCGCTCGCCAGGAAGCTGCTCTTCCTGAACGCCTCTGCGGGCGAAGAGGCCATCTACCAGGGAAAGTCACTGGCGATGCCCTTCGAGCTCGACAGGATGGAGAACACGGCCGCCGGCATGCTCGGCATGGGAAGACGGGTGTCGGGAAGCTCCGTTCTGCACTCGTAGGAGCCGCCAACGCCGTTGCGCTCGCTTGGCATCGTCGTATTAAGCAGGGAGGGAATTGCCAGTGGAACAGAACACGGCGCTGTACATCGGAATGCTCAGCGTGGTCATCGCCATCTGTGTCATGAGCATCGCGTATCGTTTGCAAAAGCTTGGCGCGCAGCGAGTTGACGCGGAAAAGCGGGCATCGGTCGCGTTCGCGGAAATGAATCGGACGACGAAGGAGCTGCGCACGCGCATGAACAATGATCCGGCCGAGGACCCTTCGCTGACGCCGGGGGAGCGGCTGCGCCGGATGTACCCGGGCGTGCAGCGCCAGACCGCTGTTCCCGACGGCGAAAGCAGCTAGCACTGCAGTGCGGGGCTAGATTCCAGAATGACGCCTTTCTTCCCGGAGAGCCCGTTCACGGGCACGCGCGTCGACTCGCTCATCGCGCGCATCCCGCGGTCGCTCATCCCGATGGCACTCGTCACGGGGATTCTCGTTCACTCGTACATCTGGCTCGTGCTCGCTCGAGCGAGCGTGAACTTCGGCTGGATCACGCTGCTGCTCGCCTTCGCGGGGCGCTTCGTCCTCCTGCTGGGCCTCGCCACCGTCTATCTCGGAAACCACCCCGTGCGTCAATGGATCTGGCGGGCGCCGCTGTTCGCGCTCGCCGAGTCGGCGGTGGAGGCGGCGATGGTGGCGGTGCTCATCACGGTTCGCGTCGAGCGCATCGGAACCGAGCACGCGCATCGGCGCGACTGGTGGTCGATCGTCTCCGACATCCTGGTCTACCACGGCATCGCCATTCTCGTGTTCAGCCTTATTCTCGGCGTGGTCGTGCAGATCGTGCGGTACGCGCTGCTCAAGCAGGAGCATCGCGACACGACGGCGATCAGGATCCACGATGAGCGCGAGATGGAAAAGGCGGAGGGGCTGATCGAGGCGCGCGAGGAGCGACACGACACGCGCTGACGCGGCACAACCCGGTGGGCCGATTGTGCGAACAGTGCCGCGCGGTCGTTAGCTTTCATGCTGTCTCTCACCACGTGTCACCATGCCGTACGATGAACGCTTTGTCGCTCCCATGCGTGAGGAGCTCACCCGCCTCGGCGTCCGCGAGCTGCGCACGCCCTCCGACGTCGATGCGCAGCTGAAGGACGCCCACGGGACCACGCTGGTGGTGGTCAACTCGATTTGCGGATGCGCAGCGCGCAATGCGCGCCCCGCGGTGGCGATGGCGCTCAAGCACGCCACCAAGCCCGACGCGGTGACCACCGTATTCGCGGGCCAGGATGTGGACGCCACTGAGCGCGCCCGCGGATACTTCACGGGCTACCGGCCCTCGTCGCCGCAGATCGCACTGCTCAAGGATGGCAAGGTCGTGTTCATGCTCGAGCGCAACCGGATCGAGGGGCGCACCTCGACGGAGATCGCCGAAGATCTCGTCGGCGCCTTCGATTCGCACTGCGCGACCTAGCGCTATTTGGCACGGGCTCTGCTAGTCTTTTTTGCAGACACACAGCCGGGAGCAGTCATGGAACAGGAGAATAACGACCAGGTGAGTGGCAGGAGCGATCGCGAAAAATCCGGCGACACAAGCTCGTTCGGAGCCACGCCGACGGTCGATCCGCGCGTCTACGACAAAACGAAGGAGACCGCCGAGACGATACGCGAGCGGGCTGTGCAGCTGAAGACGCAGCTGGCGGACAAGCTCGAGACCGGCGCAACGAGGCTCCGTAAGCGGAGCTCGGAGACGGGGAAGCTGGACGATGCCATCGCGACGACGAAGGAAAAGGTCGCCGACGCGGGCGACCGTGTCGCCAGCGGGATGGAGAAGAGCGCGGAGTGGCTACGGAGCGCGAACATCACGTCGTTTCAGCAGGGGCTCGAGCGTCAGGTGAAGGAGAATCCGGGACGCACGCTGCTGATCGCGGGCGCCATCGGCTACCTGCTCGGTCGCGCATTCAAGGGGAAAGACGCCTGACGACCGAGCAAATCGCACCGCTGCTCGGCGGTGCACAATGGATCGTTGGAACGACGTTGGCGCTCGTGATCGCGCGCCGGAGCCGCCTCTACGCTGACGCAGGTGACGCGCCGCGCCGCGTCGCGTGGCTTGGGCTGTTGGTGTTCATCGTGGGCGGCGTGGCGCTTCTCGTGTCGCTGATCGCCGCGCGGCGACACGAGGAGGCGCTGATGCTCCCGCAGTACGCGACGCCGCCATGGCGCGCGCGAACGCTCCAAGTGATGTCGACTGTCGGGTGGCTGCTCACCGCGGTGGCCGCGCTGTGGACCGGCGTGCTCGGCGTGGCGCTTCGGCGCCGCAACGCGATTCAGGAGCTCAAGCGGCGCACCGATCGCGTGCGCGACTACCGCACACCTCCATCCGCGCCGCGACCGTAGTGGGATCGCGTCGCGATCACATCAGGGCGTCGAGACTCACACCGCGCGCCGCACCCACCGCCCCATCTCGCGGAAGGTGGGCCGCTTGCCGTACATGAGCATCCCCACGCGGTAAATGCGCGACGCAACCAATGTCGCGACCGCGCACCCGGCCACCAGCCCCACGAGCGTGCCGGCGAGCTCCGCCCACGACACGTGGATGATCGTCATGCGCAATGGCATGAGGATCGGTGCGGAGAACGGCAGCCACGACATCACCTTGGACAGGTTGCTGGTGGGATCGAGCAGGATGGGCTGGATGAACACGATCGATGCGACGAGCAGCAGCATCACCGGCATCGATGCCTGCTGGACGTCCTGCTCGTTCGTCACCGTCGACCCCATCGCCGCGAACAGAGCGGCGTAGAAGGTGAAGCCGAGCACGAAGAACGCGAGAAGCAGTACGGCGACGCCGAATCCAATGTGCGGGATTGGAATCGGCACGTTGCCGACGCCGAAGCGCGCGAGGATCACGCCACGCCCCTTGTACACGAGCATGGACGTGAGCGCCCAGATCACGATCTGCGTGAGCGATGCCGCGCCGACTCCCATGACCTTGCCCGCGAGCAGCGTGTCCGTCGACACGCTCGAGATCACGACCTCGGCCACGCGGGACGTCTTCTCCTCCATCACCCCGCGCAGAATCTGCTGCCCATAGATGACGAGCATCGTGTAGAGCAGGAAGGCGAGAAGGTACGAGAACAGCGCGTTCGCGAAGCCGCCGACCTCGCGGCCGCGCTCGGAAAGGCGCTCCGATTTCATGTTCAGGTCGACTCTCGTGAGATCCTTGATCCGCGACGGCTGCAATCCCTCGTGCTCGAGACGTTGCGCGAGCAGGCTGCGGCTCACGGCATCCTCGATCTCCTTGACGTCGAGGAGCGCGCTCGCATTTCTGCCAGCGTAGCGGTCGGTTTTCCCCGCGAGCGTGGCGGAGTCGAGAACGAGGTAGCCGAGCATCGGATCCTGCTTGCGCAAGACGTCGTGCGTGGCGGTACTCTCGGCGGCCGCGAGCCCCGAGGAGGTGACGACGCGAACCTCGGCCCGGGAGGCATCGGCGCTGATGCCGCCGGCGAGCTCGCCCGCGACCCGGACGCCCAGCTGCGTGCCCGTGGCATCGATGATGACGACGTGCGAGAGGTCGGGCGATGCCTTCGTGCGGCTCGAGATCACGATCGGCACGATGATGACGATGCCGAAGAACACCGGCGCGAGCACGGTGCTGATCAGGTACCACTTCGAGCGGAGGCGCTCGAGGTATTCGCGCTTGATGATCGCCCAGAGCTTACCCATGTCCGGTCATCCCCGCCTCGACTCCCGTCGCGCCCACCGTATCGAGGAAGATGCGGTGCAGCGATGGCTGCACGAGCTCGAAGCGCTCGACGGTGGCGCCGGCGTCGATGAGCTTGCGGAGAAGGAGCTGCGCGCTCGCATTGAGGGCGAGCTCGATCTCGACGGTGTGGTTGGAATCATCGAGGCGTTTTATCAGCGAGCGGTCGGCAAAGATGTCGGTGACGGCGGTCGATCGATCGCCGGCGAGGCCGACCGCGACGTAGCCGCCGCCGTGTTCGGCTTTGAGGTCGGCAACCGCGCCATCGAGCACCTTGTCGCCGTTCGCGATGATGCAGATCGCGTCGCAGAGCCGCTCGGCGTTCTCCATCAGGTGCGTGCTGAAGATGACCGTGCGCCCCTCGCGCCGAAGATCGACGACGGTGTCCTTGAGCGCCTGGGCGTTCATCGGATCGAGACCGCTGAACGGCTCGTCGAGGATGATGAGATCGGGCTCGTGGAGGAGGGCGCCGATGAACTGAACCTTCTGCTGCATGCCGCGCGAGAGCTCCTCGACGCGAGAATTGCCCCAGTCTTTCTCGCCGCCGGTGAGCAAGAGGCGGTCGAGCCACTTGTCGATTCGTTTCTCGGCGTCGCGGCCGCGCACGCCTTTGAGCTCGGCGAGGAATTTCAGCACGCGTCGCACCTGCATCTTCTTGTAGAGCCCGCGCTCCTCGGGGAGATAGCCGATGCGATTGCCGGCGCGTCCGCGAATGCTCGACTGTCCGAAGATCTCGATCGTTCCCGAGTCGGGCTCGATGATGTCGAGGATCATGCGGATCGTCGTCGTCTTGCCGGCGCCGTTGGGGCCGAGCAGCCCGTAGACGGATCCGCGGGGCACCTGGAGCGAGAGATTCTTGACTGCGATGTGTCCCGAGAAGGACTTCTGGACCTGATCGATGACGAGCGCTGGCTCGGCCAAGGGGGAAACTCCGTGGGGGAGAGAAATGTGGTGCACGTACGATGGCGAGTGCGCGCCTTTTCTGCGAGGCTTGCGGGCGAGATGATGCCGACTAGTTTGGCTCCATGCGAAAGGCGCACCGCGCGGCCAGCGTGATCGCCGCGATTTGCGGCTCGCTATTCCTGCTGTTTCTGGTGGCGCCTATCGTGCGGTTGGTCGGCGCCGGTGGCGCGGATGGCCTGCGTCATTTATTTACCGATGCCGAGCTGCGTTCGGCGCTCGAGCTCACGGCGCTCACAGCCACTTCGGCCACCGCGCTCGCGATTCTGGGTGGAACGCCGCTCGCGTATCTGCTGGAGCGGCGACAGTTTCGCGGCCGCTCGCTCCTGGCGGCCGTGATCGACCTCCCGCTGCTCATTCCGCACCCCGTGGCGGGCATCGCGCTGCTTCTCGTGCTTGGGCGGCGATCGCTGGTGGGCGGGACGCTGCTCGATCTCGGCATTCGCGTTGTGGGCTCGCCGATCGGAATCGTGTGCGCGATGCTGTTCGTGAGTGCGCCGTTGTACGTGAGTGCCACGCGCGAGGCATTTGCGCGGGTGGACGTGCGGTACGAGGCCGTGGCGCGATCGCTCGGCGACCCCGCGTGGCGGGTCTTTCGTCGCGTGACGCTGCCGCTGTCGGCGCGCGGGCTCATTGCGGCGGGAGTCGTAGTGTGGGCGCGCGCGGTGAGTGAGTTCGGCGCAATCGTCATCCTGACGTACAATCCCAAGGTGGCGAGCGTGTTGAGCTACGACCGGTTCACGAGCTATGGCCTGGATGAGGCGCTGCCGGTGGCGGCGGTGCTCGCGATTCTGGCATTCGTGCCGCTGTTCCTGCTGCGGACGTTGCGGGCGTCGCGTGGTGCAGCGGCGTTCGTTCAGTGATCGAAGCGGAGGGATTGGGGGCGCGCGTTGGTGAGTTCGAGCTGCGCGATGTGAGCTTCGTGGTGCCGGCCGGGAAGTACGGTGTGGTGATCGGCGCGGCCGGATCGGGAAAGACGACGTTGCTCGAGACCATCGCGGGAATCATCCCCGTAAAGGGCGGAGTGTTGAGATTGGGCGGGAAGGACATGCGCGGCGTGCCGGCCGAGCATCGGAATGCGGGAATCGTGTACCAGCATGGGTATCTCTTTCCGCATCTCTCGGTGCAGGAGAACGTGCGGTACGGCGCTCTCGATGTCGCCTTCTCGGATGGCATGGCCGCGCGGATAGGGGCGAGCGAGTTGTATTCGCGCGAGGTGCGCGGGTTGTCGGGTGGAGAGCGACAGCTGGTCGCGATCGCGCGGGCGCTGGCGCCAAGGCCCGGCGTGTTGCTGCTCGACGAGCCGTTCAGCGCGCTGGATCCGCGGCGTCGCACGCTCGTGCGGCGTGAGGTGCGGGCGATCGCGCGCGAGCTCGGGATCACCGTGCTGCAGGTGACGCATGACTTCACGGAGGCCGGACTGCTCGGCGACGTGGCGATCCTGATCGATCAGGGGCGCGTGCTGCAGAGCGGGCCGCCGGAGCGACTATTTCGCGAGCCGGCCTCCCCGTACATCGCGGAATTTCTTGGAGCGGAGAACGTGTACGCGGGGGAGGTGCGCTACCTCGACGACGTGGCGCCCGATTGGGTGGATGGTGCGACGGAGCTGCTCGCGCGCGGGCATCGCGCGATCGAGTTTCGGACTGGCGGGCTGACGCTCTACACGGTGGGCGATGCGCCGGCGGGGGAAGGGCACGCGGTGATTCGCGCGGAGGAGGTGCTCATCTCGGCGGCGCCGCAGGAGAGCTCGGCGCGGAATCAGTTCAGGGGAGTGGTGAGCGAGGTGGCGACGACTGGGGCGTTGACGCGCGTGACGGTGGAGATCGGGGGCGACGGCGGAGCGAGTGGCGCGCGCGGAGGGACGAGCGTGCCGATCGTGGCGGCGCTGACGACACGCTCCGCGCAGGAGCTCGTGCTGCGCGAGGGGAGCGAGGTGTGGGCGTCGTTCAAGGCGATGGCGGTCTATCTGTGCTGAGCCTCAACGCGCGACAGAGCCGACGTGCGCCGTTGGCGCATCGCGATCGCGACCGTCTACATCTTGTCCAGCTCGTCCTTCCCGATCGTCGGCGCCCACTGAATGAGCTCGTACTGCGCGAGACCGCGCTGGTAGTACGGATCGCCATCGCGAACGCGATCGAGCGCCGGGATGACGTCGTCATCCGGCACGCGGAGAATCAGCATGCCGCCGTTGCGCGGATGTGCGGGACCCGACGCGACGAGGATGCCTTTGTCCTTGAGCGTGCGAAGGTAGGCGCGGTGATCCTCGAGGGCGACGACGACTTCCTCGAGCGGCCGGCGGTAGCGGAGAATGGCGATGGCGTACATGGGGGGAATGTAGCGGCGCCGATTGTGCCCGCACGGCCTAGCGCTGTGGGTGGGGCAGAGCTGCGCGATGCGGGCTGCTTTGGCGTTGTGCGGCTTTCAACGGCGAGCGCGGAAGGCACTAGCGTCCGTTTGGAACATCCGGCTCAGGGTGTTCCAAAAACCCAACGGATAGGTTATACTCTCGATGCCGACCGTTCTACGGCTTGGCGCGTTTCGTGTGCGAGTACAGCTGCCCCTCGTGAACATGAGCCAGCCCATGTGCACGTGGTGCACCCTCACGGCGAAGTCATTATCGAACTTGCGACCAAAGACAAGCGACAAGCCATTCGCAAATCCGATGGCTTGAGTGTAAGGGAGATAGGAACGGCCTTTCGAATTGTAGAGGAGCATGCGGATTTCTTGCTCCGCTGCTGGAGGAAGCATCATGGCTAAACGTCGCACCCCACTCTCCGAGATTCTCGCACAGATCCCCGCTGCGCGTGCACGAAGCGCGCGGGAGTGGAAGGCGGGCAAACGCGCAACCTCAGCGATTTACGACCGACCGACGGGGCGCATCGTCATGGAGTTGAGCAACGGAAATCTATTCGGATTTCCGATATCCTCGATTCCGGCGTTGGCAAAGGCGAGTGCGAAGCAGCTATCCCAGGTCGAGGTGAGTCCGGGAGGCGGCGCTCTGCACTGGGAGGAGCTCGACGCAGATCTCAGCGTGCCGGGACTTCTACTCTCGTCACTCGGTCGCACCGAGAAGCTGAGCGAGCTCGCGCGCATCGCGGGGAAAACAAGAAGTCCTGCGAAAGCGGCTGCATCGCGAGCAAATGGTTCGAAAGGTGGGCGGCCAAGAAAGACGACGCGCTGACGGTACGACCCTGTCGCTCGGGACGGCGGACGCCCGACCCTACACCCCCAACACCCGCCGCACCACCGTGATCAGCGCCTCGAGCATCGACAGCCCGCCGGCCGCCCTCGAGCGCCACGTTGTGCTCGGACCCAGCGCCACAAGGGGCGCGGCGATCGCGATCGCCACGACGGCAATCGCGATCACCGCGAGCGCGCATTCCTGCACGCGTGTCATTGAGATGTTCATGGCGCCTCCAGTGTGTGAGCTTGGCCCTCACCCCTAAAGACGCCACGCGGTTACACACTCCTCCGCGCTTCGCGCGCTACCGCCACCCGCCGAGTATCGCCCCCATCACCACGAGCGTCACGACAAAGAATCCGCCGTTCACCAGCACGTAGGTCCACGGCCGCCGCTCGAAGATTGATGCGATTCCAAAGGCCATCGCCACCCACCCAAACCCCGCGAGAAAGCCCGCCGTCGCGCCCCACGCGAGCGTCGTCTTCGGATCGTTCAGGAACATCGCGAGATTCGCAGACATCACGAGCGTCAGCAGAAACGCGAGCGCCATGTTCGCGCCGCCGGCCTTTGGCGGTTCGTCGGCGCCGAAGCCGTTGGCCTTCTTCCACAGCTTGCCGAACACGCTCGGCGAGAACCATAAGCCGCCGAGCACGAATGCCACCACGGCTGCAAGCAGAACCGCCCACACGTTGAGAGTCTGCATGGACATACGGGTGAGTGCTCAGTAGGTGAGAGAATGCCTCATTGCTTCGACCAGTCTATGGGCCCGCTCACGAAACGGCGATGCAGCATCGCGAGCAGCTCAGCGTTGCCCGCCGTGAGATACTCGTATGCGCGATCCCATTCGTCGCCGTCCTTCCAACCCGTCTGCGTCAGCCGCACGAGCGTTCCCGTGCCGTGCTCCTCGAGCTCGAGGCGCGCCGTGGTGCGCTGCGCGCGGACGGTCGGGAACTTGTCGGGCGCGAGCGCCGAGATCACCATCTCCTTCTGCGGAACGAAGCTGACGATCGTCCCGCCGCCCGTGCTGCCACCCGGAAAGTGCACCATCCAGTCGCCGCCGGGCTTCAGGTCGACCACTGAATTCGGCGCGAGCCAGGTGCTCAGCCCCTCGCTCGTCGAAAATGCCTTCCACACCTCCGCCCGCGTTGCCGGGACGGTGATCTCGACCCGCAGCATCTTGTCGGACTCGCTGCGCGAACGAGCCACGGCGAACTTCGGCGCAACGACAGCCGCGGCGAACAGCGCCGTAAACACAGTTAACGATCTCATCACAAAACTCCTGGACTTGGTTGATCGTTCAAGTAAATAGTGTTATCTTGTTCTGTCAACATTTTTCTTCGCCCAATGCCCCCAGCCGTCCCCACCCGCGACCGCCTCATCAACTCCGCCCGCTACCTCTTCTGGGAGCGCGGCTACGCCGGCACGAGCATGGCCGACCTCCTCGCCCACGCCGAAGTCAACTCCGGCAGCTTCTACCACTTCTTCGAGAGCAAGGAAGCACTCCTCCGCGATGTGCTCGAGGGCTATCTGGGCGCGCTCCGCCCCATGATCGTCGATCCCGCCTTCGCGCAGACCGACGAGCCGGCGGAGCGCATCTTCGCGATCCTCGCCGGTTACCGCGAGCGCATCCTCCTCACCGATTCCAAATACGGCTGCCCACTCGGCCGCCTCGCCCTCGAGATCGACCCCGGGAATCGCCCCGCGCACGCGCTCATCGCGAAGAACTTCCAGGGCTGGATCGGCGCCGTGCGCGAGTGCGTCGAGCAGCTCGAGCCGCGTCTCCCGCGCGGTACGGATCTCGACGCGCTCGCGACCTACGTGCTCGCGGTCATGGAGGGCGGCGTCATGCTCTCCCGCTCATACGGGTCGGTCGAGCCGTTCGACCGAACGGTCACGCAGCTCCGCCAGCACTTTCACCTGCTGCTGGGAGGCACACCGAAGTCGACGCGAAAACCGAAGCGCGCCAAGGCGAAGAAGCGCGCCAAGGCGACGAGTCCCCGAAATCGCTAGGCTGTCCGCGCGGCCACGCTGAGGGCAGAGCGATGGCCAGCCGTCCGCGTCAAAAAATCGCGATGAGTTGAGCGATATAGACGTTCGTTCGACCGGGAGTCGGCTCGACGTTTCGACGTTCCCAGTCGAGCTGAAGTCGCAGCCATTCGGGCGACGACAGGAGATTTACGCCGAAGACATTCCACGTGGAGTGAGTCGAGGCGGTCGTGACTGTGGATCCGGTACTCGTCGCGCGCGTGTCCCAGTAGCGGTCGTACTTGTACACCGGCTCGAGCCACGGAAAAATCTTGTACGCCACCAGTGCGTAGCCTCCACCCGCGTCGAGATAGGTGGTGCCGCTCGTGGGACGCTTTCGATAGAGCCCCTCCCCCTCCACCGTCAAGGCGTGCCACACGACGCGGCCGTCGTACCCCCATGCGTGATCCGCGCCCTCGTTCGCGATCTTGGCCGAGAGGGCCAGAATCGGCACCGGCGTGATGGTCAGGCGCGACATCAGCATCTGAGACCTGTCAGGGTTGCTCGTTGCGTTTGGCCCTTCTCCATTGATAACCGCCCCCGACAGCGTCGCGAACCGTCCCCATCCCACCTGCGCCATCGCACCAATGTCACGCTTCTGCGACAGGCGATCGACCGCCTGCGAACGGTCCGCTGTTTTGAGCGACGCGAAGGACGTGAGGTATTCGAGACTGTAGGGTGTCTTGAATTGCCCGACGACGATCGCCGGGTGCAGTTGCGCGAGCACCGATCCGGTTGGCGCCCACTCTGTCGGTGGCGCGAGCTGGACGTACGCATCGGTGAGGGAGAAGCCCGCGACGGTGCTATCCGCACGGAGCTTTCCGGTCTGTGCACCGGAAAAATCGCCTTGAATCTTTATGCCGAAGAATGGCTTGGGTCCGACTTGCACCGTGATTCGACCACGATTGAGCAGGAAGCCCGTGGCGCCGTCGGCGTGCGTCATTCTTCCCGACACGTAGCCCGAGAGCGCCGGTCTCGACGGAAAGAACCGCATGTTGATGACCGGCGATGGATTGAGCAGGTACGTCGGAGTTGGTGCGGGAGCGTCGACAGGCTGCGCGACGCGAGTCGTGTCCTGAGCGAGCGCCTGCGCACTCCAGCAACACGTTGCAATCGTGGCTGCGACGCCAGCCGCGCGCAGCCCTCGTCCGCGCAGTGAACACTGCGAATGTCGAGAGGCAGTCAACGGTCAGTTCCGAGAATGGGGATGAGTGGTGGATCGGAGAATTCGGAGGATGCTACGTTGGCCAGGCCCGATATGCAACACGCTGCCTATCGGAAAGTCGCCAGACCGGCTAGCATTCGCATCCACGCTCGCGCCGGCGCGCTACGCTTTCAGCAAGCGCCGCGCGGCATTGTCACTCGCCTCGACGATTGCTCGATGCCATTCGTGATAGACGCTGATGAGACGCTTTGCGAGCGGCGTGAGCTTCGCGCTTCCGTGCTCGGAGCCGCCCCGCGAGATCTCGAGGATGGGTGCGCCGAGGATGCGCTCCATCTGCCGGATGCGGTTAATGCAGGTGCGATAGCTCATGTCGGACGAGTCGCACGCGCCACGAATCGTGCCCGCGACTCCCACCGCCTCGAGCAGCCGGATGTAACGCGGCCCAATGAAGAACTCGCCGTCGAAGGTGAGCCACCCCTTGAGCCGCGTCTGGACGCGACCATCGAGGAGCCTCGGCGACGTGCTGGAAGATGGGGCGCGCTTCGCCTTTCGCGGGCGCGCAGGTGATCGGCGAGTCCGTGCGGTTTTCCGTACGAGCGTTGTGGCCATAAGTTGAAAGTGCATTCCGTTCGCGCGAAACGGAAGCGCGCGTAACGTCAACCTCGAATTCAGTCCATGACACTCGAGCACACCCTCACGCTGGCGATCGCCACCATTGTGGCGCTGAGCCTCGCTGCCTGCGCGAAACGCGACGCCGCGCCGTCGCCTGACGGCGCCGCCGCCGACGTCATCGTCGTCTTCAACGCCGGCAGCCTCGCGCGCCCCCTGCGGGCCGCGCTCGACTCGTTTACCGCGGGAACGAAGATCGAGGTCGAGCAGGAGAACGCCGGGAGCGTCGAGACCGCTCGCAAGCTCACCGAGCTGCACCGCATTCCCGATCTCGTCGGCTCGGCCGACTATCAGGTCTTCCCGAAATATCTAATGCCCGGGCAAACGAGCTGGTACGCGCGATTCGCCCGCAATCGCATGGTGCTCATGTACACGCCGAAGTCGAAGGGCGCGTCCACCATCGATTCGCTCAACTGGTACAAGGTGCTCGAGACGAAGGGCGTGCAGACCGGCCGCTCCGATCCCGCGCTCGATCCGAACGGCTACCGGTCGCTCATCGTGATGCGGCTCGCCGAGCAGTACTACAAGCAGCCGGGGCTCGCCGATCGGCTCGTCGCCAACTCATCGGCGCACGTCGTGCGTCCGAAGGAGGTGGATCTGATGGGACTCTTGCAGGCGGGCGAGATCGACTACGCGTGGTCGTACGAATCCGTCGCCCAGGCGGCGAAGCTGCCGTACGTCACGCTGCCGCGCGCGATCGATCTCAGCGACCCGGCGTCCGCCTCGCAGTACGCGCTCGCGAGCGTGCGAATTCCGGGGAACACGCCGAACGACAGCGTCACTCTCGTGGGGGAGCCGATTCTTTACGGATTCTCGGTGCCGCGGAACGCGCCCCACAAGGCACTCGGCGAGAGGTTCGCGGCGTTCCTGATCTCGGACGCGGGGAAACGAATCCTGGCGCGCGAGCATCTCGACGCGCTGCCCGCTCCGATTTTCGTGGGGGACTCGATACCGACTATTTTGACCGCGCCCAGAAGCGCGGGGGAACAGAAACGGTAAGAGGAAGTGGCGAGGGGCGCCCAGAAGCGCGCGGGAGCAGCCCTAGCACCTACGCCAGCGCGAACACCCGCTTCGCGCTCTCGATCGCGCTCACCAGCAGCTCGACGTCGTTCTCGTCGTTGTACACGTAGAACGACGCGCGCGCCGTCGCGGCGACGCCGAGCCGGCGCATGAGCGGCTGCGCGCAGTGGTGCCCCGCGCGGATGCAGATCCCGCGCTCGTCGAGCACCGTCGCGAGATCGTGCGGATGGATGTCGCCGACGGTGAAGCTGAGCACCCCGCTCCGCTCGAGCGCCCCCGGGCCGTGCACGCGCACGTCATCGATGGCCGACACGCGCTCGTACGCGTAGCGCACCAGCGCCCGCTCGTGCGCGGCGACCGCGTCCATGCCGATCGCGGTGAGATAGTCGCACGCGGCGGCCAGCCCCACCGCGCCCGCGACGTTGGGCGTGCCCGCCTCGAGCTTGTGCGGGAGCACGTTCCACGTCGTCCGATCGTCGCCGACGAATGAGATCATGTCGCCGCCGGTCTGGTAGGGCGGCATCGCCTCGAGAGTCTCGCGCCGCCCGATGAGCACGCCCGTGCCCATTGGCCCGAGCATCTTGTGCGCGCTGGCCGCGTAGATGTCCACGCCGAGCGTGTCGAAGCGCACGGGCATGTGCGGCGCGCCCTGCGCGCCGTCGCACACCGACAGCGCGCCCACGCCGCGCGCGATCGCCGCGATCTCGGCCACCGGGTTGATCGCGCCCAGTACGTTCGACACGTGGTTGAACGCAATCACCTTCGTCCTGCGGCTCGCGAGCCTGGCGAGCGCCTCGAGATCCGCGCGTCCATCGGAGGTGAGCGGACAGATCGTGAAGCGGGCGCCGCGCTCGATCGCGATCTGCTGCCACGGGACGAAGTTCGCGTGGTGCTCCGCGCCCGTGACGATGATCTCGTCGCCCGCGCGCACGTTGGCGCGTCCCCACGCGGACGCGACCGCGTTCAGGCTCTCGGTGGTGCCGCGCGTGAAGATCACGCACGCAGCGTCGGCGACGCCGAAGAATCGCGCGACCGCCGCGCGCGCCACCGCATAGCGCTCCGTCGCGCGCGCCGACAGCGCGTACGCGCCCCGATGCGGATTGGCGTAATCGGTCTCGTAGAAGTCGTTCATCGCGTCGAGCACGGCGCGCGGCTTCTGCGCGGTGGCGGCGGAGTCGAGGTACACGAGCCCGGGATTGCTCGAGAGCAGCGAGAAGTCGCTGCGTGGGACGAGCGTGCTCACGGAGCCACCGCGCCGTACGGGCTCGCGCCGCCCTCGAGCGCCGAGTGGAGCGTGTGCCACGCGAGCACGGCGCAGTTCACGCGCTGCGGAAGCCGCGCCACCCCCGCGAACGCACGCAGCGCGGCGGGAAGATCGTCCGTGGCGCCCTGGCCGGTGGCCAGCTCGCGGAAGCGCTCGATGAGCGCGTCCGCCTCCGCGCGCGTCTTGCCCTTCACGAGCCCCGTCATCATCGACGCCGACGCGCGCGAGATCGCGCACCCGCTGCCCAGGAACGAGGCGTCCGCGATGCGATCGCCGTCCATGCGCAGCCAGAGCGTGAGCTCGTCGCCGCACAGGGGATTGATCCCGCGCTCCTCGATCGTCGCATCCGCCAGCGGCCCATAGTTGCGCGGACGGCGGTTGTGATCGAGAATGACTTCCTGATAGAGCGCGGACGTATCGGCCATACCACCCGGAGTTCGGGGAAGTGCTACAGCGCCACGCTCGCGCCGGTAAACCGCTCCAGCGTCGCGCGCTCGAGCTCATCGCGCACGGCCTCGACCTCGATGGTCTCGAGCACATCGGCCGCGAAGGCGTACGTCAGCAGACGCGTCGCCTTGTCTGCACTCACCCCTCGGCTCTTCATGTAGAACAGCGCCATCTCGTCGAGGCGGCCCACCGTCGCGCCGTGCGTGCAGCGCACATCGTCCGCGAAGATCTCGAGCTGCGGCTTGGTGTCGATGCGCGCGCCCTCGCTCAGCAGCAGGTTGTTGTTCGTCTGCTTCCCGTCGGTCTTCTGCGCGATCGGATGGACGTACACCTTC
>DATCPC010000036.1:0-6143 GCA_036564355.1 Gemmatimonadaceae bacterium | reverse complement strand
CGTCGACGTGGGGGAGCGCGCCGCTCGATCCGTAAGTACGGCCACCGTCTGCGCCGCGCGCGAGCCCACGATCTCGACGGGCGCGCCCGTGACCTTCTCGAGCAGCTGAGACTTGCGGCTCGCGCCCCAGATCTCGAGGCGCATGGGCTGGTGGATGTTGCGCGCGATCGGCGTGATGCGGATGCGTCCCTTCATCCACCGCACCTTCACCCGGTCCACCGCCGCGATGTGACCGCGGTCGAGTCCATCGGCGAGCCGGAGGATCGCCGACAGCCGACGCACCTGCTCCCGCACAGGCTTCGCGAGCGCGGCGTAGCTGGGGTGCTGCTTCGACGGCGGGGCGCCGCGGTGATAGCGCGCGACGTTCGCCACCACGAGCTGCTCCATCGGTGACATCCCAAGCAGCTCCGCGTGCGTGATCAGGTAGTACGAGTGCTTGTGGTGCTTGTCGTAGCTGATGTGGTAGCCGATGTCGTGGAGCATGGCCGCGGCCGCGAGCAGCTCGCGCTCGCCCGCGCGCGCGCCGAGTCGGGGCCCAAGCGCATCGAAGAGCTGGAGCGCGAGGCGCTGCACGTGCATCGAGTGGCGCTCCTCGAAATGGCACGCCTCGGCCAGCCGGCGCACGGAGCGCTCGCGCGCCTCGCCCGGGCTCGCGACCGTTGGGATCACGTGCGCGGTCTCGAGCAGAAGTCCCTCGCGAATTCCGTATGCGGACACCACGAGGCTCGGACTGTCGAGGCGCGCCATCACCTCGGCGATGACCGCGAGCCCCGCGACGATGATGTCCGAGCGGCCCGCATTGAGCCCCGCCACCGTAAGACGCTCCGTGGGCGTCATGTCCTGGAGGCTGTCGAGGATGTGCTCGAGGTCTACGCGCGGCACGCGGGTCCCGTGCACGCTCTGCGCGGGGCGAATTCCCTGGCGCGCTAGGGACATCCCCGCGAGGTTGGTGCAGGTTCCGCCCGAGCCGATCACCTGCGCGTTGCGCCACTCGCGCGCGGGGAGATGGCGAAGGAGCTCGTGGCGCACGTCCTTGCGCAGCTCCTTCACCGCGCCGCGCGTGATCTTCTTCGGGAAGTAGCGCTCCGTCATCCGGAGGGCTCCGAAGGGAAGGGAGACGAGCCGGTCGACGAGGCCGGCGGCGCTGAGCGCCAGCTCGAGCGACCCGCCGCCGATGTCGACCACCGCGGCGCGCCCCGAGGCGAGATCGAAGTGCGCGAGCGCGCTGCGGAATCCCAGGAGGGCCTCATCGCTCCCCTCGAGAATGCGGAGCTGGAGCTTCGCGGTCTTGCGCACCATCTCCGCAAACTGTCGCGCGTTTGACGCGTCGCGCACGGCGCTCGTTGCGACCGCCTCGATGCGCGTCGCGCCGAGCTGGCGCGCGAGCGTGGCCATGCGCGTCACGGCCTCGGACGCGCGTTGCATCGCCGCCTGCGCGAGCTCGCCTCGCGCGTCCATTCCCGCGCCGAGTCGCGGGGCCGACTTCATTTCATCGACAACCCTGATGTGCCCATCGGGCGACACATCGGCCACGATGGCCCGGATCGAGTTCGATCCGATGTCGATCGCGGCGACGCGATCGAGCCCAGCGGCCGCGTCAGGCCGTTGCGGCGACAGTGCGGTCCTCCAATCGATGCTTGATCGTCTTCCCCTCCGCCAGGTACACTGCGTCCTCAGCGATGTTGGTCGCGAGGTCGGCCACGCGCTCGAGATTGCGGCTCACGAGAAAGAGCTCGAGGGCCGCGGAGATCGTGGTCGCATCCTCCAGCATGTGCGTGAGCAGGATGCGGAAGAGCGAGTCGTGCAGCGCGTCGACCTGATCGTCCCGGCGAATCACGTCGCGGCCGAGCACTCCGTCGCCGCGAACGAAGGCGTCGAGCGAGTCGCCGAGCATGTGGCGGGCGCGGCGAGCCATGTCCTCGACTTCCGGGTCGGGGGTGATGTTGGAGCGCATCGCGACGAGACGCTGCGTGGACTGCGCGATGTTCACGGCGTGGTCGCCCACGCGCTCGAGGTCGCTCGAGATCTTGATCGCACTGATGATGAAGCGAAGGTCGCGCGCCATCGGTTGCTGGAGCGCGAGAAGCGACACGGCAAGCCCTTCGACCTCCACCTCGAGGGAATCGAGCTCGCTGTCACCTTCGATGACGGCGTCGGCTTTGCCGGCGTCGCGATGCAGCAGTGCTTCCACGGACATGTCGATGAGCGCTTCGGCGCGCTCGGACATGTCGAGCAGCCGTTGCTTCAGCTGATCGAGCTGTTCGTGAAAGTGTCGAAAACCAGCGGTGTCGGCGGGGCTCATCCGAATCTCCCAGTCACGTAGGCTTCGGTCCGCGGCTCGCGAGGACTGGTGAAGAGACGATCCGTTGCATTTACCTCTACCAGGCGGCCCAGGTAGAAGAAGGCGGTGAATTCCGATACCCGAGCCGCTTGCTGCATGTTGTGGGTGACGATGACGATCGTCAACTCCCGCTTCAGCTCGTAGAGCAGCTCTTCGACTTTCTGCGTGGCGATGGGATCGAGCGCGCTCGCCGGCTCGTCGAGCAGCAGCACCTCGGGATCGTTGGCCAGGGCGCGAGCGATGCAGAGCCGCTGCTGCTGGCCGCCGGACAGCCCCAGCGCGCTCTGGCGCAGGCGGTCCTTCACTTCATCCCACAGCGCCGCGCGACGCAGCGACGTCTCGACCACCTCATCGAGCGCCGCCCGGGAGGTGGTGCCGTTGATCCGCGGACCGAAGGCGATGTTGTCGTAGATCGATTTCGGAAACGGATTCCAGCGCTGAAAGACCATCCCCGCGCGCTGCCGGAGGGCGACGATGTCGGCGTCCGGCGAGTAGATATCCTGTCCGTCGAGCTCGATCACCCCGCTGTGTCGCGCGCCGGGGATGAGCGCGTTCAGCCGGTTGATCGAGCGCAGCAGCGTGGACTTCCCGCACCCCGATGGACCGATGAACGCGGTCACGGAGCGTGCGGGAATGGTGAGACTCACGTCGAAGAGCGCCTGCTTCTCGCCGTAGAAAAACGAAAAGTCGCGGGTAACGATCGTTCCCGGGTGCGTCGAGTCCGCGCGGGGGAGAATCGCCGGCGGACGCTCGAGCGTGGCGTTCGCGTCCGTCATCCGAAGCGGCCGGTGATGTAGGCTTCCGTGCGTTCGTCCTTCGGTGTCGTGAAGATGTCGTTGGTCGCGCCCATCTCGACGAGCTCGCCGCTGAGAAAGAACGCGGTGGAGTCGGAGACGCGCGCCGCCTGCTGCATGTTGTGCGTCACGATGACGATGGTCATGTCGCTTCGCAGCTCGTACAGCAGCTCTTCGACCGCCTGCGTGCTGAGAGGATCGAGCGATGCGGTGGGCTCATCGAGGAGCAGCACCGTGGGCTCGGTCGCGAGCGCCCGCGCGATGCAGAGACGCTGCTGCTGCCCGCCCGAGAGACCTGTCGCGCTCGTGGACAGACGGTCCTTCACCTCGGTCCAGAGTGCCGCGCGCGTGAGGGCGCGCTCGACGATCTCATCCGTCTGCGAGCGCGACGGGCGATTGGTGTCAAGCACGCGCAGCCCCGCGGCGACGTTGTCGCGAATCGACATCGTGGGGAAGGGCGTCGGGCGCTGGAACACCATCCCGATGTGCTTGCGCACCGCGATCGCGTTAACACCGCGCGCGTAGATGTCGCGCCCGTCCAGCTCGACCTCGCCTTCGACGCGCGCGGTGGGCACCGTCTCGTGCATGCGGTTGAGGCAGCGCAGGAAGGTCGACTTGCCACAGCCGGACGGACCGATGATCGCGGTCACGCGGCGGTCGTGCACGAGCATGGCGACGCCCTTCACCGCGTGCACGCTGCCGAAGTACGCGTCGAGGGAGCTGACGCGCATGCGCGGCGCGGCTTCGGGCGTTACCGCGGCGCGGCTCACGAGTGACACGTCGTCAGTCAGCGCATGCTCAGTCGCCACTACCGGTCGAGAAACGGGCACGCGTTGCGAAACGCGCCACGAGGCTGATGATGAAGATGAGCGCGATGAGGACGAGCGCTCCTGCCCAGGCGAGGGAATGCCATGCGTCATAGGGGCTGATCGCGTAAGAGAAGACCTGCAAGGGAAGCGCGGAGATCGGTTGTTGGAGTGACGTCGACCAGAACTGATTGCCGAATGCCGTGAAGAGGAGCGGCGCCGTTTCGCCGGCGATGCGCGCGATGGCGACGAGCGCACCGGTGACGATCCCGGCGCTCGCGGTGCGCAGCACGATCGAGAGCGACGTGCGCCAGCGCGTATAGCCGAGGGCGAGCGCCGCTTCGCGGAGCGACACCGGCACGATGCCGACCATCTCCTCCGTCGTCCGCGCGACCATCGGAATCATCATCGCGCCGAGCGCCACGCCGCCCGCGAGCGCGGAAAAGTGGCCAACGGGGCGAACGAGAAACTGCCAGGCGAAAATTCCCATCACGATCGACGGCAGCCCGTTGAGCACATCGGAGAGGTAGCGCACGCCGTTCGCGAGCTTCGCGCCCTTACGCTCCGCGAGGTAGAGCCCCGCGCCAACGCCCACCGGCAGTCCGAAGGCGCTCGCCACTCCGATGAGAATGAGCGTCCCGACGATCGCGTTCGCGAGGCCGCCGCCCGCCTCGCCCACCGGCTTCGGCATCTTCGTGAAGAAGTCCCACGACAGCGAGCCGACGCCGAGCGTGAGAAGGTGCCCGAAGATGAAAATCAGCGGCAGCACGGCCAGCACCGCGGCGCCGATCAGCACCGCGCGCATGATGCCGCTCACGATTCGGCGGCGCTTCAGCGTGCGTACGGTGCGCTCGCTGAACGCCCGCTGACGAAGGGTCGGCCGCATCGGCGGGGACGCCGGAGGATTCGCGGAGGTCATGCGGCTTTCCCGCTCGTGTTTCGCGACACCTGCCACACCAGCCACCGCGCGATGGCGTTCACGATCAGCGTGATCACGAACAGCACGAATGCCACGGCCATGAGCGCCGACAGATGCTCGTCACTCGAGGCTTCGCTGAACTCGTTCGCGAGCAGCGACGCCATCGTGTAGCCGGGTGCGAACAGTGATGCGGCGATCTCCGGTCGATTGCCAATGAGCATCGTCACCGCCATGGTCTCGCCTAGCGCGCGACCCAGCCCGAGGATGATACCGCCCACGATGCCCGAGCGCGCGTAGGGGAGCACCGCCCCCCAGATCGCCTCCCACCGCGTGGCGCCGAGTGCGAGCGCGGCCTCGCGCTGCGACCGCGGAACGGCGAGCAACACCTCGCGCGAGACCGACGCGATGTACGGGAGCACCATGATCGCGAGAATGATCCCCGCCGCCAGCATGCTCGGCCCGTACGCCGGCCCCGAGAAGAGTCCCGTTTTGCCGAGGTGCAGCGTGTCGCGCAGGAACGGCATCACGGGATCGCGGAGGATCGGGAGCAACACGAAGATCCCCCACAGCCCGTAGACGACGCTCGGGATCGCCGCGAGGAGATCGACGAGAAAGCCAACCGGCTGACGCAGCCAGTGCGGCGCGAGCTCCGAGAGAAAGAGCGAAACACCGATCGCGAGCGGCGTCGCGAGAACGAGCGCGATGATCGATGAGACGATCGTCCCGTAGATCGCGGGAGCGGCGCCGAACTGCCCCTTCACGGGATCCCACTCGCTCGACGTCAGAAATCCGAACCCGAACTTGTGAAGCGCGGGCCAGCCGGCGACGCCGATCTCCCACGCGATGGCGAGCAGCAGGAGCGGCACGCACAGCGCAAAGAAGGTGATCGCGCCCGAGTAGATGCGATCGCCAATGGCCGAGCCGTGAATGCGCAGCGTTACTCCACCATCGCCCTCTCGCGCCTCGACTAGCTGCCGTGCCTCGGGAAGGCTCACGGAGCGGCGCCGGCGGAGATCGAGTCGATGCGCGCGGTGAGCGTGGCGATGAGAGGCTGCGGCAGCGGCGCGTAGTCGAGCGACGCGGCGCTCGTCTCGCCCTGCGTGAGGTACCAACGCAGAAAGTCGGTCAGCTGCTTGTGCTTTTTCGCGCTCGGAATGGTCTTGGGGATCAGCAGCCAGGTGAATGACGTGATCGGATAGGCCCCTGCGCCCGGCGCGTTCACGATCGAGATTCGGAAGTCGGTGGTCGCAGGAAGCCTCGCGCCGATTCCGGCGGCGGCCGCC
>DATCPC010000030.1:0-11451 GCA_036564355.1 Gemmatimonadaceae bacterium | reverse complement strand
AAGGGATCACGCGCAACAATCTCAGCAAGCTCGACGTGCGCCTGCCGATCGGCGTGTTTACCACGGTCACCGGCGTCTCTGGATCGGGGAAATCGAGTTTGGTGATTCAGGCGCTCGTCGAGCTCGTTGCCGATCACCTCGGCCAGCACATCCCGGTCGAGGCCGAGGAGGGAGAGGAGCTCGAGCGCGCCGCGCCGATCGCGCTCGACGGACGCATCACCAGCGGCATGGAGCACATCAAACGGCTCGTGCGCGTGGACCAGAAACCGATCGGCCGAACGCCGCGCTCGAATCTCGCGACCTACACCGGCCTCTTCGACCACGTGCGCAAACTGTTCGCCGGGACGAAGGCCGCGCGTGCGCCCCACTACGACGCGGGGCGCTTCTCCTTCAACGTCGCCAAGCGTCGCTGCGAGACCTGTGACGGCGAAGGGTTCGTGATGGTCGAGCTGCTCTTCCTGCCGAGCGTGTACGCGCCCTGCCCGACCTGCCACGGTGCGCGATACAACGCGAAGACACTCGAGATCCGCTACCGCGACACGAATATCGCCTAGGTGCTCGGGATGACCGTCGACGACGCCTGGACATTCTTCGAGGGGGAGACCCAGCTCGTGCGCTCGCTAGGCGTCGTGCGGGAGGTCGGACTCGGCTATCTCCGGCTCGGCCAGCCGGCGACGGAGCTTTCGGGCGGCGAGGCGCAGCGCATCAAGCTGGCGACGGAGCTCCAGCGGCAGCAGCGCGGCAACACGTTGTATGTGCTCGACGAGCCGACGACGGGGCTGCACCCGTCGGATGTCGAGAAGCTGATGACGCAGCTCGATGGTCTCGTCGAGTCGGGAAACACCGTGATCGTCGTCGAGCACGACATGCGCGTGGTGGCGGGAAGCGACTGGGTGATCGATCCGGGCGCGGGGGATGAGGGCGGGCACATCGTAGCCGAGGGGACGCCGGCGGAAGTGGCGTGTGCGAAGGGGAGTCGCACGGCGCCCTTTCTCGCGCACTTCCTGGGCTGATGCGGCGCGGGGTCTGCTAGCTCGGAGTCGAGCCGGGCGGCCTCTTCATGCCGTGATGCGCCGAGCTGTCGTGCATTGCGCGGCGCTTCATGTGCTCGGTCATCATCGAGTCGAAAAGCACCTGCTGGTCCGGATGGAGCACCGCGCGAACCTCGGCCATCGCGTGCGTCATCGTCGAGTCCGAACGGTGCATCGCTCCCATCCTCGCCATCCCTGACGAATCGTGCGCGCCTTTCATCGGGACGCCGTACTTCTTGTGAATCGCATCGATCTGCGTTTTTTGATCGGCAGTGAGGTTGAGCCTGGCCATCATCTGCGCATGCTCCGCAGAGTCGCCGCGCTGACGGTGCATGTGACGCATTGCCTGCGCATGCGCGGCTGGCGCGGCCAAGATGGCGGCGACCGCGAGGAGCGAGAAGAGACGTCTGTTCATTTGCTGCATCCTCTTTGGTGTTTCATCGGAGTATAGTGGAATGCGCCGTTGCTCAGCCCGCAATCTGTTCGAGCGCGGCGAGCACGCGTGTCAGTCTTGCCTTTACATCCTCAGCGATTGGCTGAATCGCGTCGTTCCCGCTCAGCCGCATCGCCGCGACCGGGTCCAGCACTGTGACGACGCTGTGTCCTGGCTCATCGGCCTCATAGACGACCACGTTGCAGGGGAGCAGCAGTCCGATGTCTCGCTCGGCGAGGAGTGCCCGATGCGCGAGCGGCGGGTTGCACGCACCGAGGATGACGTAGGGGCGAAAGTCGACACGGAGCTTCTTGTGGAGTGTCGCGGCGACGTCGATCTCGGAGAGCACACCGAATCCTTCGGCCGCGAGAGCCTCCTTCGTGCGCTCGACTGCCTTGGTGTACGGGACCGGAACGGTCGTGCCAATGCCGTAGGGGGTCGTGTGCGCGCTCATGAGTGTTCCACTGTGAAGAGAAAGTGCGGTCGCCGAGCACGACTCCTGCCCGCCCGAGCCGAGCCGTGGAAGCGGCTTGCCATAGTTCAACTAAATTACTATACTATTATGTAGTAATGTACTATCACAACACCCGGGAGACCACCGTGGCGAAGTTGTCGTTGACCCCCGAAGCGCTGGAGCTGATCGCGGAGCGCTTCAAGGTGCTCGCCGAGCCGGCGAGGCTGCAGATCCTTAGCTGCCTCCGCAAGCACGAGGCGACCGTCTCGGAGATCGTGGACGAGACCGGGCTCGGTCAGGCGAACGTCTCCAAGCATCTGCAGCTCCTCCATACGCACGGCTTCGTCGCGCGGCGCCGGGAGGGGCTGTACGCCCACTACGTTCTCGCGGACGCGCACGTCTTCAAGCTGTGCGAGCTCGTGTGCGACAGCATGAATGCGGCGCTGTCGGCGAAGCGACTGCAGCTGACTTCCTGATCCGCCCCTGGAGGTCACCCGACAGGCCTGCTCCGACACGCGCACCCCGCTACGCCGAAGTACCCGAGAATTTTCTCGAGCGGGCAAAAGCCGCTGAAGCTCGACTGGAGCAGATTGAGTCCGACGAACGCGGTAAAGAGCAGCCACGCCGGGTGCACCCACCAGCCGAGCGCGAGCGACACGAGCACGAAGGCGCCGGCGAAGCGCCGGATGATGCGGTCATCACACATGGTAAGGCCCCTGTTCCAGTGAATGGGTGAGAGCGGGCCGCGCGACTACGAGCGGCTCGGGATGAACGCGCGCGCCGGTGTCGGCGATCTTCGCGCTCGGTGACTCCGGCGTTTCCCTTCGACGAAGCTCCCAGTAGAGAAGCGGAACGACGACCATTGTGAGCAGCGTCGCGACCACCGCCCCGCTCATGAGCGCCACCGCGAGCCCCTGGAAGATCGGATCGAGCACCATCACCAGCCCGCCCACGACCACAGCAGCCGCCGTGAGCGCGATCGGACGGAAGCGCACGGCACCCGCCTCCAGCACCGCTTCGCGCAGCGTTCGCCCTCGTTCTTCCCCCAGCTGGATGAAATCGACGAGCAGGATCGAGTTGCGGACGATGATCCCCGCCAGCGCGATCATTCCGATCATCGACGTCGCGGTGAAGAAGGCACCGCTCAGCGCATGCCCAGGCAGGATGCCGATCAGCGTCAGCGGGATCGG
This sequence comes from Gemmatimonadaceae bacterium, assembly GCA_036564355.1. Taxonomy (GTDB): domain Bacteria; phylum Gemmatimonadota; class Gemmatimonadetes; order Gemmatimonadales; family Gemmatimonadaceae; genus FEN-1250. The sequence continues at coordinate 8,343 of DATCPC010000030.1, read as the reverse complement.
CGCCATGATGACGAGGGGCACCTTGAACGACTGGTACCACCCGACGAGCAACACGTAGATCAACAGGAGCGCAATCGCGAAGGCGAGGCCGAGATCGCGGAAGACCTCGATCGTCACCTGCCACTCGCCGTCCCACTTAATCGCCGTCTCCGTGAGGCTCGATGGCTGCACGGCGTTGTAGCGCACGATCCGCGCGCCGCGCACGCGGATGTCGTCGAGCTTCTTGTTCATCGAGAGGATCGCGTACACGGGAGACTCGATGACCCCTGCGACGTCGCCCGTCACATAGATCGCCGGTCGCAGATCCTTGCGAGTCCGGCTCGTCTCGCGCGTTGCGGGGAGCACGGTGACGAAGCGTGCGAGCGGCTGCGGCCCGGTAGAGGTCGCGATCGGGAGCGCGAGCAGCGCGTCGACGGACGAGCGCTGCTGGAGCGGAAGCCGCGGGACGATCGCCCTCCCCTCGAGCGCCGTCGAGGAGGACGCGATCCCCACGGGAGCTCCCGAGAGTGCGAGGAAGAGGGATTGCGTGATCTGCTCCACGCTCGCGCCGGCGGCGGCGGCGCGCACACGGTCCACTCGGAAGACGCGCTTCTGCTGCGGCCCATCTACCGTCCAGTCCACGTCCACGACGCCGGGGGTCGTCTCGAAAACGTGCTTCACCTGTCGCGCCACCTCGATGCGCGTCGAGTCATCGGCGGCATACACCTCTGCGACGAGCGTCGACAGCACCGGCGGCCCCGGCGGAATCTCGGCGATCTTCGCCGAGGCGTCGTAGCGGCGCGCGATCGAGTCGATGCCCGGACGCACCGCGACCGCGATGGCGTGGCTCTGTCGCGAGCGGTCGCCCTTCCCCACCAGATTCACCTGCACATCCGCCACGTTCGGCCCGCTGCGGGCAAAGTAGTGCCGCACCAGTCCGTTGAAGTTGAACGGCGCCGCGGTGCCCGCGTACACCTCAGTGCTCTTCACCTCGGGCACAGCTCGCAGATAGGTCGCGATCTCCTGGCCCAGCGCATTCGACGATTCGAGCGTCGTGCCTTCGGGAAGATCGAGCACCACTTGAAACTCGCTCTTGTTGTCGAACGGCAGCATCTTCACCTTCACCGCCTTCACGAGCACGAGCCCCATCGAGAGGAGCAGCATCGCGAGCACGCCGCCGAAGAACACGTGCCGCGTGGCGCGACGATCCATGAGCGGCACCATGATGCGCGCATAGAGCCAGCCCACGCGCGTTTCCTCCTCGGGTTCGTGCGTTGGGTCGTGCAGCGCGGGTGCCGCATGCACGTGCCCCTTGAGCAGCCGGTAGGCGAGGTAGGGTGTGATGACGAACGCCACCGCCAGCGACGCCACCATCGCGACGGACGCACCGACCGGGATGGGGCGCATGTACGGGCCCATCATGCCGGAGACGAATGCCATCGGCAGTATCGCGGCGATGACGGCGAAGGTGGCGAGGATCGTGGGATTTCCCACCTCGTCGACGGCATGCACCGCCGCCACCTCCGGCGTCCGGTCGCCCATCTTGAGGTGGCGATAGATGTTCTCCACCACGACGATCGCGTCGTCCACCAGTATGCCGATGGAAAAGATGAGTGCGAAGAGCGTGATGCGATTGAGCGTGTAGCCGAGCGCGTAGTACACGAACAGCGTGAGCGCGAGCGTGACCGGCACCGCTACCAGCACCACCGCCGCCTCGCGCCATCCCAGGAAAAGCCAGATCAGCACCGTCACCGAGATCGTGGCGATGAAGAGGTGCAGGATCAGCTCCCGAGCCTTGTCTCCGGCGGTCTCGCCGTAGTCGCGCGTGACGTCGAGTCGCACGTCGGGTGGGAGGAGTCGCCCCTTCGCCGCGGCAACCCGTTCCAGCACGGCGTACGTCACCGCCGTGGCGTTGGCGCCCTTCCGCTTCGACACCGCGATCGTCACGGCTCGCTCGGCCGGCCCCGTGCGTCCCTCGTGCGACACGAAGCTCGTCGCTTCCCCGAATCCTTCGGTGACATCGGCGACGTTGCGCAAGGCGATCGGAGCGCCGTCGTGCACGCCCACCACCACGGTCCCGACCTCGGCGACGGTGGAGAGCGGCGCGCCCACATCGATCTGGTAGACCTGGTCGGCGGCAGTGAGCTCGCCCGCCTGCAGGCGCGCGTTGGCGCCCTTCAACGCGAGCACGACCTCTCCAGGCGTGATCCCGCTCGCAGCGAGCCGCGCGGGGTCGAGGGTGACGTGGAATGCCTTGGGCTGCCCACCCACCACGAAGCTCTCCGCCACGTCGGGAACCGTGCGGATCTCATCCTCGAGATGGAGGGCGACCTGCCGGAGCACGTTCGCATCGTACGCGGCCGAGTGCAGCGTGAGCGCGAGCACCGGCACATCGTCGACGGAGTGGGGCTTCACGAGCAGAGGCAACGCGCCCGCGGGCGCCTGATCGCTCGCGCCGGAGAGCTTCGCCTGAACCCGCGTCACGCTTCGCTCCTGATCTTCGCCCACCTTGAATCGCACCGTCACGATCGCATAGCCGTCGCGGGAGATCGTGTACACGTGATCCACGCCGGGGAGCTCGAGCATCCGCTGCTCGATCGGCCGCGCGAGGAGATTCTCGGCCTCCTCGGGAGCGGCGCCCGGGAGCGCGGCGATGACGTCGATCATCGGCACGGAGATCTGCGGCTCCTCCTCTCGCGGCGTCGCGAGAATCGCGAGGAGCCCGACCGCAAGCGATGCGAAGGTGACGAGTGGAGTGAGCTTCGAGCGCATAAACGACTGCGCGATGCGGCCGGAGAGTCCCATCGTCACTCCCTTTCTGCAACCGCCGGCTCGCCCGCCGGCGGCACGACCACCTGATCGCCGGCGCGAAGTCCCGCGCTCACCTCGACCATCGTTCCGATCGTTTGCCCGAGACGCACCCATCGCGTCTCATCGCCCGCCGCGGTGCGCACGGTGACGCCGGTCAGATCTCCCTGCCGCGTCACGGCGCTCGCCGGGACCACGACTCCCGTGTGCGTTCCAGCGGGGAGCGAGAGCGTCGCCGTGCTGCCTGGGAGAATGCTCCCGCCCGGGTTCGCGACCAGCGCGTTGATGGTGTACAGATTACCCGCGTTTGAGGGAACCACTCCCTCGACGAGCGCGCTGACCGCATGCCCTTCGATGTTGCCCGTGATCGACTGGCCGCGCCGAACCGCACCCGCCATGTCCGGCGTGGCATTGACGGTGATGCGAAGCTGACGCCCGTCCTGCACCGAGATGAGCGGTGCCCCGGGTGTCGCGAATGCGCCGGGGTCCACGAAGCGCTTCGTGATACTGCCGGCGAAGGGCGCGCGCACCACCGCATAGCTGCTCATCGCACGCATCTCCGATGCGGCTGCGCGCGACGCTCGCACCCCCGCCTCCGCGCGCGACAGCCCCGTCTCGGCCGCGTCGAGTTGCGCTCGCGTGGCGGCGCTGTCCGCGTACAAGGCACGAATGCGCCCCGCCTGCGTCGCAGCCTCGCCACGCATCGCCTCCGCGTCGGCAATCGACGCGGCGGTCTGCTCCTGCTTCGCGGTGAGATCGCGCGCGTCGATGCGCACGAGCACCTGCCCCGCCGCAACCGCCTCTCCCTCCCTGACGAGCACGTCCATCACGGTGCCCATGAGCTTCGTACTGAGCGTCGCCTGCCGGAGCGCCGCGGCAATTCCCGATGCCTCGAAGGCCGTGTGGAGACTCGTGTCCTTTACTGTGAAGACCGTTCCCGGCACGCGCGGCGCGCTCTCCTGTTTGACTTCGGGCTTGTGCGAGCACCCGGCCACGAAGAGGAGCAATGCGCCGATCGCCGGCGCGGCCCTGTACGATATGTGATTCACGGAGTCCTCGATGAGTCGATCAGCGTGTGTTCGTAGTGATTGACGGGCGGAGACGTGGGCGCGGCTTCGCCGGGGGCGGCCGAGTCGTCCAGCGCCGTCAGGGAAACGGGGTCGAGCCCGAGCGCGCGAAGCCGATCCGCCGCGGCCGCGATCGCACCCCACTTCGCCTGTGACAGCGCGAGCGCGGTCTGCAGCTCTGTCGCCTGCGCGTCGAGCAGCTCCGCCACGGTGGCGAGCCCGCCCTCGTACTTGCGCCCCACGATGCGGTGCGCCTCCGCGCTCTGCATCGTGGCGCGCTCGGCGATCGACAGTCGCGTGAGCGCGACGTCGAGCGAGGTTCGCGATTGCTCGACGTCGAGCTGCGCGTTGGCGCGCGCCGCTTCCTCCTGCGCCTGCGCGGCGGCCGCGCGCCCGTCCGACGCGTGCACCTCGCCGACGTCGCTCGCTCCCGAGAAGATGTTCCAGGAGGCCATGACCCCTACCGTCCAGTTGCGGTCGCCGGCGTAGGGACGAACGCTCGAGTTCCAGTCGTAGCGCGCGAAGGAGTTGAGGTGCGGCAGATACGCAGATCGGGCGCGAAGCGCGTCGGCGCGCGCGGCGTCGAGTCCACGCGACGCGGCTCGCACGTCCGCACGCGGCGACGCGGCGATCGCGCGGATGCGCTCGCTGGTCGGCAGCGTTGCCGGCAATTCGATGAGCTGCGACGACTCGCTCTCGCGGCGCCCCCAAAGCACGGCGAGCTGGCGGCGTGCATTCACGGACGCGCCCTCCGCTTCGGCAAGCGTGGCATCGATGTCGCTGGCACGCACTGATGCCAGGAGCGCGTCGGACTTGGTGACCATCCCCTGACGCACCATCGACTGCGCCTGCGTCAGGTGAGCGCCTGCCGCACGCGCGGCAGCGCGGAGCGTGCCCACGCGCTCGGAGGCGAGCACGGCGCCGTAATAGGCCTGCACCACGTCGACGCGAGTCGAGAGGCGCGTCCACTCCTCCGTCGCGCGGCTCGCCTCCGCGGCACGCACGGCAGCGCGGCGGCCGATCCACGCGTCGGCATTGAAGATCGGCTGCTCGACGACGATGACGCTCTGGTAGTTGCCGACAGGAGCCGGGAAGTTGAGGCGCTGCGGGTCGAAGTTCGCCTGGGTGATCGTCCGTTGCCGGAGCGTAGTTCCGAAGACGCCGATCGGGTCGGTCGTGCGAACGTACCCCGCCTCAATGCGAACGCTCGGCAGGATCCCCTTGAGCGGCACGAGCGCCGCGGCGGACTGGGCCCCGCTGTTCGCGGCGGCAACGCGATTGCCGTAGGCAGAGCGGTCGGCGTTGTCCAGCGCTTCGCGAAGGGTGAGCTGGGCGCGCGCACTCTGCAGAGCACCGCTGCCTGCGCCGAGCAAGGTAACGGCGAGCAGAACTCGATTCATCGAGGAGGTCGGGAGAAAGGCTGGGAGTCTTATCACACTATATTCTTATATAGTTATATAGTAGATGTCAAGAGCTACGCCTGCCCACCCACCGCGACCCCGCCCCCACGCCTGCCTCGCAGCGCTCGCTCGCATGCCGCACCTTCGTCACACGAACGCGAGACCGATCACGCTACCGAGTGCCAGCCCCGCCAGTCCGATCGTCGCGAGCCGGCGAAAGCGCGCCCTTCCCAGCAGCAGGCAGGCGACCATCTTCAGTGTAGTATTCGCGAGGATGCCGATCGCGATCGCCCGCGCAGCGACGGCCGCCGTGATGTCGCCGCCCGCGCGAGTCATCGCGAAGGTCAGCGCGTCGACGTCGGTCAAGCCGAGCGCCGCCCCGGTCGCGTACAGCCCCGAGCTGTCGACGTGCGTGCGAACGATCGCGATGAGGCTCAGCGCGATCTGAAACGCAATCGCCATTCGGATGGCAGTCCACAGCTGCAGTGGATTGGCCGGCGCACCGGGCGTGCTCGGCACTTGTTTCGGATGCCGCCTCCACATCAGCGCGAGCGCGATTGCTCCCAACACCAGCGCGGGGATGAGCAACGGCAGCAGCGCCAGCGCCACCGCGGGATTGAGCACGGCACTCACGACGAGCACGCGCGGGAGCAGAACGACGCACGCGCCGATGACGCCTTGCGCGAACGCTTCACCGAGGGCGGGCTCGGTGCGGCTGCGGCGTGAGAATCCGATCGCGACTGCGGTCGAGGAAAAGAGCCCGCCCAACATGCCGGCGATCGCGTACCCACGCTGCGTGCCCGCGGCGCGGCGCGCGAGATAGCCGAGGAAGTTGAGCCCCGAGAAGAGCAGCACGACGGTCCAGAGCGAGCGCGGACGCAACTCCAGCGCCCCTCCTATCGGGCCCGCCGGCAGCAACGGCAATATCACCAGCGCGAGCACCGCGAACTGGAGCCCCGCGCGGAAATCGGCGCCCTCCACGCGCTGAACAAGCCAATGGAGGCGCACCTTCTCACTCAACGCCAACACGATGACGGCGCCAGTCCCAGCGGCGAGCGCCAGGTCACCCATGCCCGCGATCGCGCCCAGCACGAGCACCACGAGCGCTGCCGCCTCAGTCGTTCCGTCGAGCTCCGTCTCCGGGCGGCGCACCGCCATGACGTACGCAGCGATTGCGAACAGCATGCCGCCAAGCAGCAGCGCGGTGGCGGCGAGCGTCTGCGACAGCACGAGCAGCAGCCCGGCGCAGCCACCGAGCACGCCGATCAACAAGAATGTCCGAATTCCAGCGAATCGCGCTTGCGGACCCGAGGCGTGCCCGGAGTGCTGCCGCTCGAATCCGACGCTCGAGCCAATGAGCGCCGCGATCGCAAGTCGCGCGGCAACAGTGGCGTCAGTCTCGGCACCCATGGCTTCCAACCTAGGGAGTGCGCGCCCGAGATACTGTCGGGTGAGATGCTTTATCGTTGTCGGCGCATACCCTACACGGAGGCGCCACGACGGGTGCTCGACCGGTGGCGACGGTCGCGCCTCTACACGACGACTCGGAGAACGCGCATCGCAGTCGCGCCGCGCCGATCGCCGCCGTAACTTCTCCGCCCGTGACTGCTCCCGCGCCCGATCACATCGCCGCACGCGCCCTGCCCCGCGAGCTTGGGCTCCTCTCCGCCACGATGATCGTGGTTGGCGGGATCATCGGCGGAGGAATTTTCTTCACCCCCGCACAGGTCGCGCGAACGCTGCCGACCGGCGGCTGGGTGCTCGCGATCTGGATGATCGGCGGCCTCATCGCGCTCGCGGGCGCGCTCACGTTCGCGGAGCTGGGCGCGATGCTCCCCGATGCGGGCGGACCGTTCGTCTACATTCGCCGCGCGTTCGGAGAGATGGCGGCGTTCATCTACGGCTGGATGATTCTCACCACGATCGCGAGTGGCGCGGCCGCCGCCGTGGCGCTCGCCTTCGCGAACTATGTCGGGCGTTTCTTCGATCTCGCGCCCGTGGGCGGCACGACGGTCGTCGCCGTCGCCGTACTGCTGATCCTCACCGCGACGAACTATCGCGGCCTTCGGCTCGGGGCCGCCGTGCAGAACACGCTCGTGATGAGCAAGCTCGTCGCCCTGGGCGCCCTCATCCTCGGCGTGATCGTGCTGTGGAATCGCATTCCGGCGCCCGCACCCATCGTGTCGGCCGAGAAGCTTCCACCGCTCGTGACCGGGCTCGCCGCGGCATTCATTCCCGTGCTCTTCTCGGTGGGAGGGTGGGAGAATCTCAACATGGTCGCGGGCGAGGTGCGCGACCCCGCGCGACTGATTCCGCGCGCGCTCGCGCTCGGCATCGCGATCATCATGATCTGCTACCTCGGCGTGAACGTCGCGTACCTGCACGTGCTCGGCCGCGATGGGATGGCGGCGAGCAGCAGCGTCGCCGCCGATACCGCCATCCGCATGATCGGCTCGCTCGGCGGAACACTCATCACGATCGCGGCGATGGTGTCGATGCTCGGGCTCGTGAACGTCGTGCTGCTCGCCACGCCGCGCATCTTCTACGCGATGTCGCGCGAAGGACTGTTCTATCCGGCCGCCTCGCGCATCCATCCGCGTTTCGGCACGCCCCATATCAGCATCGCGATGCTCGGACTCTGGTCGGTGGCGCTACTGCTGCTCGCACGATCGCGACTCGACTGGCTGCTCAACGGCGAGGTGTTCGCGGACTGGATCTTCTTTGGATTGAGCGCCGCGAGCGTGTTCGTGTTCCGCCGCGCCATGCCCATGCAGCCGCGCCCCTATCGCGCCTGGGGGTATCCGCTCGTTCCTCTGTTCTTCGTCGCGGCGTCCGGGGTCGCCGTGCTCAGCGCCGTGGTGAGCGCGCCGATACCGTCGGCGTTCGGCGCCTTCAGTGCCGTCGTCGGCGTGATCGTGTACGCCGTGTTCTCACGCCGGTGGAGCGTAGCTGCGCGGACGTCTACCGATCAGTAGCCCAGTGCGGCGCGCTACTGCGGAATCTCGGAGCTCCACAGGTGAACGGCTGCATACGCCCGCCACGGGCGCCAGCGTTCTGCGAGCAGACGCAGCGAGCCCTCGGTCGACACG
>DATCPC010000021.1:0-15398 GCA_036564355.1 Gemmatimonadaceae bacterium | reverse complement strand
GAGCGCGCGCAAGCTGGCGAAAAAGCGTTAGGGCGTCGTCGGCTCCAGCGTCCGCGGCTTCGGCGGGGCAGCGGGCGGGGCGAACTCCGCGCCCCACAGCCGCCGAAAAATGCGAACCGAAAAAATGGTCTCGGACTCCTTCGGCATGCCGTTGGAGATCGAAACGACCCTAGAATACTCGAACGTCACCTCGACGGGGATGCGCGAGCGACGTCGCGTATATCCCTCCACGGCGGAGTACACGACGCCAAAGCCGACGCGGTGCTCCGTGAGCTCGGTCCCCGCATCGAGCGATGAGGCGTCGAGCACCACGGGCGAGCCCCCGACATCGACCGACGTCTGTCCCGTGTACTGGTCCTGCGCGCCGTGGTGGTAACGGTACTGGAGCCCGGCGGCGAAGTACCTGCCGAACTGGTAGCGCGGTGTCACCTCGATCTCGTACTTCGTGCCGAGCTTGCGCGCGGCCGTGAACGCTACCGCATCTCTGACGAGCGGATCGCCGGACGGATGGACCGCCACGAGCACGTTGTCGGCCATCGGCTTCTCGTATCGGGCGACGAGTGAGCCGAAGACGTGCCGCCCGACGGTGACGTCAGTTTCGGAGCGCGCGAGGAGCGTGCGCGCTCGGTCGCTCGTGCCGATCGCAAAGGGGTCCCTCGGATCGATCTGAATGCCGGTGCCAAGGAGCGCGCCGCCAGCGAGCGCGCTTCGAATGTGCACGCCATCGCGCGGCTCGAGTCGTGCCTGCTGCCCGGGCTCGCCGAGCCAGACGATCTTCCCGAGCGCCTCGATGTTGCCCCAGCCGTTGTGGCTGATGTCGAGCAACGTATCGAGGACGAGCCCCTGCGCGTGCTGCGACGAGACGAACGTAAGCGCCTTCGTCGTCACCCAGGGCACGGACACGCCGATCGAGAATCGCTTCAGCACTCCCAGCTCGAGGCCGACGGTCGACGCGCGATACTGCCGGTCGGTGTCGTAGGTGGTGTCGTTTCCCTCGCCGATCGATCGGGACCGGTGCCAGTCGTTCGACAGCCGCACGCGAATCGCACCCGCGGGCGCCGCCGTCGCATCCTCTCCGTATCCGAGTACCGTCTGCGCGCTCGCGCGCGTACTGAGCGAGAGCATCGCGGCGAGGGCGAGCAACGCCGAGCGTGCGTGTGCGTGTGGGAATCCGAAGGGCACGTGAGCAGGGAAAGAGGCGCGGGCCGAAGCGGTCGCGCGTGCGCGCGGCCGCTGGACACTGTCATCGCACGCGATCGAATGTCAACGACTCGCGCGCTACTGAACGATGCGGGGTCGCACGCATTGCCAGTAGGGACGGGCGCAATGATGTTTGAATGCGCGCCGGCGCCTCGCCAGCTCGTGCCAGTCTCCCACCTCGACATCCGACGTGAAACAGATACCGATCCCCGCGATGCCCTGGCAGGTGACAGGAAATCACTGGCTCTCGTTGCCGTGCATTCATCCGGCTGATGGCTCCCTGTACGCGCTCGGCGTCCTTCATCGCGGGGCGCACGCGGCGCTGGAGTTCGCAGGCTCGCCCGACTTTCTCGAGGGTCAGGGGGCGCCGCTGCTTCGTCCCACGGTCGCCGTGAACGGTGTCGCGCGGGAGCTCGCCTCGCTCGAGCTCGCCTGGGAGCGCGCGCTTGGTTGGATTCCGACGTTCACCTGTTCCGTCGACGGGTTGCTCATTCGGGGGACTCTCTTCGCGCCGCACGGGCGCGACGCCGATCTCGCCGGCGCCGTGTATGCGATCGCGGTCGAGAATCGTGGCCAGTCACCGATGCGGATCGCGATCTCGCTCGAGGGCGTGCTCGGCCACCGCCAGCTTCGCGTACGCTCGCCGCGCGCAGCCGACGACGCGCATCGCGTGATCGAAGGCGAGCAACAGGTGATCGTGCTGGAGGGAACGGCGCAACCTGGCTTCGCCGCACTCGCCATCGCCGCCGATGGTGATGCTCGAGTCGAGACGCAGTCGGGAGAATCGCCGCGATGCGCGCTGCGGCGCGAGCTCGAGATCGCGGGCGGCGCGAAGGGGAGCGTCGCCTTTTTCATCGCGGCCGGTCCCGAACGCGACGGAGCCGAGGCCACGGTGGCCGCGATGCGCCGTCGCGGGTGGAGCGACTTGCTCACGGTCACGCGCGATTCGTTGCAGCGCATGGAGCAGACGGTGGGTCACGATGGCATCGACCGGCTCATCAATCGCAATCTGCTGTTCGCGTATTTCTACGCCGCCGGACGCGCGCTCGACGACGCGCACTTCTATCTCGTGCGCAGCCGCGCCCCATGGAATGGTCATGGCATCACCGTTCGCGACTGGGAGGCGCTCTCGTGGACGCTCCCGGCAGTCCAGCTGGCGGATCCCTCGCTCGCGCGCGAGCTCCTGCTTCGAGCGAGCGAGCTGCATGGCTACGCGCCCGGGCTCGGCGTTCACTATCTCGATGGCACACTCTTCGAACCGGGGTTCTCGCTCGAGGGACTCGCGTCCTTCGCCCTCGCCACCGACCGGTACATCCGCGAGACAGCGGACGATCAGATCGTCGACGAGCCCGTAATTGCGGAGACCCTCTACGCTTCGTGGGACGATCTCGCGGAACGACGCGACCTCCACGTCCCGCTGTACAGGACCGAAGTGACGTTGTCGGGAGAGCCGGCTCCGCATCCATTCACGCTGCACGGCAACGCCGTCGTCGCGCAGGCGCTCGATATTTTCCGCCGCACGCTCGACGAGGAGACTGCGCGCAAAGTCGAGGATCCGGACGCGGTGCGCGCCGCGCTCCGTCGTCACTTCGCGGTCGAGCGCGGCGGCAAGGTGACGTTCGCATCCTCCATCGACCTCGCCGGACATCAGGCAACCGAGGACGACCCGTACGCCTCCGCCTATTGGCTGCCCGTATACGACGCGATGGAGCGTCAGGATTCGGCGTATCGCCGTACCGTAAAGGGCGTCGGAGCGGAGCCGCATCTGCTCGCGCAGCAGTGCGCGCGGCTCATGGGTCCCGATGCGGCCGCGGTGCTGCAATGGCTGCGACGCGCTCCGCTCGACAACGGCCTTGCCGCGGAGGTAGTCGATGCGAATGGAAGCGCACTGGTAAACGGCGGAGATGCGTCGCTTGCGGGTTTGCTCGCCTGGTGCGCCTGGTACGCCGTGCACGCACTCGGCGCACGCCCCTGAGCGGCGCTCCCCAGGCATCGCACGGCTCGCGAAGAGCACAGACCTGAGCGGTTGGCGGGGCGCAAGCCTGTCGTACAGGGCGGGTGCGTAATACTCTTACTGCGAAAGAGCGGATGCTACGCGCCGCTCCGTGCGCTCGGACTCGAAGCGCCTCTCGGCCCGATGTGGTCGAGAGAATTGCGCAGGTCACGTGATGGAGAAGCCCGATGAACTTCGAACGTCTCTCGCGATGGCTGGTGTTGGCCGCCCTGATGGCGCCGGCCGTCGTGGAAGCGCAAGGATTCGGTCTGAACGAGATCGGATCGTGCGCGCTCGCCCGCGGATTCGCGGTCACGAGCGTCCCCTGCAATGACCCATCGGAGATCTACTGGAATCCCGCTGCGACAACAGGGCTCCAGGGGTGGGGACTCTACGTGGGCGCTGCCGCGATTCAGGTGAACGGAGGATTCAACGCGGACAGCACCGGTCGAAGCTATCCCAGCGACGTCCCCGTGAAGTTTCCTCCACACATCTTTCTGAACTACACGCCGCGCGGATCCAAGTGGGCCGTCGGCATCGGGTCATATGTGCCGTACGGACTGGTGTCGCAGTGGAAGCCCGACTTCCCGGGCCGCTTCGAGTCGCAGCGAGCGTCGCTGTCCAGCGACTACATCCAGCCCAACATCGCGTATCGCATCGCTCCCGGATGGTCGATCGGAGGCGGTCCGGTGTTCGGAGTCTCGCATGTGGAGCTGCGTCAGGGAATCGACCTCGCCGCTGTTCCCGTTCCCGGCGGCCACGGGGTCACTTTCGGCCAACTCGGAATACCCGCCGGCACCCAGTTCGCCTCGGTCAGCCTGAAGGGCGACGGCACCGCTTGGGGTTTCAACGTTGGCGTGCACGGAAAGTTGGGCGCGGATTGGCAGGTTGGGGCGCGCTTTCTCTCCGAGCTCAAGTTCAAGTACGACAATGCCGATGTGCAATTCACCCAACAGCTCACGAACCTCACTCTCGCGGGCAGCAATCCGCTGGGTCTTCCGCCCGGCACGCCGCTCGACGCGATTCTCTCTCCCCAGTTCGCGCCCGGCGCGCCGTTCAGCCCGGGACAGAGCGTGAACACCGAGATCGATCATCCCGCGCAGCTCCAGGCCGGCATCGGCTATACGGGTTTCACGAACACGACGATCAGCGTCGACTACGCCTGGATCGACTACAAGTCGTTCGATACACTCGCGATCGACTTCAATGGTCCCGCTGGCGATGCTGGGCTGAACCGCACGCTTCTCGAGAATTACAAGAGCTCCAACTCCGTGCGCGTTGGCGTCGAGCACGCCTTCGCCGCCGGCTTCCGCGGACGCGTCGGATTCGACTGGATCGGATCACCGGCTCCGGACATCACCGTCACGCCTTTGCTCCCCGACATGGATCGACGCAACTACACGATCGGCATCGGCTTGCCGCTCGGGGCGTCGTACACGCTCGACGCAGGATTCCTCCACGTGGACACGAGTGGCCGCCGCGGTCGCATCGTCGCGCGCACTACCAACAGTCCCGAGGAAAGTGAAACGGCGAGTGAGCTCAACACCGGCTTCTACACGCTGAACGCCAACGTCTTCTCGCTCAGTGTCAAAGTCAATTTCTAACTCCACAGGGAGATCTCAGATGTTTTGTAACAGATATCTCGCCAGCGGAGTGACCGCGATCGTCGTGGCTTCGGCACTCGTGGCGTGCAGCGACACTCCGAACGTGGTCCAGGTGAAACCGGTGGACCCGCTGTTCAAGAGCTACGTCTCGCTCGGAAACAGCATCACGGCTGGCTTTCAGAGCGCCGGCATCAACGACTCGACGCAACGACAGAGCTATGCCGTGTTGTTCGCGCAGGCAGTCAACACGAACTTCCGCATTCCGCTGCTCAACAAGCCGGGGTGCCCGCCGCCGATCGCCAACTTCGTCACGCAGGAGCTCGTGGGCGATGCAGAACCCGGCTCGTGCGCCCTTCGGCAAGTTGAGAAGACACCCGGGCCCATCAACAACGTCGCGGTTCCGGGTGCCACATCGCTCTCTCCCACGGGCACCATTCCCGGTCCCGACACCCTCGCAGAGAACGCGCTCACCACCTTCATACTCGGCGGCGAGACGCAGGTCCAGCGCGCGGCGGAAGCGCAGCCCACCTTCGTCAGCGCATGGATCGGCAACAACGACGTTCTCGATGCGTCGCTCTCCGGGATACTTCCGGCGACGCCAGGCATCTCGAATGGTGTCACCTCGATCACCGCGTTCACGACGAACTACAAGAACTTCGTGAAGGCGCTCAAGGCGATCCCGTCGATCAAGGGCGGCGTGCTCATTGGGGTCGTCAATACGGAGAATGATCCGCTGCTCTTCCCCGCTCGAGTGCTGCTCCTGAGCCCCGCGGCGAAGGGTGCGTTTGATCTGGCTGCGGGAACCACCACTGTCATCGATCCTACGACGTGTCCCGTCACCACGACGTCGCTCATCAACTTTCAGCTCGCCGGTGCCATTCGCTCGCACGCGCATCCGCCGACGATCGAGTGCGAGGCGCTTCCGGCTCCCTTCGCGCCGGTTGGCAATGTCTTCGTGCTCGATGCCGCGGAGCAGCTTGCAGTCACGGATACCGTCAATGCCTACAATGCACTCATCTCGGCCGAAGCCGATTCCCTCGGATTCGCCTATTTCGATCCGAATCCGGTGCTCGTGGCCCTCAGGATCTCGGGTGATGTGCCGTCATTTCCGAATCTCGCGGAACCGACCGCCGCGTTCGGCCAGTTTTTCTCGCTGGACGGAGTGCACCCGGCCGCGGCCGCGCATGTCTTGCTGGCGAATGACATAATCGATGTCGTCAACGCGAAGTATGGCACGAGTATTCCACACTCTCCCTGATGCCTAGCGCGTGATGCACTCGACAGGGCGCGCCGCAGTCTGCGGGGCGCTCCGTTTTGCATGTCTTGCTGGAGAAGGCGAATGACCGAATCCGCAGGCTCGCCGTCACGGGATTGGAGCGCCGAGCAGTACGCGCGCAATGCACGCTTCGTATCGGAGCTCGCGGAGCCCGTCGTCGACTGGCTGGATCCGAAGCCGAGCGAGCGCGTGCTCGACCTGGGCTGCGGCGACGGAGCGCTCACGGTGTCGATCGTCGCGCGCGGGGCCGAAGTCGTGGGCGCGGACAGCTCGCGGGCGCTCGTGGCCGCCGCGCGCGCTCGGGGCATCGATGCGCGGGTCCTCGATGCGTATGCGCTGCCGTTCCAGTCGGAGTTCGACGCCGCATTTTCGAACGCCGCCCTCCACTGGATGCGCGAGCCCGATCTCGTGCTCGCGGGCGTGCAGCGCGCGCTCAAGTCTCGCGGCCGCTTCGTCGGCGAGCTGGGAGCGCAGGGAAACGTCGCGGCCATCTCGACGGCCATCCTCGCAGTGCTCCGCGCGCACGGCATCGACGGCGAGGCGCGATGGCCCTGGTATTTCCCGACACCGGCCGAGTATGCGGAGCGACTCGAGACGCATGGCTTCGTGGTGCAGCGCATGGAGCTGATCCCTCGACCGACACCGCTGCCTACCGGGATGCACGGCTGGCTCGACACCTTCGCGAACCCGTTCCTGGCCGGTCTGAGCGACGAGGAGCGGAACACGATGATCGACGAGATGACGTCGCTGCTGGCACCAAGCCTGCGCGACAGGGCGGGCGCGTGGACCGCGGACTACGTGCGGTTGCGCTTCGCTGCGCAGCAGGAGCGCTGACGCCCGGGGCGCAGATCGGCTGCGACTTGTCCGCGTGCGGCCAGCGCAATAACTTCGTCGCTACCGCGGGAATAGCTCAGTTGGTAGAGCACAACCTTGCCAAGGTTGGGGTCGCGGGTTCGAGTCCCGTTTCCCGCTTGATCGTTTGCTGACTCTTTCGTTCGATGACCGACACGGCCTCCCGTGTCGAGGAACGCATGTCCGATAGCACTGAGCTGGGAGCGCGACTGCAGGCGGCGTTCGGCGACGCCTACGTCGTGCAGCGCGAACTGGCGAGTGGCGGAATGGCGACCGTGTTTCTCGCGCGGGACACCAAACACGACCGGCTCGTCGCGCTCAAGGTGCTTCGCCCCCAGGTGGCGAAGATCGTCGGC
This sequence comes from Gemmatimonadaceae bacterium, assembly GCA_036564355.1. Taxonomy (GTDB): domain Bacteria; phylum Gemmatimonadota; class Gemmatimonadetes; order Gemmatimonadales; family Gemmatimonadaceae; genus FEN-1250. Next base: position 8,117 of record DATCPC010000021.1, on the reverse strand, counting down.
TCGCAGCGCTTTCGCCACGAAATCGCGGTCGCATCCCGTCTCGAACATCCGCACATCCTCGCGATCCACGACCACGGCGAGGCGGCGGGCGACCTGCTCTGGTACACGATGCCCTATGTGGAGGGCGAATCGCTGCGCGAGCGGATGACGCGCGAGTCGCAACTGCCACTCGCCGACGCGCTTCGCATTACGCGCGAAGTGGCGAGCGCGCTCGATTATGCCCATGGCGCGGGTTACATGCATCGCGATGTGAAGCCCGACAACATCATGGTCACGACGAAGCACGATGCGATGCTGGCGGATTTCGGAATCGCGCGCCCGATGAAGGACGCGTCGGGAAGATCGCGCGCTGGCGCCACGGATGTCGAAGTCGCGACGACGACGACGGGCTTCGTCGTCGGCTCTCCGCAGTACATGAGCCCCGAGCAGGTTGGCGGTGATCCTTCGCTCGACGGTCGGTCGGATCAATACAGCCTGGGCACGGTGCTGTACGAGATGCTCGCGGGCGAGACTCCGTTCGGCGGGCGCAACGCGCAGGCCGTCGTCGCGAAGATGTTCGCGGGCGGTGCACCTTCGATTCGCACGGTGCGCCCCGATGTTCCGGTCGTCGTCGACGACGCGATCAAGCGCGCGCTCTCGCGCTCGCGAAACGATCGCTTCGCGAACATCTCCGAGTTCGCGGAGGCGCTGCACGTTGCGTCGAGTGATGCGCGCGCTGGAATCAGCGGAGCGGTGGCGCGCGTGGCCTCTCGCCTGCGAGCGTGGCGCGCGCGCGACTGACAGGGAAGCGAGTTTGCGATTCGCGCGCGCGTGCGCGGAGTCGCACCCGGGTGGCGAAATGGTAGACGCGTGGGACTTAAAATCCCTTGGCCGAAAGGCCGTGCCGGTTCGAGTCCGGCCCCGGGTATTCGCTCCTCCGCGCACGCGTCGTATCGCGACTACATATGTATAAATACATACCCTAAAAGTCGCGTAACTCCAACGCGGGCTGCATTTTAGCCCGCGTTCGCTATACTAGGTCCGAAGTCCCGGCGTCGTCTTTCGTCGCCGGGATTCTGGGGTGGCATTCGCCGCCCGTTCACCTCTCGGTCGCACGTGCCGATTGCCATCGGTCGGACGGATCGCGAGAGGTCGAATGACATACTGCTCGCTCACGCGGAGTTCCCTGAGATGGCAGTTCGCATCCTGAGTGAGACGGAGACGCTGGACGATGCGCCTTCACGAAATCGCATTCTTGCCGCGCTTCCTTCCTCTGAATTCGATCGTGTTGTGTCAGATCTCGAGCCATTTTCCCTTGCAATGAACACGGTACTGTACGAAGCGAATTCGCCGATCACTCATGTCTACTTTCCGACGAGTGGCTGCGTCTCGATGGTGAACGCGATGGATGAGGGAGCGGTGGAGATCGGCACGATTGGCTACGAAGGCTGGGCCGGACTGCCCCTGCTGCTCGGCGACGATCGCATGCCGACGCGCGCTTTTGTGCAACAGACGGGAGAGTCGTACCGCATGAGCGCCTCCGCGTTCGAGGAGGCCGTGGTGAATAATCCGGCGTTTGCGCGGCTGTTGAATCGGCACTCGCTCGCCTTGTTTAACCAGGCCGCGCAATCGGTCGCGTGCAATCGACTCCACACGCTCGAATCTCGATGCGCGCGATGGCTGCTCATGACGCACGATCGCATGCGCATGGAGTCGTTCATGCTGACACACGAATTCCTGTCGTACATGCTCGGCGTGCATCGGCCCGCGGTCACCGTTGCGGCCGGCATGTTGCAGCGCGCGGGACTGATCCGCTACACTCGTGGCAAGGTGGCGGTGATCGACCGCCCAGGGCTCGAGGCGGTGTCGTGCCCTTGCTATGAAGTCACGCGCAGGAATTACGAACGCCTGATGGGCAACTGAGAACGCACGGCCGTTCGCCCGCAGTGAAGCTGCGCGCGATTTCTTCGGCAAGGGCAGCATGATGACGGATTCGGATTTTCATTCCTCTCGCAACACGCCGCATGCCGACGGCAACACACCAGTCGAAGCACACGAGGCATTGCGCACAGTCATCCGGCTGACGCTACGCACCGATCTCCGGCGAATACTCGCCGGGTGCCCCATCGACCAGTCCGGGTTGCGCGAGAACATGCGCACCATCGGCGCGCACGCCCGGCGACATCAGCTGCGGGCGGAGCACCTCCTGATTCTGATCAAGGAAGTGTGTGCGGCGCTTCCGGAAGCGCGGGAGCTCCAGGGGAGTCCCGCCGGGGCGGACACCCTCGCCCAGATGATCACCATAGCCGTGGACGAGTACTACGGGCATCCCCGTCCGCCGGTCTGACGTGGCGTCCCTGTGCGCTCCCCGTTCTTGCGATGTATAATTCCGGACACAGTGGCGCGACGTAGTCGCGCGCAGTTCGGAGCGATGCTAGCAGGCGATGGACGGCGTAGGTCGGCATGGGACAACCGAAGCTCGAAACGCTCGCGCAGCGAGTGGTGTACGCCGAGGATGGCACGCGCTGGCGAGTACGGGAGGCGTTAGCCCACGACGTGCCGGGTGCGGACGCGACGTCGTGCCTGATATTCGACGCCGGCTACGTCTGCCGGCGCATCTGGCATTTTCCATCGCACTGGACAAGGCTCTCGGACGCCACGCTGCTCGAGATCATTGACGCTCCGCGTTAACAGCGACCGTCATGGGTGAAGCGTTCCGTCGAGCTCCGTGATCGTTGCGGTCGAAGGATGCCGTGACTTCTGCAGTCGCGCCGCGACGCTTTCCGCCTGCGTGAAGACGCGGATGAAGTTCTCGCCGGCCACCTTTCGCAGGTCCGCGTCGGACCATCCCCGCCGCGCGAGCTCGGCGAGCAGGTAAGGGAACCTCGACACGTTCTCGAGGCCCGGGATCACGTCGTCGATGCCATCGAAGTCGCTGCCGATGCCGACGTGATCGATTCCGGCAACGTCCCGGACATGCTCGATGTGGTCGGCGACGTCGGAGAGCGACGCGCGAACTGGCGGATGTGCGGCTCGCCACGCGGCCATCTCGCGCTCCACCGCGCCACTGTCCGACGGGAATTTCGCCTTCGCGCTCTTCGACGCCTCCTCCTCGGCCAGGTCGCGCGCGCGCACGGTCGCCGAGACGAAGCCGTTCACGAACGGAACCATCACGATGCCGCCGTTCTTTGGCAGCCTCGCGAGAATCGAGTCCGGCACGTTCCGCGGATGATCGACGAGCGCTCGTGAGCCGGAGTGCGAGAAGATCACCGGCGCCTCGCTGACGTCGAGCGCGGCGCTCATCGTTCCCGGCGACACGTGCGCGAGGTCGACGAGCATGCCGAGCCGGTTCATCTCCCTGACCACTTCCTTGCCGAAGGGCGTGAGTCCGGCGTGCTTCGGCTCGTCGAGTGCCGCGTCGGCCCAGTCGAGAGTCACGTTGTGCGTGAGCGTCATGTAGCGAACGCCGAGGTCGTAATAGGAGCGCAGCGCGCCAAGGGAATTCTCGATGGCGTGGCCGCCCTCCATACCGAGAAAAGAGGCGACCTTGCGCTGCGCGAAGTCGTGGCGGATGTCCGAAGCCCGCGTCGCGAACGCAAGGCGCTCGGGATACTTCGCGATGAAGCGGCGCGCGATGTCGATCTCCTCCAGCTGCACGCGCGCATAGCCGGAATCCTTGATCTCCCCGGGGATATAGACCGACCAGAACTGCGCGCCCACCATCCCGTCCTTCATGCGCGCGAGATCCGTGTGGCCCGGCGTGGTGCGACGAAGATCGTAGGCGTCGACGTCTCGCGGAGCATTCTTGTCTTCGCGAATGCGCCACGCGAGATCGTTGTGGCCGTCAATGAGCGGTGTCGTGCGCAGAATCCGTCGCGCGCGGGCGAGGTCGGAGTCCGCGGCCTGCGCGGTGGCGCTCGCGGGAACGAAAACGGCGCACGCGAGAAGCACCGCTATCGCGAGTCGAATCAGCATGAGCATCACATCGGGCCGATGAGAGAAGTGAATCATTCGTTGGCAAATGTTGCATGAAGAACGGGGATGTGCGAGCGCACAGAAATTTCGTGGGCGTCCTTGCCGGCGCGTTCGGCGCGCGGTAGGGTGGAGAATGCCATCGATCGAAACGGAACGCCTGCTCCTTCGCCCGCTGTCGACCGACGACCTCGACTGGCTCGTCACACTGCGCGGCGACTCCGACGTGATGCGCTACATCGGTACCGAGGGCGCGCTCTCGCGCGAGCAAACCATTCAGCGGCTCGGGCGATATCTGCAGTGCTGGAGTGAGCACGGACTCGGAATGTTCGGCATCCGTTATCGCGAGGCCGACGAAGCGGTCGGGTGGGCGGGATTGCAACCGCTCGAGCAGACCGGCGAGATCGAGGTGGGGTACGCGTTCGGAAAGGGAGAATGGGGTCGCGGGCTGGCGACGGAGGCCGCAACCGCGGTGGTCGCGTGGGGCTTTCGCGAGCGCGGGCTCGATCGAATCGTCGCCGTCGCCACCCCGGAGAACGCGGCGTCACGAAGAGTGATGGACAAGCTCGGGATGCGCTTCGACGGCATCCGATACCGATACGGCCAGGACTGCGCGTATTACTCGCTCACGCCGGACGCGTTCGAGGCGCATGTCGCGCGAGGGGCGTCGCCGGACTGAAGGCGGCGCCCGCCTGCAATGCCTCGTCAGCTCTCCGACGTGTCCTCGCGCTGGTGACGGCGCACCGCCGCGACAGCCGGACACTCCCGCCCATGCTCGCAGTACCAGCCGTGGCGGTCATGGAAAACCATGTGCACGCGCTGAGTTTCCTCAGGAAGATCGTCCACGCGAAAGAGCTGCATGACGGTGGTGCTCTCGCCGCATTTGCTTCGCGGATCGAGCTCACGAATTCGCAGAAGTTCGGCGGGCTGGCGCCGCGCTCCTGGCTCCCTGACGGTGCCGCGAATCATTGCTGGAAAGCGGTTGAGGTGCGACATGTTAACTCGTTGCGTGATTGGGGATAGCAAGCGGTGCCCCTGAAGCGCGACGTGCTCGGTCGTGTCCTGTGACTTCGGTTTATATTCGGGTTTCCAACCTACTCCGCGAGTGCTCCGTGGTCAATTCCCTTTTCTACGGCGCCGAACGCGCGCGCGCCGGTCTCCATCTGAGTACGATTCGCCGCCAATGCTGTCACGCTAGAACCTTCTCATGTACGTTGATTCGATGACCGACGTTCTTTCCCTCGCTGAATCCCTCATCGCGCAACCGTCGATCACCGGATCGGAGGCACCAGCTGTCGAGCTCGCCTCGGCATGGCTTCGTGAATGCGGTTGGGACGTGCGATTGCAGGAATTGTCACCCACGCGTGCGAACATCTGGGCATCGCACGGGCTCGGCGCCGTCACCCTTTCTACGCATCTGGATACGGTTCCGCCGTTCATCGGTCCGGGACGCCTCGGAAATCGGCTGACTGGACGCGGCGCGTGCGACGCCAAGGGAATCGCGGCGGCGATGATGGTCGCGGCACAATCGCTTGCCGAGCAGGGCGAAAAGCGCGTCGACCTGCTCCTGGTGGTGGGTGAGGAGAGACGCTCGGACGGCGCGCGCGCGGCCAATCTGCTCCCTGCCACCAGTCGGTATCTCATCAACGGCGAGCCGACCGAGGGACGACTAGCCTCAGGCGCGAAGGGATCGATGCTCGTTACCCTCCGGACGTGCGGTCGCGCGGCCCACTCCGCTTATCCCGAGCTCGGTCGCTCCGCCATCGTTCCGATGCTCGCACTTCTGTCCACCCTCGAAGCGCTCGAGCTTCCCACCGATGCGAAGCTCGGAAGCACTACGATCAACGTCGGGACGCTGAATGCGGGGCGCGAGGCGAACATCGTTCCGGACGAAGCGGTGGCGCAGCTCATGGTGCGCCTGGTGGGCGATCCGTCCGTAGTGCGCGATATCCTCGAGCGGTGGGCGCTCGGGCGCGCGGAGCTCGAGTTCGCGCCGCACATCCCCGCGCAGCACTTTCACACGATCCCCGGCTTCGAGAACGAGCCGGTCTCGTACACCAGCGACATACCGCTGCTCGATCGGTGGGGCACGCCGCTGCTGTTCGGCCCCGGTTCCATCCACGTTGCGCATACGCCCGAGGAGTTCATCGACATCGATGAGCTGCGCGCGGCGGTGGGCAGCTACATGCACCTCGTGCGTACATTACTCGCCTCATGACACCGACCATCGCTCCCACTCGCAAGATTTCCGTCGGCGTACTCGGCGCCACCGGCGCTGTGGGCCAGACATTCATCCGCCTGCTCGCGAATCATCCGTGGTTCGACGTGACCGCCGTCGCAGCCTCGGAGCGTTCCGCGGGCAAGCGATACCGCGATGCGGCGCATTGGCTGGGCGGTGAGCTGCCGGAGCTCGTCGCGAATCTCACGGTCAGCTGCTGCGACCCCGCCACCGTCGACGCGCCGGTCGTCTTCTCCGCGCTCGACTCCGATGCGGCGGAGGAGGTTGAAGCCGCGTTCGCGCGCGCCGGCCGCCTCGTGCTCAGCAACGCTCGCAACTATCGCATGGACGCCGATGTGCCGCTGCTCATCCCGGAGGTGAATCCGGATCATCTCGAGCTCATTCCGATTCAGCGGTCGAAGCGCGGCTGGCCGGGGGCGATCGTCACGAACTCGAACTGCTCCACGATGGTGATTGCGCTCGCGCTCGCGCCGCTGCACCAGGCGTTCGGTGTCGAACAGCTATTCGTGACCACGCTTCAGGCGCTCTCCGGTGCAGGATATCCCGGCGTGCCGTCGCTCGACATCCTCGCCAACATCATTCCGTTCATCGGCGGCGGGGAAGAAGAGAAAATCGAATCGGAGCCGCTGAAAATCCTCGGCACATTCGAGAACGGCGCGGTCACGCCGGCACCGATGCGCGTGAGCGCGCAGGTGAACCGCGTCGCAGTCGAGCACGGCCATACGGCGTGCATGTCGGTAAAGCTCGCGTCTCCCGCGACCGCCGATGCGGCGATGGATGCGCTCCGCTCGTGGAAGGGCGCGATTGCGGAGCTGGCGCTGCCGAGCGCGCCCGCAAATCCGGTGATCGTGACGACGGAGCGAGATCGTCCGCAGCCGCGCCGGGACGTGAACGCCGGCAACGGGATGTCGGTGGTGGTCGGTCGGGTGCGCCCCGATCCGCTCCTCGACCTTCGGCTCGTCGCGATGGGGCACAACACGATTCGAGGCGCTGCCGGCGCGTCCATTCTCAACGCCGAGCTCATGTTCGCGCGCGGGCTGATCGAGGCGTGACGACTATCGGCGGCAGTGCCGAGGCATCGGGCGCGGCATCAATACTACCCGATCTGCGCTCGCGCATCGAGCGCGCATCGGAGGCGAGTGCATCGGGCGGCACGCTCGATCGCGCCTCGGCGGACGTCGCAGTGTCGGAGCTGCTGGACGCCCTCGAGCGCGGCGACGTACGCGCCGCCGAGCGCGATGCGGCCGGCACATGGAGCGCGGTGGGATGGGTGAAGGCGGGGATCATGCTCGCCTTTCGCATCGGACAGCTGGTCGAAATGGGAGGCGTGCCAGGAAGCGCGTTTCGCTTTTTTGACCGGCACCCATTCTCCATCCGCGATTTCACCGTCGCCGACGGGGTTCGGATCGTGCCTGGTGGGTCCATCATCCGACGAGGTGCGTACGTCGCGCCCGGAGTGATCTGTATGCCTCCGATGCTCATCAACGTGGGCTCGTATGTCGGCGCGAACACCACGATCGACTCGCACGCGCTCGTCGGCTCGTGCGCCCAGGTGGGCGCGCGCGTGCATCTGAGCGCCGGGGCACAGCTCGGCGGCGTGCTCGAGCCGGCCCACGCCGCGCCGGTGATCGTCGAGGACGAGGTGTTCATCGGCGGGAACTGCGGTGTGTACGAGGGAACCGTCATTCGCCGGCGCGCGGTGCTCGCGTCGGGAGTCATTCTCACGCGCGCGACGCCGGTGTACGATGTCGTGCGCGAGACCGTGCACCGCGCGGAAGGCGGCGCGCCGCTCGAGATCCCCGAGGGTGCGGTCGTCGTGCCGGGCGCGCGGCCCATGAGCTCGGGGTGGGGCGCGGATCAGCATCTCTCCCTCCAGACGCCGATCATCGTGAAGTACCGCGACGAGCACACGGACGCCGCGATCGCG
>DATCPC010000218.1:0-2708 GCA_036564355.1 Gemmatimonadaceae bacterium | reverse complement strand
CCCTTGCGCGGCACCCATGGCGCCCCAGGCGATTCCGTACCGGGCCTGGGTCAGGCACATGAGCGGACTCTTGATTCCGCCGGTTTTCGGAAGCAGCGCAGTCGCGGGCACTTTCACATCCTGTAACACCAGCTCGCTCGTGTCTGAGGCTCTCAGCGAGAGCTTGCCCTTCTGATCCTTGCCGGTAAAACCCGGCGTGTCGGTGGGGACTATGAATCCACGGATCGATTTGTCACTCTTGTCGTCACCCGTCTTCGCCCAGATGATCGCCACCTGCGCCGTGGATCCGTTGGTGATCCACATCTTCGCCCCGTTGATCACCCAGCTTCCATCCTTCTGCTCGCGGGCGGTAGTAATCATTCCCGACGGATTAGACCCGTAGTCTGCCTCGGTCAGTCCGAAGCATCCGATTATCTCGCCGCTCGCCATCCTCGGGAGATAGTGGCGCTTCTGCTCCTCGCTGCCGAAGGCAAAGATCGGATACATCACCAGAGCGCCCTGGACCGAAGCGAACGACCGCACGCCGGAGTCGCCGCGCTCCAGCTCCTGCATGATGAGCCCGTAGGAGACGTTGTTGAGCCCCGCGCATCCGTATTCCTCCGGGAGATTGGCGCCGAAAACGCCGAGCTCCGCCATCTGCGGCACGAGCTCCTTCGGAAAGCGTCCTTCTATGTAGCAGTCGCCGATGATGGGAAGGACTTTTTCATCGACGAACGCGCGGATCGTATCGCGGACGGCGCGCTCTTCTTCGGACAGCGCGGAGTCGATATCGTAGAAATCGGTTGGCATGCGGGAAACTTAGCTCACAAGAAAGGGAAACCAACTGCGAGAAGAGCTAGGTGGGCGGTACCTAGCTCTTCTCGCAGTCCTCTTACGCTGTTATGCGACTGCGCGGCATGCCAATGGAGTTGTCCCCACAGCGCGCGCCTTGGCGCGGAAGCTCGAGCCGTGATCGACGACGAGTCCCTGCTCGTCCTGCCACTGGTGCACCATCTCGTGCAGCAGCGTATGAAGCGCCTCGTCCCATCCGTCACGCCTGATGTGTCGTCTGCTCAACACGATCTCCGGCTCGCAACCGCCGCTGGCCGGGCTGTAGTGGCCGAGCCTGCTCTTCATCCGCCGGGAGATTCGTATCGGAATCTCGCGCAACGCGCCGCCGAACCTTCCCTCGTTGTACTCGGCGTGCCAGCGCGACAGCTCGCGGATGAGTGGAAGGTCTGCCGGGTTCGTCCGCTCGGGGCTGCGCTTCCTTCGCGGTGGACAGTTCGAGCGCGCGACCGGAAACTCGAGGATCGTCCTGCGCGCTTCCTGTCTCGCCACTCTGTTCCTGCCGTGGACGAAAGTGATTATCGCCTTCCAGACCTCCTGATTGCCGTCCAGGAAGCTGTTGTGGATGCGGAGCTCGCCTCCGCTGTAGCTGACGACGACGGTGCGATTCGTAGTGAGTCGCACGCGATACTGCGAGCCCAGTCCGAGCCGCTGGAGCCGGGCGCGGAGCTCCTCGGCATTTCGCGGCGGCGCTTCGTCCAGCTCCAGCGCGAGCTGGTCCCTGTCACTCAGCCGCCACATAATCCGAGCGCTTGAAGCGTTTGTGCGGACCCTTCACGAATGTGCGATGATCCTTGGACCACACGTGCGTCGTCACATCGATCGTTTGGAGTCCGATATCGACGACGTTGACTGAAGAAGGCCGTCCTCCGCGCGATCTGTTCGAGACCGTACCCGCCGTCGAGATCACCGTGCCCTTCCGCGTGTGCTCGATGTAGTGCACCGATTCCTGGTGATCGTGACCACAACACACTAAATCGACGCCCATCTCGGCGAAAGCCCCGAGAATCTTCTGCGTGTTCTTGAGCCCGTGGCGCTGCGAGAGCTCGCCCCGCACCGGGTTGTGGTGCATCACGATCACGCGAGCGTCATTTGGCGGCGCCTTCTCGAAGAGCTCCTTCGCCTTGTCGAGCTGGTGCTTGTGGATGTCGCCGATGATCGAGATGTCGCGCAGGTTCCACGTCAGAGTCCGTCGCGTGACGCCGTGCGCGGTGTTGATCCCGACGAACGTCGCGCCGGCGACGCGCAGCACGGGCTCCAGATTCCTGTCGATGAACTTGCGATAATTCTCGTAGACCTTTGACTTGTCGCCAAAGCCGAGCGGCGCCTTCCACCAGGCGACATCGTGATTGCCGGGGACCGTGATGACCTTGCTCACCTTCCTGGCGTCGCGGACGAACGCTGCCGCTCTCTGGAACTCACCCGCTCTGGCGCGCTGGGTGAGATCGCCCGATATCGCCACTACATCGTACTTCTTCATCTGGATGATCTGCTCGATTGCCTCGATCTGCTCTGGAACCGCAGGCCATCCGAAATGCAGGTCCGAGATGTGGAAGACGGTGGTCATGTCATCCGCCTCTCGAGTGCCGGATGGTCAGGGCGCGAGGACGAGATCGGCGAAATGCGTCGCGACGCTGGCCGTGAGCGCCGGCGAGAGTGTTCTCATCGGATCGCTCACCACCTCGCCCACCCAACGGATCTGAGCCATGCGCGCATCGATCATCACCACGCGCAAAATTGCAACGCCCGTACCACCACCACGGTTCTCCAGTCTGAGCTCGACTGGGAGCAGAGCGTAGCGCGAACCCTTGAGACCGACAAGCCCACGGACCTGCGACTGCAACGGATCGCGCACCGACGTCTCGGGGAGAACGCGGCCG
>DATCPC010000217.1:0-11598 GCA_036564355.1 Gemmatimonadaceae bacterium | reverse complement strand
GCGCGCGCGCCTCGATGTGCTCTCGGAGATTCCGCGCGAGTGGGCGCGCCAGCTCGCCTCCTGGGCGCGCGCGCACCGAGGTCTCAAGACGCGTGTGCAGGACAGGCTCGCGCCGGACGCGCACATGGAGTACGTGATCTACCAGACGCTCGTCGGCATGTGGCCGATCGGCGGCGCCGCGGAGCCCGAGCGCGGGGAATTGCGCGAGCGCGCATCAGTCTTCGCGCGGAAGGCGGCGCGCGAAGCGAAGGCGCGCACGTCGTGGATCGACATCAACGAGGAGTACGAGGGCGCGCTCGCGAGCTTCATCGACGCGCTGTTCTCGCGTCCCGAATTCCTGCGCGAGCTCGAGGCGTTCGTCGCGCGGATCATGCCCAGCGGTGCCTTGAACGCGATCGCGCGGACGGTGCTACACCTCACGTCGCCGGGCTTCCCGGACATCTACCAGGGCGATGAGCTCTGGAATTTCTCGCTCGTGGACCCGGACAACCGAGGGCCGGTGAGCTACGAGTCGAGACGCGCCGCGCTGGCTACGCTCGATACCATGTCACCGAGTGGTGACATGGCGGAATCCATTGAAGCCAAATGGCTTACACGCCAGGACAGCGTGACCATCAAGCTCGCCATCATCCGCAATTGCCTCCGCGCCCGCGCCGACCACGCCCCCCTCTTCGCCCACGGCTCCTACCAGCCCCTCGCCGCCCACGGCCCCCGCGGCGCAAACATCTTCGCCTTCGCCCGCCGCTCCGCCGCTTCAAGTCCCGACGACGCAGCCATCATCGTGGTGCCGCGCCTCACCCACGCCTTCGCACCCCACTCGCCGCCTATCGGAGACTTCTGGCAGAACACCGAGCTCCATCTCGACGCTCGCACTCCCAGCGCCCCGTACTGGCGCTGCGCGATCTCCGGCCACGAGCTCGCCATCCCAGCTAATCCTGCACCACCCTCGTCCTCCGTATCCACGATCCGCCTTCCCCTCTCCGACATCCTCGCTCAGGCGCCCGTCGCCGTTCTTCTCCCCATCCCCACTCCGCTCACCGCCACGTCATACCAATGACCAGAAAGGCGAGAAACCCCACGAACAACATCGCCATGCCCGTGGTCGACTCGCCGCAGGCGGCGTATCGACGCCCATGAGACGCCCAGGGCGGCACCCAGAATCGTGAAGCACACCGCCACGAGCGCATACAGGACGATAAGGCGCACGAGCGGAGTCATGTACCTGTCGTCTCCTCACCGAAGCGACCGAAACGCAGCGCGAGCGTCGGCAGCACAAAGAGGCTCAGCGCCGTCGACGTGACGAGGCCACCGAGGATCACGATCGCCAACGGCCCCTCTATCTCCCGTCCCGGATCCCCGCCCCCAATGGCGAGCGGTAGCAGTCCGAGCCCCGTGATGAAGGCAGTCATCAGGATGGGACCCAATCGTTCGGCTGCGCCACGAATGGCCGCTGCGCCCCCCCACTCCGCTCCTTCCTGCCGCACGAGATGGTTGTAGTGTGCGATCAGCATGATCGCATTGCGCGTGGTGATGCCGAAGAGCGTCACGAAGCCTACGAGCGACCCCAACGATACGGAGCCGCCGGTAACGAATACCGCGAACACCCCGCCCACGAGCGCGAAAGGCAGGTTGACGAGCGCCAGAAGGAGGGGACGCATTCTGCCAAACGCCAGCCACAGGAGCATCACGATGCCGCCCGCCGCCAGGAAGCTCCGCAGAAGTAGCTCCCGTAGCGCGTCCCGTCGTGCCGTCGCCGATCCGACCACATCGGTGTACACGCCGCGCGGAAGTCGCGTCGCATGCAGCCTATCCTCCACGGCCGTGGTGAATGCCGCGAGATCGCCGCTTCCCGGCGAGGCTGTGACGGTCTGCACGCGGCGCGCGCCTTCGTGCGCGATGCTGTAGCGACCTGTCACTCGCTCGATGTCGGCGACCTCGCCGAGTGGCACGACCCGCCCGTCGACGCTCGCGAGCGGAATCTCCCGCAGATCCTCCGGGCGCGCGAGACGCGCGTGACTCTCCTTCACCACGACGTCCGTCCGGCGATTCCCTTCGAACAGCTGCGCCACCGGCTCGCCCTGAGTCGCCGTCTCCACCGCCGAAAGCGCGTCGAGTGCGGGGATACCAGCACGCACCAACGCGTGCGGCCGAAGCCGGACGAGCACCTCGGGCGAGACTGCAGCGGCACTCGGCTGCACATCCACCGCACCAGGAACTCGCTGTACCGCAGTCGCAATCACGCGCGCCGCCGCATCGAGGCTGTCCAGATCGTCCCCGAAAATCCTCACCACCACGGGAGCCGTGCTTCCCGAGAGCGTTTCCTCGATCCGCTCCGTGAGATACGGCATGATGAGAAAGTGCTCCCCGGGAAACTGATCCACGAGCCGGCGAAGGTCCGACTGAAAGGCCGCGGATTCGGAGCCGGAGAGCGGCACGAGCTCGACCTCGAACTCGCTGTAGTATGGACCATACGTGTCCTCGGCTGCCTCGGCACGTCCGGCGCGCTGCGCCACGCCTCGAATCCGCTTGTCTTTCATCAACGCGGCAGTCACGGCATTCCCGATGCGGATCGACTCGTCGAGCGACGTGCCGGGAACGGCGGCCATGTGGAGCCGCAGATGACCCTCGTTGAACTCGGGGAGAAAGCTCCCACCGAAGAAAGGCACCATTGCCAGAGCGACGAGCATTAGCGAGCCCGCCACGGCCACGATGGTCTTCGGCCGTCGCTGCAGCGAAGCGAGCTGCCGTGCATACCGAGCTCTGAGCCGTTCCATGAGCGGCGAATCGCCCGCGTGCCCGGTGCGGCGGGCGAGAAGCGCGAGCGAGAGCGCCGGCGTGACCGTCAGTGCAACGGCGAGCGATGCGAGGATCGCGAAGAGATAGGCGAGTCCGAGCGGGCGAAAGAATGCACCCTGCACCCCGGTGAGCCCCACCACCGGCAGAAACACGAGCGCGACCAGAAACGTCGCGTAGACGACGCTCGAGCGAACCTCGATAGACGCCTCGAACACCACCTGCAGCGCCGGTCTGGGATCGGCGCGCGTCCGGTTCTCGCGCAACCTGCGCGTGATGTTCTCCACGTCAATGATCGCATCGTCCACCACCTCGCCGATGGCGATGGCGAGACCGCCCAGCGTCAGCGTATTGATGGTGAGCCCAAGTGCATCGAGCACGACGATCGCCGCCATCAACGACAGCGGAATCGCGATCAGGGAGACGGCGGCGGCGCGAAAATCGGCGAGAAAGAGCATGAGCACCAGCGCGACGAGTGCGCCGCCAATGAGCATCGAGTGCTCGACATTGCGAAGCGCGACGTCGATGAAGTTGGACGGCTGAAAAATTCCCACGTGCAGCGTGATCTCCTCGTTATCGATCGCCGGGCGCATGCGGGTTAGGGCGCGCTCAACATCCTTCGCGACCTCGCGCACGTTGCCGCCGAGTTGCGCGTCCACCACCAGTTGCACCGCATCCTGCCCGTTCACCGTGGCCGCACCCACGCGCGGTTCGGAGCCTTCCACCACGCGAGCGACGTCTCCGATGTGGAGCACCGCCGCTCCGTCCGTGCGCACCACGCTCTGCGCGAGGAGCTCGGTCGTGGTCTGCTGCCCCTCCGTGCGAACTGCGATTTGCTCGTTCGAGTTGCTGATCGCGCCTGCGCCACGAACGCCCGTCGCGCGTCGCGCCGCGCTCACCACGTCCGCGATCGTGAGGCGGTAGCTTCGGAGACGGAGTGGATCCACCTCGATCTGGAGCTGGCGCACCTCACCGCCATGCACCGTGACGCGCGCCACCCCCGGCACCGCAAGAAGCTCCGGAACGAGCGTCCAGTCCGCATACGTTCGCAGGTCGCGAAGCGAGCGCGTGGCCGAGGTGAGCCCGGCGACGAGGACCGTCCCAGTCGACGACGTGAGCGGCGTGATCTCCGGTGCGTGCGCAGCCTGCGGGAGCCGGCCGCTCATCTCCGCCAGCCGTTCGGCCACGGACTGGCGCGCGCGGTAAATGTCCGTTCGCGTGCCGAACACGGTCGTGATGGCGGAGAGACCCTGGATCGACTGCGACCGTATGAGGGCGATGCCCTGCACGCCGTTGATGGCGTTCTCGATCGGTCGCGTCACCAGAATCTCGACCTGTTCCGGTGTGAGCCCAGGCGCCTCCGTTTGAATGGTGACCTGCGGCGGCGCAAACTCCGGAAACACATCGTACTTCGTGCGCGTGAGCAATACCCCGCCATAGACGAGAAAAGCAGTGGCGAGCGCGATGACGATCCCCCGGTGACGCAGCGAGAGACGGACGATGGTGCTCAGCATGAATGCCCGCGCCGCACGTCGCTACTTCTCATCGCCTTCGTCGGACATCTGCACGTGCGTGCGAAATTCCTCGGAGAGCAGCTGCTGCGCGCCGCGCGTGACCACGAGATCGCCGGGCTCGAGTCGCGACGACGCGCTGGTAACGATGTATCCGCCGGTGACAGGGTTGTCGGTCATGACGCGCTCCCGGACATAGCTGCGCGGGCCGCGCTCGACGAATGCCCATGCGAGCCCTTCCCATTGGACCACCGCGGCGTCTGGCACCACCACTCCTCCGCTCGCGGCGGATGACGAGTGGGTGCGGTCGCCAACGGCCCGCCCGTCCGACGTGGTCGCGATCACCGGTGTGCCGGGGCGCCCGCCCGGCCATGCCCCCGCGAGCCGATAGAGATACACGGGCATTCGCGTGAGGCTGTCCACCCCCGCGGCCGCGCCGATGAGCTGCGCGCGAATTACCACGGACCCCGGCGTCATCCCCGACAGCGGCGCGACGGCGATCGCCGCCGGCGGTGCGCTCCCGAGCTCCGGGCGCCACACCACGCGCGCCAGCAGCGCACGGAAGTCGGCAAGCACGAGCAACTCCTGTCCGGCCTGTACCAGCTCGCCGGGCTGCGCGCCCACGTGGATGACGGTGCCGCCGCGCGGGGCCGTCATGGGCGCGGCATCCGACACCCTGCCGAGCAGTTGCCCAGCGGAGACGCGGGAATCGAGCGCCGGCCATTCGTTGCTCGACAACCGTCCGGGCACCGCCGCGCGAATTGTTGCGCCTCGCGCCGGATCCGCCGCGAGCTCACCCGAGAGTCGCACAGAGGGGACGCCACCGGTGCCGGCGCTTCCGGGCCCGCCCCCACCGCCGCTCGCGCTCAGCGGTGTCGTGCCGATGTCCGCGCGAGTGGCCGCCTCGCTTCCGAGCACGATGGCCGCTTCGTCGCCAAGGCGGACGACGCGGCTCGGTGGCTTGCTCGGCGTCACTTCGTCCAGGTCCACGCCTCGCGCGCGCTCGAAGTGCGCGATGGCGCCGCCCACCACCGCGGCCGCGACGATCGCTGTTGTGATGATCACCGGACGGCGGCTGCTCATTGTTTCATTTCCTCAGGGCGCTCTCGCCCCGCGGGCGCCGCGGAGGCGGTAGCTCTAAAGAGGGTCGTCAACGTATTGAGGTCGGGCCAGCGCGGGCCGTCGTCCGGCCACGCGCCGATCACCGACTCGAGCGCCGCTTCCGCCTCGAGCGCTCGCTGCTCGGCGAGGTGTCGCGCACGCGTAGCCCGCACCACGGCCACCTGCGCGAATGCCACCTCGGTCTGTCCTGTCTCGCCGCGGTCGTATGCCGATCGCTCGAGCCGCAACGACCGCGACGCCGACTCCACGAGCAGGGCGGTGGCCTCTCCTTCACGCGACGCGTCGCGACACGCTGCGACGGCGGAGTCCACCGCCACGAGAAGACTGTCCTGGATCGTCGTGACGTGCGCGGCGAGTGCCGCCCGCCGCGCCCGCGCCTCGGCGAGCGGACCGCGGTTGATCGTGCGCAGAATACCGGGCGTGCCGAGCGACAGGATCCAGCGAAAAATGCCTTGGTCCCACGCGATTCCGGGCCCGATCGTGAGGTCAGGGTACTGCCGCGCGATCTCGACGCGCAGGTCCCCTTCGGCCACGGCGTAGTCTGCGAGTGCCGCGCCCATGTCGTAGCGCTGGCGAAGCGCGAGGGTGCCCAGCGAGTCGAAGCGGGCGGCGCCCAGCGCGCACGCTTGGCCCGTGTCCGGGCGCAGCGAGAGCGAGTCCACGGCGCGAAGCGGAACCGCAAGCGCGCGCGCGAGCTCGAGCCGCGCCGTCGTGCGCGCGCGCTCCGTTTGCACCGCTCCAACGAGCGCCGTCTGCGACTCGGTTTCCGCCTGGGCGACATCCGCGAGGGTGACCCGCCCCTCACCGTAGCGCGCCCGTACCAACGTCTCCAGCTCCGCGAGCGCCGTGTGCTCGCTCGCCGCATCCGCCACCTCTTGGTCAGCGCCCAGCGCACGCACCGCCGCCCGCGCCGTCGAGATGGCGCCCAGCTGCCACCCGGCCGCTTGCAGCCTGAGCATCGAGGCCAACGTGAATGCCCGCGCCCGAGCGCGCCGCGCCGCGCGCTTGCCACCGGTTTCGAGAGTCAGCCCCCCCAGCAGCGAGACGCTCCATGGGGTGGACTTCCCCTCGTCGACCCGGGCTGCACGGCTCACTTCCGCCGAAGCGGCGAGCTGCGGCGGTGTGCCCGCCGTCACCTCCGCCGCGCGTGCGATCTCGACGTCAGCAGCCTGCTCTCGAAGTGCGGGGTGAAAATAGAGCGCGGCGAGCGCGAGCTGTTGCGGCGTCCAGCCCGGGGCTGTCGGACCGGCACCCTGCGCCTCCAGGAATTTCTCGAGCGCCGGATCAACGAGACGGCGCTGGACGAAACCGTCCACCGAAGCCTCCGCGATCGGTGCAGGCGTGAAAGATTGGAAGCGTCCGCACGAGATCGCTGTCGTCGAAAGCACGAGCGCCGCAGCGGCCAGTTGCGCGCGTCTTCCACGCCGAGCACCGAGGGTTCGCCGCGCCGCCGGCGCCAGAGCTCTCATCGCGAAGAAGTATAGGACGAGAGCGCAGGCCCCGTCGCGCCTGGAGTGCGAGAGGAACTGCGCGGCGTGCTGGCCTCCGGTCACTGCGGGTGGGCGCGATGACGCCGCAGGGAGTCCGACAGCGCGACCTCATCGGCCGGGGCGCCTTTGTCCGCCGCGGCCGTCGCCTGTACATCGACGCCCAAGCTCCTCAGGTCCCGTCGCACGTCGGGATCGTTGGTGTCGAGCCGAGGCACCTTGCGCATGTCGTCAGGCACGAACGGTCCAGCCATCGAGGCCATGGCCCCATTCGGGATCGTGTCCCCAGTGGGATTGTCATACTCGGCGACGATGCGATACCGATGGTGCGCCGCGAGATGAAGCGCCTCGGTATGGTACCCGAAACGGAAGACACCGAGGCGCATGATGTGGCCGGCGCGGTCGCGAGCGGCTTTCAATCGCACGAGCACCTTCCCCGTCTCGGCATCTTCCAATCGAACCCTGCACGGCGCGTCGAACGCCCCGGCGGAATATCGTACCAACTGTGCCCGCCGACGTCGTTCTTCACCTCGGCGTAGAACGGAAGGACGCCCAGCGGCTTGTGGCCGTGCGTTGGTGTCCAGAGGATGGCCACACGCACGTATGCCGCAGGAAGGTCGCGACCAGTTTCGTTATGAAAGCCCTCATACAGCCCGAGCTGCTCGCCCAGCGCGATCGGCACGCCAATCGCCGCAGGGAGCTTGACCTCAGGCGTTTCCTTCCCGGCCGCGAAGATGCGCTCGACCATCGGATACGCCAGCTCACGTCGCTCGAAGTCGGCCACTCCTATGTGATGAATCACCGCTCGAGGAAGCGGCGCCCCGCTGGAGTCTTCTAACGTGATGCGATATCCGCGTATCCATCCGGCCACAGGCGAAACGAATCGCAGCACCGGTGAGCCATAGCCGTGCTCGTGCCGCATGCCGGCCGGCATTGCCGGAAGGGGAAACGGTCCCGCCGTGACGACGATCTGGCGGCGCGCGGAGTCCACCGTCACGTTGATCATCAGCGAGTCATCGTGGGCGCGGACGCGCAGGCTGTGCACGGCCATGATTGGACTCGCGGTGATCGAAAGCGCAGCGAGGAGTTGAACGAGCATGTTCTCGAGATCGAGTAGAGGGAGTGTGCGAGCGGGCCCGCGCGTCGCCGTACTGTAGTGCGCGGACTTAACGGCTCGTTAACAATCCGCGTGCTATCCCGCCTGCGGAAAGGAGAGTCGGACCGTCGTGCCGCGACCGGGCGTTGAGCTGATCCCGATCTCGGCGTCGTGCGCGTCGGCGATCCAGCGGGCGATAGCGAGGCCGAGCCCTGCGCCGTCGCGCCGTCCATCCTCGCCGCGCCCGCGAGATGGATCCGCTCGGAAAAAGCGCTCGAACACATGTGGCAGCGCTTCCGCAGTGATCCCGATGCCGCTGTCCTCGATGGTCACGATCGCGCGGCCACCGGTCGGGGCGACCGCCAGCGTCACGCGATTGCCCGGCGGGGTGTACTTGATCGCGTTGTCCAATACGATCAGCAACAGCTGCCGCATGAGCGTCGCATCGCCGCGAATGGAAGCCTCGCGGAACTCGGTAACCACGAGCCGAACTCCCTTTCGCTCGGCGAGCGCGCACGCGGCGCTCACCGCATCGAGCGCCAGATCGTCGAGGAAGAGCGGGACTCGCACGGCGGAGCGCTCCCCGCCATCCGCGCGGGCGAGCATCAGCAGATCGTCGAGGATGTTGCTCAGCCGTTCTGCCTCCTCACGAATGCCAGCGAGCGCCGCCGGATACTCGTGCGGCTCACCGCCAGCCGCGAGCGCGACGTCCGCCCGCGCGCGGATCACGAACACCGGTGTGCGAAGCTCGTGCGCGGCGTCTGCCATGAAGCGGCGCATGTGCTCGAAGGCCGATTCCACTGGGGCGGACGACTTTCGTGCCAGGAAGGCGCCGCCGGCGGCGACGAGCGCCAGCGCCGCGAAGGCCGCCACTGCGAACGCGGCGATGAGCGCCGTGTACTGGTCTTCCAGCTCCTCGGTATCCGTGGCCGCCGCGATGATCCAGCTCGCACCGGCCGACGAAGGGAACCGCTCGGCGCGGACGCGCAGCGTATGCTCGCGCCCGAGATTTGCCTGCAGCACAGCGTGCCCGTCCCGGAGCGCGCCCTGCGCAGCCGCGACCACCCATCCGCTAGCGGTGTCGGGAGCGAGAAGCCGTCCCGTACCATCGAACAGGTACAGCTCGCGATCGGGGATGCGGAGCTGGCGCATCGCCATCGCGGCGTCGGCGCGCTGCGTCGAGTGGCCGCCCTCGCGCCGCTGCGCTGCTTCGATGACGGTGCGCGCCGCAGCCGCCACCGTGCGCCCCAGCGAGCGATCGAGCTCGGTGCCCATCTGCCGCGCGATGACGAAGAAGAGCCCGAAGCCGAGCGCCGCCAGAATCACCGCGAAGGTCGCGGCGTACCATCCCGTGAGCCGGAGCCGCAGACGGTCGAGCGGTCTCACGCGCGAGCGCACTGCGCCAGGCCGACACGTGCGAGCGTCACCCTGCCTTCGGTCTCGACTCGGACATCGCGCTCACGGCCCGAAGCGGTAGCCGGCGCCACGGTAGGTGTGGACCAGTCTGGGGTGAAAGCCAGCGTCGATCTTCCGTCGCAGTCGCCCGACGAGTACCTCGAGCACGTTCGTAAACAGGTCGTGATTCTCGTCCCACACTCGGGCGATGAGCGTGGCGCGGTCCATCACCTCGTTGAGGTGGAGCACGAAGCATTCGAGCAATGCGAACTCCTTCGCGGTGAGCTCGATCGCGCGGCCGGCGCGCATGACATCGCGTGTTCGGAGATCCACCTCGAGGTCGGCAATCCGGTATCGCGCCGGCGCAAGGAAGGGCTGGCGCCGCGCCAGCGCACGCACCCGCGCGAGCAGCTCCGGGAATGCGATCGGCTTGATCACATAGTCGTCCGCACCGGTTTCGAGTCCGCAAACGCGGTCCTCCACCGCGTCGCGCGCGGTCAGCATGAGGATCGGAGTCGTGCGACCATGGCGCCGAACGTTCTCGCAGAGGGCAACGCCGTTCCCGCCCGGAAGCATGACGTCGAGCACGATGACGTCGAAGGCGCCGAGCAGGGCCCGGTCACTCCCTTCGCTGAAATTGCACGCACGAACCACCTCCACCTGGTGCTTGCGAAAGCCGTCCGCGAGCGCCTCCGAGAGCCGTTCGTCATCTTCGACAAGAAGAACGCGCATGCAGAGAGAATAGGCAGTGCGGCGCCGACACGCCATGTGACCGCGCGCGCCGGATGAGCTCCGTTCCCGCGTTCCTGGCAAGCCGTACTCGCGGGCGGTAGCCCCAATCCCTCTTCGTCGGGTAGCTTAACTCTCCCTCGTCACACACCCCCTCCCCAACTCCGATTCATGACGATTCCGAACGGCGCCATCGTCGCCTACTTCTCCATGGAGATCTGCCTCGAGCAGGCAATCCCCACCTACAGCGGCGGACTCGGCGTCCTCGCCGGTGATACCCTTCGCGCTGCCGCCGATCTCGAAGTGCCGATGATCGCCGTCACCCTCGTGCACCGGAAGGGCTACTTCACGCAGACGCTGGACTCCGTGGGCCAGCAGCACGAGGAGCCCGTCCGCTGGAGTCCCGAGACGGTGCTCGCGCCCCTGAGCGCGCGCGCATCGGTCGAGATCGCGGGGCGGCGCGTCGAGATTCGCGCGTGGCGTTACGAGGTGCACGGCGCCGGCGGCCACATCGTCCCGGTGTTCCTGCTCGACACGAATCTCGATGAGAACTCGGAGTGGGATCGCACCCTCACCGATACCCTCTACGGCGGCGACAGCCACTACCGCCTCTGCCAGGAAGTCGTGCTCGGCATGGGTGGCGCCGCGATCCTCGAGGCGATGGGCTACGCGGATCGCGCGCAGTACCACATCAACGAGGGACACGCGGCGCTGCTCACCCTTACGCTCCTCGAACGCGAGCTCGCGGGGCGCGCGCACCACGACATCACCGAGGCCGATCTCGAGCGCGTGCGGCACCGCTGCATCTTTACCACCCACACGCCCGTCCCCGCCGGCCACGACCGCTTCGACGAAAGTGAATACAAGAGCGTCCTCGGCGACGAGCGCGCCCAGATGCTCATCGACGCACGCGTCGTCGAGGACCATACGCTCAACATGACCCACCTCGCGCTCCGCATGTCGCGCTACGTGAACGGCGTGGCGATGCGCCATCGCGAGATCTCGCAGGGAATGTTTCCCGACTATCCGATCGACTCCATCACCAACGGCGTACACGCGACGACGTGGACGGCAACTCCGTTCCAGGAGCTGTTCGACCGGCGCATCCCCGAGTGGCGGCGCGACAACCAGTATCTCCGCTACGCGATCGACATTCCCCTCGAGGAAATTCTCGACGCGCACGTCGCGACGAAGGCGGCGCTGTTCGCCGAGATTCGGAAGCGCAATGGAATCAAGCTCGATCCGTCCGTGATGACGATCGGCTTCGCACGCCGCGCGACGCCGTACAAGCGCGCCGATCTGATCTTCTCCGACATCAAGCGGCTCAAGGCGATCGCCGAGCGCTCGGGAAGAATTCAACTCGTGTTCGGCGGAAAGGCGCATCCGCGCGACGAGGGAGGGAAGGCGCTCATCAGGCAGATCTACACCGCGGCCGCGGAGCTGAAGGGAGTGGTGCAGGTGGTCT
>DATCPC010000194.1:0-18385 GCA_036564355.1 Gemmatimonadaceae bacterium | reverse complement strand
CGCTTCGGCTCTTCGATCTGAAGCCGGGGCTCGATGGCAAGGTGGCGACGGTTTCGCAGCCGATTGGCGCGTGGACGGCGGATTGGCGCGGCCTTCCGCACAATCACGAGGTTCGGTGGCCGCTCGTGTTCGTTTCGGCGTACGAGGACGGCCTGCAGGTGTTCAACATGATGGATCCAACCGATCCACATACGGTGGCGTTCTACCACACGTACGACGGCCCGCACATGGCCGGCTGCTGCTCCAAGGAATACATCGCCGATCCGAGCTCCGATCCGCGCGATCACGGCGTCGCGAACGGTGCCTTCGGTGTGCAGGTGCGCGATGCTGACGGCCTCATCGTCATTAGCGACATGACCACCGGATTCTGGGCGTTCTACCTCGACGGCTTCGACTCGTGGAATGGACACGACTGGGGAATGCCCAACGTGTCGACCGCGCAGCACTGGGACACCGGCCCCGAAGGCGCGGTGAAGCCGGTCGTGAGCGCGCAGCAGCCGTAATGGCCATTGCGAGCAGCCAGTCACGACTCGCGATTGGTGCTGCGCTGCTCGCATGTGCTGTTTTCGCGCCCGGGGCGTGCGCGCAGGGACAGTACGCGAACATCAACGGCGGACGCATCTACTACGAAGTGGAAGGCAGCGGCCATCCCCTCGTCCTGATTCACGGTTGGCCGATGAGCGCGCGCATGTGGGACGCCCAGGCGCGCGAGCTGAAAAACTACTACCAGGTCGTGCGCTACGACCGCCGAGGCTTTGGGCGATCGCCAGGCGGCGTCGGCCTGGAGCAATCGGCCGAGCACGATGCACAGGACCTCGAGGCGCTGCTGCGCTATCTGAAGATTCCGCACGCCTATATCGTCGGGCACTCCCAAGGTGGCGCGGTCGCGCAACAGTTCACGCTCGATCATCCCGATCAGGTGGACGCGCTCATACTCCATGGCGCGCCGATCGACGGTTTCGTGCTTCCGGAGACGGGACCGTTTTCGGGAGCGGGATCGGTGCGAGAGCTGATGCAAAAATCCGGGATGGCGGAGTTTCGGCGTCAATGGCTCGCGCATCCGATCAACCACGTGCCGGCCGACCGGCAAGAAGTTGCCGCGTTCATCGCCGACATCGTCGCCCAGTATTCGGGCGACGACGTGCTGAAAATGGTTCCCGCCCATGCGGCGGGGGTGCCGGCCATTCAGCGCCTGAACCAGATCAAGACTCCGGCGCTCGTGCTCGTGGGCGGAGAGGATCTGCCCTTCTTCCAGATCTCGGCGGATGCGCTTGCCTTTCTCATCCCCGGGGCCCAGAAGGTCGTGATCCCGGGAGGCGCGCATCTGGTCAACATCATCGAGCCGGAGCGGTACGACGCTGAGATTCTGCGTTTTCTGCGAGCAGTAGAGCGCTCTCGAGCGCATTGACAATCGATCCGCGACGAGCGGCGCTCGCGCGGGTGTGCAAGTCACAGATGCGGAGGAACGTCATGAGGGGATTTTCGTTTGGGATGCGTCGTGCGCGCGCTCTCTCGCTGGTGTGGCTGGTTGCGCTGTCGCTCATCTCGATCGCTTCTGCCCGAGCGCAGGGCATCGACTCGGCGAGCTACCGAATTCGCCGGCAGAAGCTCGCCAGACTGGCGAAGGACGGCATCGTCGTCATTCAAAGCGTCGAGAAGAATCAGCAGGGTCTCACCGAGTACCTGATCGATGACAGCGACAACCACGACTTTCTCTATCTGACGGGCGTCGAGGCACACAACTCGACGCTGGTGTTGGTCCCGCAGTCGACGCTGTATCCCGAGATACTCTTCGTTCCGGAGAGGGAGATCGACGCGGCGCGGGCGCAGAGCGGCGTGAAGGCGGTCATCTCCGCGGACAAGTTCGAAGCGATGCTCGGAGACGCGCTCACCGACTACTCGATCAAGCGATTCACCGAGCGGAAGCGGAAGCCGGTTTCGTCGGAGATGTCGCGCGTGCTGTCGCTCACACCCGGCAAGCCGGTGGCGATCAACTATCCGAGGTACTTCAGTCTCTCCACCGACGTACCGGCACGCGTGCAACTCGCCACGCGCATCAAGTCCTTTGTTCCCTCGGCGGAGCTGCGTGACGCGTCGCCGCTCCTCGATATGCTACGCACCCGGCACGATTCCGCCGACATGATGATGATCACGAAGGTCGTGCAGATCGGAAGTGCCGGCCTGGTAGCGGCGATGAAGGCGTGTCGTGCCGGGATGACGGATGAAAAAATAGACGCGGTGGCGTTGGCCGAGTTCGAGAAGCAGGGCGCATCACGCCGGGCCTATCCGTCGCTGATGTACATCGCGCCCTTCGCTCGCAAGGTGCAGGCGCTGTCCCCCGCCGAGGTGGCAAAGAGCTCCGAGCCCTCGTCGGCCGTCCATCAGATGGAGGACGGTGATCTCGTCATGCTCGACGCGGGAGCCGAATACAAGCACTACGCGAGCGATCTCAGTCGCACGGTCCCGGTGTCGGGGAAGTTCACTCCCGAGCAGCGCAAGTACTACGATGCGGTGCTCGAGGCGCATCACGCCGCGATCGCAGCGATCCGCCCGGGCGCGACGTTCAAGCAGGTGAACGACATCGCAGTAGCCACGCTGCACAAGTATAATCTCGACCAGTACTTCACCTTTGCGACGAGTCACTTCATCGGAATGGACGCGCACGATGCCGGCAACTACGAGAAGCCGATGGTCCCGGGAATGGTCTTCACCGTCGAGCCGGGAATCATCGACAACGAGAAGAACATCGTGATCCACGTCGAGGACATCATCCTCGTGACGGCGACCGGCCACAAGAATCTGTCGGAGAGCGTTCCGATCGAGGCGACCGATATCGAGAAGCTCATGGCCCAGAAGTAGAATCGTTCCACGCGAACGCCGCGACCTCTCAAAGGAAATCGCATGCTGACGGGCACCCAGGTCGCGGAAATACGAGCCAACTTCCCGATACTCGGCGAGAAGACGTATCTGTACAGCTGCTCGCAGGGTGCGTTGTCAACCGCGGTCGAGGCGGGCTTCGCGGACTATCTGGCCAGCTGGAGGACGTCGTCGGCGCCGTGGGACGAGTGGATGGGCGTCTACGAACGCCTCCGCGAGTCGTTCGCGCGATTCATCGGCGCCGAGCCGGATGAGATCGCGATCATCAACAGCGCGTCCGGCGGAATCAATCCGATCGCGAGTGCCCTGCAATTCGACTCGCGCGACGGCGTCGTGATGAGCGAGTACGAGTTCCCGACCATGGGACAGATCTGGCTCGCGCAGCGGCAGCGGGGAGCGCGGGTCGTGTTTCTGAAGGGCGTCGACGACAAGATGCCGATCGAGGCATATGCGCGCGCAATCGACGAGCGCACGCGCATCGTGCCCATCACTCAGCTGTCCTTTCTTAACGGCTTCCGCTCCGACGTGGTTGCGATCACGAAGCTCGCGCACGACAACGGCGCACTGGTCTTTCTCGACGGGTATCAGGACTGCGGCACGCGGCCCATCGATGTGAAGGCGCTCGGCGTGGATTTCTTCGTCACGGGGACGCTGAAGTACCTACTCGGCCCCCCGGGGCTCGCATTTCTGTATGTGAGTCGCGAGCTCATCGAGACGCTCACCCCAACGATGACCAGCTGGTTCGCGCAGCGGAACATCTTCGCGTTCGACACGCAGCACGTCGATCTCTCGCAGGCAGCGCGCCGCTTCGAGAACGGAGCGCCGCCCGTCCCCAACATCTATGGCGCGGGGCCCGCGCTCGAGCTGCTCGCCGGCATCGGAATGGAGAACGTTGCCGGGCAGGTGGAGCGGCTGGCGCGGATGTTCCTCGACGGCGCGCGTGCACTCGGGATCGCGACGAAGACGCCGAGCACGAGTGTCGGGCCGCTGGTCGTATTGCGCGCGAAGAATCCGGCGGCGGCACTCGCGAAGCTCACCGAGCGAGGTGTGGTCGTCTCGACGCGCATGGATGGCGTTCGATTCGCCTTTCACGTCTACAACGACTACTCCGATGTGCACACCGCCCTGAACGTGCTCGAGGAGATGCGGGACCTGATGGTGCCCGCGTGATTCTCAAGGCGCGCCATGGCGCTGGCGCGCGCAGCGACATCGAGGAGGGCGAGAAGCTCTCGCGTCAGCTGACAGTCGGTCAGCTCGGAATGATCGCGATCGGTGGCGCCATCGGCACCGGGCTCTTTCTCGGCAGCGCGCTCGCAGTGAGGATCGCTGGCCCGGGCGTGATCGTCAGCTACTTGATCGGTGCGGTAATAGCGTTGGTGTTCATGGGCGCGCTGTCGGAGATGGCCGTCGCACACCCGACGGCAGGTTCGTTCGGCGTATACGCGGAGCTCTATCTCAATCCGTGGGCGGGATTCGCAATGCGCTACACGTATTGGGCGGCGCAGTGCATCGCGATCGGCGCGGAAGCGACGGCGGTGGCGATATACTGTCGGTGGTGGTTTCCGGGGACCCCCGCGTGGCTGTGGATTCTCGGGTTCTCCGTGGCGCTCGTCTACATCAACACGCGCAATGTGGGGAGCTTCGGCACCTTCGAGTACTGGTTCGCGATGGTCAAGGTGGTCGCGATCGTCCTCTTCATCGTACTCGGCCTGGGGCTGCTCATTGGCGTCGGACTGCGCCCGGGAATCGGACTCGAGAACTTCACCGCGCACGGTGGATTTCTCGCGACTGGCTGGAAGGGTGTGTGGATGGCGATGGTGTTCGTGATCTTCAGTTTCCTGGGTACGGAAGTCGTCGCCGTCACCGCGGGCGAGGCAATGGATCCTCGCAGTGCCGTGCCTCGGGCGATGCGTCGCACGGTCGGTCGCCTGATTCTGTTTTATATCGGTGCGATCACGGTGCTCATTGGCATCGTGCCGTGGACGACGATCCAGCCGGGGTCGAGCATCACGGCGAGCCCATTCGTGAGCGTCTTCGAATCGGTCGGTATTCCTGCGGCGGCCCACGTCGTCAACCTCGTGGTCATCACGGCGGCCGCGTCGAGCATGAACTGCAATCTCTACATGGCGACTCGCATGCTCTTCTCGCTCTCGCGTGGCGGCTACGCGCCGACGTCGCTCGGAAGGGTGTCCGGCCGCGGCGCGCCGCTGCCTGCGCTATTGGCGTCCGCTGCGGGGCTCGCGGTTGCGCTCGTGGTCGCGTGGCTCTACCCGGACAGCGCGTTTCAATATCTGTTTGGCGTCTCGCTCTTCGGCGGCCTGTTCGTTTGGCTCATGATCTTCGTGACGCACCTCGCCTTTCGTCCCAAGTGGACCGCCCGCGGCGGCGCACGTTTGTCGGTGCGGCTGATCGGCTATCCGTATACCTCGATCCTGGGCGCCGCCTCCATCGTGGCGATTCTGATCACGACGTGGTGGGTGGAGGGCATGCGCATCACGTTGATCGCCGGCCTTCCGTGGCTGGCGCTCGTGACGCTCGCCTACTTTCTGATCGCTCGCCGGCGAGGGCACGGTGCGGACTCCGGGACAGCGGAGTTAAGAACCACAGTGCCTTCAGCATGATGAGTTGCGCGAGACGCTTCACATGAGCGAAAGCCGAACCGAGTTCACTTTTCGCGCTGTACTCCTCGGATCATTCCTGGGAGTCGTCTTCGGACTCGTCACGGTGTACGTCGCGCTCGAGGTGGGGCTCAACTTCAGCGCCTCCGTTCCGATCGCAGTGTTGGCAATCACGCTGTTCAAGCGGTTGGGCAACCAGTCGATTCTCGAGAAGAACATCGTCCAGACGGTCGGCTCGGCCGGGGAGTCGATCGCGGCCGGCGTCGTCTACACGATGCCCGCGCTGCTCTTCCTCGGCTATCGGCTCGAGCTGTGGCGGATCTTCTGGCTCGCGCTGATTGGCGGAATGCTCGGCGTGCTCTTCATGATCCCTCTGCGCGAATACCTCGTGGTGAAGGAACACAAGAAGCTCCCGTATCCAGAAGGGACGGCGTGCGCGGAGATTCTCATCTCGGGCGAGAAGGGCGGGAAGTTCGCGAGGCACGTGTTCGTCGGACTGTCGGTGGGCGGGATCTACAAGCTGTTGATGAGCGGCCTGCGGCTCTGGCCATCGTCGGTGGCGTGGAGCGCCGGCGCGATGCGCGGTGCGGTGCTGAGCGTGGATCTGGCGCCGGAGCTGCTCGGCATCGGCGCGCTCATTGGCCTGCCTGTCGCGCGCGTGATCGCTGCGGGCTCGGTCATGAGCGGCATCGTGCTCATTCCGCTCATCTATTTCTTCGGCGAGCAGCTGCCCACGGCGATCTACCCGTCGCAGGTCCCGATCGGGCTCATGACGCCCGGCGATATCTGGTCGAGCTACATCCGCTACATCGGAGCGGGAGCGGTCATCGCGGGCGGTGCGCTGCTGCTGGTCGACACGCTGCCTACCGTCATCTCGTCGGTGGCGAGCGGCGTACGCAGCGCGCGGGCGGCGGCGAGGAGGGCGACCACGCTCGTGATCGCGCCGACCGATCAGGATCTCTCGATCGTAACCGTTCTGATCGGATCGCTGGTCATGCTCGGATGCCTCTACGCGCTGCTCGCCTGGAAGATCAATCCGCACGGAGCGGCGAACGGCGTGTCGGTGGCGCTCGTCGCCATCTTCGGGTTCTTCTTCGTCGCGGTGTCGGCACGTATAACGGGGCTCATGGGATCGTCCGCGAATCCGATCTCGGGCATCACCATCGCCGTCGTGATGCTCACGTGCCTCCTCTTCGTATCGGCCGGATGGACTGGCGCGACGTACGAAGTGATCGCGGTGAGCATCGGAGCGGTGGTGTGCGTCGCGGCATCCAACGCCGGCACCACGGCGCAAGATCTCAAGACTGGATACCTGCTCGGGGCCACGCCGCGACTCCAACAGCTGGGGCTCGTCGTTGGCGTGCTGACCTCCGTGCTCGTGATCGGGTTCACGCTCACATGGCTGAACGGCGATTCGGGCACACCGGTCGCAGTCGCGATGGCACCGCTACCGTCCGCGGCACGATTAATGGATACCGGAGCCGTCGCGAATGGAAAGCGATACGACGTATACGCGATAAGCTCGGGGAATGGGGTGCCGGCTGGACGCTATCTCGTGACGCGCGAAAGCCATCTCCTCGCCTATCGCGAGCCGCAGCGCATCGGATCCGCAGAGCTACCCGCCCCGCAGGCTCAGGTGATGGCGATCCTCGTCGAAGGGCTACTGATGCATCGCATGCGCTGGCGGCTCCTCCTCGCGGGCGCGGTGGTCGCGCTGGTGCTCGAGTTGTGCGGCGTCCGCTCGCTCCCCTTCGCGGTCGGCACGTATCTGCCCCTGTCGGCGACGTCGACGCTTCTGCTCGGCGCGCTGATCGCTCACTTCGCGAAGCCCAGGTCGACGGCCGATGTGGAGGACCCGTTTGAGCCGGGAGTGCTGTATAGCTCGGGGTTGATCGCCGGAGGCGCGATCGCCGCCATCGCAGTTGCTGTTGCGTCGAGCTTCGGGCTGATCGATCGGTTCGACCTAGGCCGCCGTCTGGGTGCAGGCTTCCTCCAATCTCAGAGCTGGGCGATTCTCGTCTTTCTCGCGCTCTGTGCCATGCTCTGGAGGTACAGCCGCGTGCGCGACGAAGACACCGCGGCTGGCTGACGGTGTCGCGTCCTAGGAAGCGCTGTCCGCCACCGCCACCAACCCATCGTCCGTCAGCACACGCCGAGCACCGCGCCACTTCTTCACACCCGCAACCTTCGGCTTCAGCAGATCGGTCTCGATCACCTCGCCGGCCTTCGTGCTCGCGTGGACGATCCGTCCGTTGCCGACGTAGATGCCGATGTGCGACACGGCGCCCCTGCCTCGACCGAACGTGACCAGGTCGCCGGGCAGCATCCGCGACGTATCCCTCGGCACCCCAATGCCGGCGAAGGCCTGCTTCGCGGCCGTTCTGGGAACCACAATGTGAAGGGCTGCAACGATATAACGCACGAGTCCGCTGCAATCGAAGCCGTGGTCGGGCGTTTCCCCTCCATGCACGTACTTGGTCCCGACCTGTGCTCGCGCCAACGCAACGAGACTGTCGCGCAGCGACATCGCCGATCGGCTGAAGGCCGCGAAGGGCTTGGGCGCATCCAGCGCCTTCCCATCGTACGCCGGTGCCTCGCGCGCCCCTTCCTGTGCATGCGCCATCGCCGGAACGACGAACAACGCACAGCCCACGGCGAAAAGCCGGAGTGCGCGAGGCATCGAAAGTTGACGATTGGAATGGAAGAGCACGCTTAATTCATTCATGCGAGTAGACGACGAGCCGCCCAGAGCCCCAGCAACGCTGGCGAACGAGTGGCAGAAACTGCCGGGAAAGCTGAAAAAAGCCTAACTCTTCGTGCGAGCAGGTGCAACCACAGCCCTAGATAGCTGTCCGTGGTTGCGTAACGCAACAATCGTGACGTCGCCACCGACGAGTTCGCAGTCCTCGCACGAGCGCATCGCGGCGCCAGAAACTTGCGAGCCCGTCCGTATGACCATAGTCTAGAGGACAATGATCGAGATACTCCTCGAGGGCCTCCTGTTCGTCGCCTCCATCGCGACGATCGCGGCCCTCGTTTTTTTCGTCACGCGCTCGTCCACATCGCTCGGAGTTCGCGCCCAGCAGAACAGAAACCGCGAGGCGATCGAGCGCGAGCTCGACCTCGTGTGCTCCATCCACGGCAAGCACACGGAAGAGCAGCTCGTACGCCTCGAGAGCGGCGAGCGCATCTGCCCGGAGTGCTTTCGGGAAGCCATGAAGGGGATCGTCGACTAACGCATCTCTCGAAGGAGCTCAATCAATGGACTCGGGTCGTCCGCACGCGTCGCCATCGCTTCGCCTCGCAGGCATCGGTGTAGCGATCATTGCCCTGATCATCTTCGCGCTCACCAGCACGACGTACGTGAATCCAGGGCACGTCGGAATCATCATCCATCGCACGGGCGGTGGCGTCGACCAGACCCCGTACGGGCCTGGCCTCCACCTGCGAAATCCGCTCACCACCGGGATCCAGGAATATCCGACGTACATGCAGACGCTGGTGCTCACGAGGTCCAGCAGCGAAGGCTCCGAGCGCAACGACGAGATCAACGTCAACAGCGTCGAGGGACAGCCAATCTCGCTCGATGTATCGATGTCCTTCGAGCTCGATCCGCAGAAGGTGCCGCTCCTCTACACGACTTTCCGCATGTCCGTGCAGGACATCGAGCACACCTACGTGAAGCAGGCGATCAGGCAGGCGCTACAGGAGATCGTCGGCAACGAGGCGATCGCCGACATCATCGGCCCCAAGAAGGCCGAGGTAACGTTGCGCGTCCAGAATCTCATCTCGCAGCGGCTGATCCAGTACGGCATCATCGTCAAGCAGTTCACGATAAACGAGCTGCGAGCGCCGCCGGCCGTGATCGAGGCGATCAACCAGAAGAACGTCATGCAGCAGCAATCGCTCACGGCCGAAAACGAGCTGCAGAAAAACAAGTTTCAGGCGCAGGGAGACTCGATCAAGGGCGCCGGCCGCGCGAAGGCGATTCTGGCCGAGGCCGAGGCGCAGGCGAAGGCAAACATCCTGCTCGCGCAGAGCGTCACACCCACGCTCGTGCAGTACGAGATGGCGAAGCGGTGGGACGGGAAGATGCCGCAGGTAACAGGTTCGGCCATGCCCATGATCCAGATGCCCAAACCGTAGCCCCGGGGAACGGATCGTGCGAGCGACGACTGCATGGTATCGGGGCGTCGTTCGCTCGACGCCGCTCGCAAAGTGCTGGTCGAGCGGTTCGGGCATGAAGAGTTTCAGGAAGGGCAGTGGGAGTCGATCGAGGCGTTGCTCGCTGGTCGCGACGCACTCGTCGTCATGCCCACCGGCAGCGGCAAGTCGCTCGTCTATCAGCTGCCCGCGCTGATGCTTCCTGGGCTGACGGTCATCGTCAGCCCGCTCATCGCGCTCATGAAGGATCAGCAGGACAAGCTCGCCTCCCACGGCGTCGATGCGCTCGCGATGCACTCGCATCTCTCCACGGCCGAGTCGCGCGACACGCAGCAGAAAATGGAAGACGGCACGGGCGAGATCCTCTATCTCACTCCCGAGCGCTTCAAGGACCGTGAGTTCTTCGAGCGCCTGCTCACGCGCAAGGTCAGCCTCTTCGTCATCGACGAGGCGCACTGCGTGAGCCAGTGGGGACACGATTTCCGCCCCGACTATCTCGTGCTCGGCTCCATCGCGAAGCGGCTCGGCAGTCCGCCCATCCTCGCGCTCACCGCCACGGCCACCGATACGGTGCGGAAGGACATCGCACGGCAGCTCGGCATGCGCGACCCGTACATCACCATCACGGGCTTCGCGCGTCCCAACCTGCGCTTTGAAGTGAGCCGCACCGTGAACCAGCAAATGAAGGATGCGGAGCTCGAGCGCATCCTCGAGAATACGCCGGGGAGCTGCATCATCTACGTGGCGACGATCAAGGAAGCCGAGCGGCTGTACGAAACATTTCGCGAGAAACATCCGATCGGCCTCTATCACGGAAAGATGCCGGCCGCCGATCGCAAGGCGATGCAGGACGCCTTCATGGCTGACGAGATCATCGCGATGATCGCGACCAACGCCTTCGGGCTCGGCATCGACAAGCACGACCTTCGGTTCATCGTGCACTACCATTTTCCCGGCTCGATCGAGGCGTACTACCAGGAGGCCGGTCGCGCGGGCCGCGACGGCGAGCCGGCGACGTGCACGCTGCTCTACCGCGTCGAGGACCGCCGCATCCAGTCGTACTTTCTGGGCGGCAAGTATCCCGAGGTGCAGGAAGCCGCGCGCGTCGCGCTGGTGCTCGAGACATATCCGATGCTCACGCCGGTAGAGCTGACGGAGCTCGCGAATCGCGCGGACGTTCCGGCTCGCAAGGCGCGCATCTCACTGATCCTGCTCAAACGGCACGGACTCGTGCGCGAGCATCGCGGGGGAAGCTGGGAGCGGCTCGCCGATCATCTCACCGCGGTCGACCTGAGCGCCGATCTGCATTCGTACGAGGAGCGGCGCGAGCGCGATCGGCGCGCCCTCGAGATGATGATCGAGTACGCACAGACCGCGCGATGCCGCACGCGCTACATCCTCGAGTATTTCGGAGAGGACGTGGACGCCGACTGGCGCTGCCACCTCTGCGACGCGTGCGACGCGATCGATGCGTGGACGGATGTCAGCCCCGCGCTCGCGCGGGAGCGCTTCGCTACTCGGGCGGTGTAGCTGGCGGTGTCATCGGCGGCGGCTTTGGGATCACGGCGCAGTGCTCGGCGCACCCAAAGCGATAGCGGTTGCGCGCGAAAATTCGATAACCGCGGTCCGCCAGGGCGCCGAACGTCGGCAGCCCCCACAGCCAGCCCAGCAGCCAACCGAAGGGAAGAATCCCGAGCAGCTGCTTGGCCGCAGCTGCGCCGCTCCACGTGCGCCCATCCGCCGCGATCACGTACATCGACTCGTCGAACGACTCGCGCGAGATCCACGGGAAGCGCGTCGTCACGGTATCGTTCTGTGATGCGATCGCCTGAATCACGTGGCGCGAGTCCCAGCGTTGAACGCGCCGCACGAGGCGGCCGCATACGTTGCACGATCCATCGTACACGAGCGTCCATGGTCGGCCGCCCGATGCGGGTCCCGCGTGTCTCATGTCCGCCGTGCGCTTCGTGGTAGGCATCTCGCTCCTTTCTCCGCTCAAGTTACCGTGCAAGTGCTCTACTCGAACACCCTGACAGCCTGGATCACCGCTCTCGCCACCTTCGTGGCGTTCTTTTCGGCGTTTTACGTGCTGAAAACTCTCGTCGCGCGTCGCGCGCAGAGGAGCGTGGTTCCGCCGTCGCACCTCCAGGAGCTTTTCAGGGACCTGGTCAAGCGAACCCGCCTCTACTTCATCGTGGTGGTATCGCTGTGGGCGGGATCGCTCGCGCTCACGTTGAATCCGCGCCACGAGCACGTCTGGCACCTCGTGGTCATGGTCGGCGTGCTTCTGCAGGCCGGCGTCTGGGCCGGCGGACTGGTGCTCTTCTGGTCGGAGCGGTTCGCCGAGCACCGGGCGGCGGACGCCGGCACCCGTATGACGATCAACGTGGTCGCCATCGCGGCGCGCGTGCTGCTCTGGCTGATCGTGCTGCTGGTGATCCTGGACAATCTCGGGATCAACATCACCGCGCTGGTCACCGGACTCGGCATCGGCGGCATTGCCATCGCGCTCGCGGTGCAGAACATTCTGGGCGATCTCTTCGCGGCGCTCTCGATCGTGCTCGACAAGCCATTCGTCGTCGGCGATGCGATCTCCGTGGGCGACGCCTCGGGCGCCGTCGAGCACATCGGGTTGAAATCGACGCGGCTGCGAAGCGACTCAGGTGAGCTCATCATCATTTCGAACGGCGACCTGCTCAAGAGCCGCATTCGAAACTTCCGCGGCCAGGAGAAGCGGCTCGTCGTTCTCAAGCTTGGGATCGCCTACGGTACGCCTGTCGAGAAGCTGGCGCGCGTGCCGGAGATCATCCGCGCGGCGGCGGAGAAGGAGAAGAGCGTGCGGTTCGACCGCTCGAACTTCACGACATTCGGGATCTTCGCGCTCGTGACCGAGTCGGTGTACTCTGTTTACAAGTTGAGTTATGCTGAGTACATGAATGCACAACAGCGCATCAACCTCGAGATCTACAAACAGCTGAGCGCCGAGTCGATCGAGATCGCGCACCAGCCGCCGATGGTGACGGCGGCGCCGGGCGACACCATGAAATGACAGGGGCGTACTCCTTGCACCCAATGAGCGCATGCCAGTGACCGCGAAGGTGAGCATTCTCGCAGTCGCATGTATTGCGGCGCAGCTCGCGGCGGCACCACGCGCGCACGCGCAGGAGGAGCACGCGCACCTCGGCGTCGATCGACTCGGCAGCTTTCTCAGCTGGGCGTGGACCGATCACGCGCAACACGGATACGAGATTGGGGCCGATCTCGACATCGGCTCCGTGTTCTCCCCCAGGTTTCGCCTCGCGGTGGGACTCAATTACTTCCACGCGAACATCGACCGTCGCGATCATCTCGGCGATCCGGTCAACGGGACGTTCCACGATTTCAGCGTGCACGCGGAGGCGAGCTACGAGATCGCGCGCATCGATCGCTTCGGTCCGTACGTCGGCGCGGGGGTCGGCGTGCACTGGCGCGGAAGCCACATCGACGACGACATCGACAACACGGCGCGCCTCTACAAGGGCGCGGTGGTTGGCGGGGACTTCTTCGGAGGCACGACGTTCGCGCTCTCGAAGTCGCGGCGGTATTCGCTGTACGCGGAGGCGCGGCGAGTGGAGGCGCAAAACGTCGAGCGCACGCTCGCACGGCTGGGAATCATCGTGAGGTTCAGGTAGCCATGGGAGCGCCGGCGAGCGAGCAGGAAGTGTCGTTTCCCTGCGGCGAGAAAGCCCTTGCGGGGCTGCTCTCGATGCCGAAAGGCGCGAAGGCTATTGTGCTGCTCGCGCACGGAAGCGGGAGCAACTACAGGAGCGCGCGGAACGCCGAGGTCGCGCGAATGCTCTACGACGCCAGCTTCGCGTCGCTGCGGGCGGACCTGCTCACGCCGGAGGAGGCCGAGCTCAACGAGCGCACCGGGCAGTACCAGTTCGACGTGGCGACGCTCGCCGAGCGCGTGCTCGCCGCATCGACGTTCGTCGGGACGCTGGAGGAGGCCCAACTCCTTCCGCTCGCATATTTCGGCGCGAGCACCGGCGCCGCGGCGGTGCTCACCGCGGCGGTCAAGCGCCGCGACGTGTACGCGGTCGTGTCCCGGGGCGGTCGGCCCGATCTCGCGATGAACAGTCTGCCGGAGGTGAAAGCGGCGACGCTGCTCATCGTCGGAGGCGCGGACGTGCCGATCATTCCGCTGACCGAGGAAGCGTTTGCGTGTCTCACGTCCGAGAAGGAGCTCGCCGTCGTCCCCGATGCGACGCATCTGTTCGAGGAGCCCGGTGCACTCGAGATGGTCGGCCGCCTGACGGTGGAGTGGCTGACGCGATTTCTCCCGCAGAGCCAGGGGTAGACCATGCTGTTCCGCGATCGGGCAGAGGCGGGAGCGTTTCTCGCTCGCGAGCTGCTCGATGCGCTTCCGAGCCTGCGGAGCGAAGCGGTGACGGTGCTCGGCATACCGCGCGGCGGAGTCGCGGTCGCGGCGCCGATCGCGGCGCTGCTCGACGCGCCGCTCGATGTGTTCGTGGCTCGCAAGCTCGGCGCGCCGAATCAGGAGGAGCTCGGAATTGGAGCGGTGGCGGCCGACGGCACGCGTGTGCTCGACGACACGCTCGTGCGCGTACTTCGCGTGAGTGACTCGTATATCGAGAAGGTCACGAAGCGAGAGCTCGCGGAGGCGAAGCGGCGGCTTGCGCTCTTTCGCGGCGCTCGTGCGCCGGCGCCCGTGCGCGGGCGCTCCGTCATTCTCGTGGACGATGGACTTGCGACGGGCGGTACCGCGCGCGCGGCGCTCGCGGTGCTGCGGGCCGAACAGCCGGCGCGCCTCATCTTCGCGGCTCCCGTCGCCAGCATGGATGGCGCGGAGTCGCTCACGGCGCTCGGCGTTGCGACCGTATTCTCGGCCATCCCCAAACATTTTTATGGCGTCGGCGAGTGGTACGAGGAGTTCGAGCAGGTGAGCGACGAGGCCGTGCTCGCCCTGCTCGCGGAGGCGGCTGGCCGATGATCGTGTGGAGGCGGCTCGACATGGCCGGACACGAGGCCGCGGCGATCACGCAACAGCGCAACCGGTGGAACCTGTCCGGTGTCGCGCTGTTCGTGTACGACTCGCAGCCGTGCAGGCTCGACTACGAGATCGAGTGCGATGGAAACTGGGGCACGCGCGATGTGAGCGTTCGCGGGCAGGTGGGTGCGCTGCCGGTGTCGCTCGTGCTCTCGCGGAGCTCCGACGGTTCGTGGTGCTCGAACGATCTTCCCCACCCCGCGCTGCATGGCTGCGTCGACATCGATCTGGGCTTCAGCCCCTCGACGAACCTGCTCCCAATCAGGCGGATGAAGCTCGCGATCGGGGAGCACGCCTCGGTGCGCGCCGCGTGGGTGCGCTTCCCGGACTTCGCGCTCGAGGTGCTCGATCAGACGTACGCGCGCGTGTCCGAATCGACGTATCACTACGAGAGCGCGGGTGGCGAGTTCAGTCGCGACCTGACCGTAGACCCCGATGGTTTCGTCATCGACTACCCCGGCTTGTGGCGCGCGGAAACGGCCGACGTCTAGTCGCCGACGTGCCGCGCTCAGCGCCCCGCGGGCTGCTGCTGCGTCAGGCAGTGCAGCGTGCCGAGCCCCCACACGAGATCCACCGCGTGAATCCCGACTACCTCCCGCGCCGGAAAGAGCTCCGCAATCGTGTTCAGCGCGGTGCGATCGCTGCGGTCGTTGAACGTCGGCACCAGCACCACGCCGTTCGCGATGTAGAAGTTCGCATAGCTCGCGGGTAGTCGCTCGCCCTGCATCGTCACCGGACGCGGGAAGGGAAGCGGCACCACGCGCAGCCCGCCCGGCCACGTCTTCGC
Source organism: Gemmatimonadaceae bacterium (assembly GCA_036564355.1). Classification (GTDB taxonomy): domain Bacteria; phylum Gemmatimonadota; class Gemmatimonadetes; order Gemmatimonadales; family Gemmatimonadaceae; genus FEN-1250. The sequence goes on along the minus strand of DATCPC010000194.1, from coordinate 2,889 downwards.
CGCCAGTTCCAGCCGCCGCATGTTGTCCATCGACCGCGCGTGATTTTCGTCGGTGGGATCGTTCTCCACCGCGAGGACGATCGTTCGCTCATCCGTAAAGCGCGCGATGTCGTCGACGTGTCCGTGCGTGTCGTCGCCCACACAACCCTCGCCCAGCCAGATCGTGCGCGAGGTGCCGAGATAGTGGGCGAAGGCACGCTCGTAGTCGGCGCGTGACAAGCCGGGATTGCGCTGCTGCACATCGGAGAGCAGCCACTCTTCGGTGACCAGCAGCGCGCCCGCGCCATTCGTCTCGATGCCGCCGCCCTCGAGCGCCAGACGGCCGCCGTCATCGGGACGAAGCGCCTCCTCGCGCGGGAGCCCCGACAGCTCGGACACCGCCACGCCGATCAGCTCGTCGCGCGCGTAGTTGTCGTACTTCGCCCACCCGTTGAAGCGCCAGCCCACCCAGTGCACGGTGCCGCTTGGCGCCATCACCGCGGTCGGCGCCGAGTCGCGTAGCCACACGCGGTCCGTGCCCACGACGTGCAGCCTGACGCGGCCGAGTTTCACACTGTGCGCGACGAGCGCGTCGCGCGCCTCGTCCCTCACCCGCTCGTCGTCGCACAGCACCTCGACGTGCTCGTGCCGGTGCAGCACGCGCACGATCTCCGCGTACACCCACGGAATCGGCTCGAACTTTCCCGGCCAGTCCGGACGATGATGCGGCCACCCGATCCACGTCGCCGCGTGCGCCTCCCACTCCGCCGGCATCCGCTGGGCGGGAAAGTGCACGCCGTCGTCCCGCCGCGCGTACACGTCCACCGCGGCACCGGTCATCCGATGTAGCGTTGCAGGATCGGACCGTACGCATCGATGCGGCGGTCGCGCAGGAAGGGCCAGTTGCGCCGCGTGTACTCGATCGCGCCGGGATCGATCACGGCGGTGAGGATCGCGGGCTCGGTGCCCGCCTCGGTGATGATGCGGCCGAATGGGTCGCACACGAAGGAGTGGCCGAAGAACTCGAGACCGTCGGTGCCAGGCTCGGGCTCGAATCCCACGCGATTCACGGCGGCGACGTAGACGCCGTTCGCGATGGCGTGCGCGCGCTGCGCGGTGCGCCACGCATCTGCCTGCGCGGCGCCCCACTCCTCCTTCTCCTTCGGATGCCACCCGATCGCGGTCGGATAAAAGAGGATCTGTGCGCCCATGAGCGCGGTGATGCGCGCCGCCTCCGGATACCACTGATCCCAGCAGATCAGCACGCCGATCGTCGCGACCTTCGTCTTGAACACGCGAAATCCGCTGGGCGGAATCGACTCGTCGTGCTGATAGATCTCGCCCGGTGTGAAGTAGTACTTCTCGTGATAGAGCGGATCGTCCGGGATGTGCATCTTGCGGTAGACGCCGAGCAGCGCGCCGTCGGTGTCGATGACGGCGGCGGAGTTGTGGTAGACGCCGGGCCCGCGCTTCTCGAAGATCGGCACGATGATCACGACGCCGAGCTCGCGCGCGATGCCCTGCATGCGATCCGTGACCGGACCCGGTACCGGCTCGGCGAGATCGAAGCGCTCCGCGTCCGTCACCTTGCAGAAGTACGGCGCGTCGAAGAGCTCCTGCAGACAGATGATCTGCGCACCGCGCTTCGCCGCCTCACGGATTCCGCGCTCGCCCGCCGCGATCGCCTCGGCCGCGCTCGCGGGCACGGCTTGCTGAACCAGTCCGATCGTAAATGGAGTGTCGGCCACTGAATCCGTTTATTACTCGATGATCTTGCGGAATGAGCCGGAGAGTCGTGCGAGCGATCCGGAGGGGGTGCGCGGTGGCCACGTGCTAGTGGCCGGCGGCGAGCAGATGCCGATCACGATGTCCATCACGTTCGTCGCTGTGAGGTCGGTGCGAAGCAGCGCCCCCGCCGCGCCGAGCGATGGATGCGATTCATGCGCCGCGAGGTCGGCGTCGGGATTTCGTCCCGCTTTCTCGATCGCGCTCCACGTCTCCCTGTCGACGATTGCGCCAGCCGCGTCCGTGGGGCCATCGCGTCCATCGGTGCCGCACGCGAGAAGCGTCGATCCGCGAACGCTCTTCGCGAGGGCCAGCTCCCTGGCTGCGGCCAGAGCAAGCTCCTGGCACCTTCCGCCGGCGCCGGTTGCGTCTCCCATGGTCACCGTCGTCTCACCCCCCCAAAGGAGGCAGCTTTGCACTGGTCGATTGGTCAGTGGCGATGGCCCCGAGCCACAATAGCTTATTAACGTCGACGCCAGCCGCTTGCCGACGGGGGCGGCTTCTCCTGCGAGTGCGGTGCTCAAGATTTGAGGCTCGTAGCCCAGCTCTCTGGCGCGAGCGGCCGCTGCTTCGAGAGCGACGCGATTGCTGGCGATGATCTTGCGCTCGACGTTCGCGAAGCTGCGATCGCCGGGCTTCGGCGTCTCCCTGGACGGGTCGTGCTCCACCGCTGCGATGTGGTGCCGCGCCGACACCGGGATCCGGTCCCAGAGTTTGGTCGAAATGAGAATCGCGTGGATGTCGGCGGCAGTGCTGGGATCCGGCGTGCAGGGTCCCGATCCGATCGCGGCGAGGTCGTCGCCGATGACATCGGAGATGATGAAGTTTCGCGTTCGCGCAGCACTCAGCGCTGCCGAAAGCCGGCCCGCGCTCCAGCGGGTGAACCGTTTGCGGATGAGATTCATGGTCGCGATGTCCAGGCCGGAGCCGAGCAGAACCTCGAAGAGCTGCATCATCTCTTCGGGCTTCATCGTGCCATCCGGTGCGGCTATGAGGCTCGACGCGCCGCCGGAGAGTAGCACCCAGACTTCATCGTCCGGCTTCACCTGCCTCGCGACCTTCGCCACCGCGTCGGCGGCCAGGAACGATCGCGGGCCCGGCAGGGGATGGGCGCCAGCCACGAAC
>DATCPC010000171.1:0-5123 GCA_036564355.1 Gemmatimonadaceae bacterium | reverse complement strand
CCGCGCGGTCGTAGCGCTCGCGGAGGATCGCATCGTACATGCGGCGGAGCGCCGCGATCTCCGTCGGCACCGCGCGATCGACGTTGCCATCGCGCAGCGACGCGAAGAGCTGGACGAGCGCGGTCCAGGCTTCCCGCGCGCGCGGCGGCGGGGTGATCTCCGCGAGGGCCTCCGGATCCCAGCGGCGCGCGACGAGGAGATCGATCGCCGTGCGCGCCGTCGCGTCACCGACGCCGGGGAGGAGCAGGAGCACGCGGAACCAGCTCACCTCGTCGCGCGGGTTCTCGAGGATGCGCAGGAACGCGAGCACGTCCTTGACGTGCGCGGCCTCGAGGAATTTGAGGCCGCCCCACTTCTCGAACGGGATCTTGCGATTGGTCAGCTCGATCTCGAGATCGGCGGACATGTAGCCCGCGCGAAAGAGCACCGCCATCTCGCGCAGAGGCGTCCCCTGCTCGTGCAGCTCGAGGATGCGATCGACCACCCAGCTCGTCTGTTCGTGCTCGTCCTTCGCGGCCACGAGCGCCGGCGCCTCGCCCCCCGTACGCTGCGTGAAGAGGTTCTTCGTGAAGCGCTGCCGCGCGCGCGAGATGACCGTGTTCGTCACATCGAGGATCGGCTGCGTCGACCGATAGTTGTGCTCGAGCGCGACGACCGTCGTCCCCTCGAACTGCTTCGGAAAGTCGAGCATGTTGCGCACGTTCGCGCCACGGAAGGCGTAGATGCTCTGTGCGTCGTCGCCGACCACCGTGATGTTCCGGTGCGTGGCCGCCATCGCGCGGAGGATGCGCGCCTGGAGGGCATTCGTGTCCTGATATTCGTCGACGAGCACGTGGTCGTAGAGCGACGCGATGCGTGCGCCGAGCTCCGGCGATCCCTCGAGCATTGCGACCCAGAAGAGGAGCAGATCGTCGTAATCGACGAGGTTGCGCTCCTCCTTGCGCGTGGTGTAGCCGGCAAAGACGCGCTTGATGTCCGCTGCGAGCTCGCTGAACTGCGGGAGGTCGTCGCGGAGGATGTCCTCCACGGTGATCTCGGTGTTGACGTGCCGCGAGTACACGTGGTGCAGCGTCTCTTTCTTGGGGAAGCGTGACTTCCGCTGGCCGAAGCCGAGCGCGGCGCGCGACATTCCCATCAAGTCCTCGGCGTCGCCCTGATCGAGAATGGTGAAATCCTTCGCCAGGCCGGCGGCGGGACCGTAGGCGCGAAGCAATCGGTGCGCGGTGGCGTGGAAGGTGCCTCCGTGCACGCGTGCGCTCGCTCCGCCCGCGAGCCGCGCGACTCGCCCGAGCATCTCCTGCGACGCGCGGCGCGTGAAGGTGAGGAGGAGAATGCGGTGAGGCGGCACGCCGCGGCCGAGCAGATGCGCGACGCGATAGACGAGGGCGCGGGTTTTACCCGTACCCGCGCCGGCGACGACGAGCAGGGGCCCGTTGCCGAAGGTTGCGGCCGCGTGCTGCTGCGGATTCAGCTCGGCCGCGAAATCGATCGCGTCAGGCATCCGGCGCATCGAAGACGATGCTCAGGCACGTCGGACCGCCCTCGGCCTTCTGGAGCTCGGACAGATCGACGGGGACGACTGTGAGTCCGCGCGCCTCGAGCCTCGCGCGTGTGTGCGGAAACGCCGAGGGCATCACCAGCGTGTCGCCGATCGCGAGGACGCTTGCGCCCCACGGCTCGCCCGGATCGACGGGAAGCACCTCGACATCACGAAAGATGTTCGTGGCCGCCCATTCGGGATTCGCCAGCAGGATTCCGCGCCCCGCGTAGGTGCACGCCGTCTTCAGATGCAGCGCGCCCGCGACCTCCACGGCAAGCACCGTGTAACCGAGTGGTGACACGAGCGCGCCGAGCTGGTCGATTCCCGCTTCGTTGGTGCGGCTGGAGAGCCCGACGTAGAGCGTGCGCCCAATGCGCACGACGTCGCCGCCGTCGAGCGTCGCGGGCGGAGAGAGATGCTGCACCGGACGGTACCTGGCCACCGCGCGCGCGATGCTCTCCGTCTCGCCGCGGCGCGATGCCGCGCCCGGCGCGGTCACGATCGCGATCTCGTCGAGCACCATCGCCACGTCCTCCACGAACACCGCGTCGGCGAGCGCATCCTCCGCCGGCAGGTGATCGATGCGCACGCCGAGCTTGACGAGCGCGGCCTCGTAGGCCTCGTGCTGGCGATGCGCGAGGGGGATCTCGATCGGCGTACGTTCGCGGAACGTGAGCTCGCCGTTCGCGAGCGATGCGCTCACGCCGCGGGTGATGGCGGTCAACATCGATGGTGGCGGAATGAGGGGAGATGGGGCGATCCCCCCAAAATATAACGCCCGCTCTACCGCTCAGTCGCGGAGCGCGACCTGGCTCGCGGGCAATCGCAACCGGAACGCCGAGCCCTCACCCGGCCTGCTTTCCACCGTGAGCTCGCCGCCCATCCCGCGCGCGAGATCCCGGCTGATCGCGAGCCCCAGCCCCGTTCCCTGGTGCGGGCTCGAGAGCGTGCGCTCCAGTTGCACGAAGGGCTCGAACACCGTGTCCAGCTTGTCGGCCGGAATGCCGCAACCGGTGTCTGCGACCTCGATGCACACCGTGTTCTCGACTCGCGCGGCCGTCACCGTGATGCGTCCGCCCGATTCCGTGAACTTGACGGCGTTCGAGAGCAGGTTGAGCAGGATCTGCTGGATTTTTTCTTCGTCGCCGTCGGCGTACAGCGACGGGTCGATCTCCGTGGTCTCGTAGCGAAGCTGCTTTGTCGTCACCTGGGGCGCGATCAGCGCGTCGAGCGCCGAGATCGAGTCGCGAATCGGAACCGCCTTGATGCTGTAGCGCACGTGCGCCGCCTCGAGCTTCGCAAAGTTGAGCACATCGTTGATGAGGCTCAGCAGGTGCCGCTGCGAGCGCTTGATGCGACGAAGATCTTCGCGCTGTTCTGGCGTCAACGGGCCATGCAGGCCGAGCTCCATCAGCTCCGAGTAACCGGCGATGGCGTTCAGCGGCGTGCGCAGCTCGTGGCTCATGTGCGCCAGGAAGTCGGCCTTCGACCGATTCGCGGCAACCGCTTCGCCACGCGCCTGCTCGGCGAGGCGAGTCTTGGCGGCGAGCTCCTCGTTCATCACCGACAGCTCTTCGTTATTGATCGTGAGCCTCTCCTGGGATTCCTCGAGCGCTCGCCGCGCGGTCTCCGTTTCGGTGAAGAGGCGCGCATTATCGATCGCGATCGCCGCGCGCTCCGCCAGCTGCTCGACGAGGATCTGTTCGGCCTCGGTATAGCGCCGCCCGGATTCGGCCGCGATGAGCGACATCACGCCCAACACGCGCCCTCGAGCCTTGAGTGGCACGATCAGCGCCGACGTCATCCCAAGCTCGCGCAGAATCTGCAGATGATCGGAATCGATCGCCGCACGCTGCAACAGATCGTCGGTGATGTCGACGAGGAGCTCCGACCGCCCGGTGCGGAGCACATTCATTGCGCCGGTGGGAGCGTTCATGTCCGCAGGGTAGCGACGGTTGAGCATCCACGCCCACTGCACCTTCGCCGGATCGACGTGCGCCACCGCGAGCTGCTGCAGTACGCCGTGATCGTCGAGGAGCTGCACGCCGCACCAGTCCGCGAGCTTGGGAACGAGAAGCTGCGCGAGCTGAGTCACCGTGGTCTTGTAGTCGAGCGAGGACGTGAGGATGGCGCTCGCCTGTGAGACATAGTGAAGCCGCTCTTCGGCGCGCTTCTGCTCCGTGATGTTCTTCCAGATCACCGCCACGCCGCCGTCGGGGAGCGGATAACATGTCTGTTCCGACCACGAAGCCCGGCGCGCGCGGAATTCCACGAAGGTCACTGGTACCCGCTCGTCCTGCGCACGCCGCATCTCCAGCTCGAAGCGCGTGCCGACGATGTCCGGAAAGAGCTCCCATAAGCTCTTACCGATCGCTGAGGTATTCCCATCGGCCTCTGCAAGAACCAGCGCCGCGGCTGCATTGATGTAGCGGAAACGCCACTCGCGATCGTAGACGACGAACGGGTCGGTGATCGCACTCAGAATTCCGGACACGTAGTGCTCCGCGGCCTCCGCGTCCTCGCGCGCCGTGAACAGGGCCTCGTTGGTGTGCTGGAGCTGGACATTGAGCTCCAGCAGCGCCGCGGTTTGTCGCGCAAGCTCCGAGCGCTGGGCTTCGAGATCGACTTCGGATTGTTTGCGCAACCGCTCGTCGAACGCTCCAGTGCCTGCCTCGTGCGCGGCGACCAGATTCGTGAGCGGCTCTCCGAGGGAGGGCGCAAGTTCGCTCGAATGATCGGCTGTCTCTGCCACAGCTTCCTCCTTCGACGAGTGCCGACAGCTGGCGTCCGGATGGTCTGGCACAGTACATCGCCTCGCGGCCTCCGAGGCCGTTTCCGCAGCGATGCCGGCCAATCTTTCGGTATCCTGGCCTACACTACAACTCCGACAGGATCGCGTCGAGCGTTTCGGCTTCGGACGTAGATGGGGCCAGCGCGAAGACCGTGCCGAACGCCGCGACTACGGATTCCGCGACGGCTTCGAACGAGGGCGCGGCAGCGCCAAGCTCGCGCGCCACCGACGTCATCGTCACGCCGGCGAGGCCGCAGGGCACCATCAGGTCGAAAAACGACAGGTCCGTCGAGACATTGAGCGCGAAGCCGTGCCAGGTAACCCAATCGCGGGCATGCACGCCGATCGACGCGATCTTGCGGTCGCCGGTCCACACCCCCGTGCGCCCGTTGCTGCGCTGCGCGCCAATGCCGATGCGCTCGAGTGCCCGAATCAGTACCTCCTCCAGCTGCCGCAGATACCAGTGCAGGTCCTGCTTGTGCCCGCGCAGATTGACGATCGGATAGCCCACGAGCTGGCCGGGACCGTGGAAGGTGACGTCGCCGCCACGCTCGACCTCGAACAGCTCGACGCCACGCGCGGCCAGGAGGGCGGGCGACGCGACGAGGTTCTGCGCCTTCGAGCTCCGCCCGAGAGTGACGACGGGTGGATGCTCGAGCAGCAGGAGCACATCGTGCGCGATCTCTCCGCTGATGCGAGCGCGTGCGACCGCGCGCTGAAGCTCGAGCGCGCGTTCGTAGGGCACCAGACCCAGCTGCACGACGTGCATCGGCGCGAGCGCGAGTTGGGCCT
>DATCPC010000170.1:0-6139 GCA_036564355.1 Gemmatimonadaceae bacterium | reverse complement strand
GATGCGCGACGGTTCATCGCGCTGAACGAGCGTGTACCGGAGTTGCGCGAGGAAGCAATTCGGCAGATCGGGATCTCCGATGCAAGCGCAAGCCGCGACCTGATGTTGGCCGCGCTCGGCGATCCATCGAACCTCGTGCGCGCGCAGGCGATTCGCTCCCTGGCGCGCACGGACACTGCAGCGGTCCAGGCCCAGGCGGTCGCGCTGATCACCACCGATCCAAGCTTCACGGTGCAGATGGCGGCGCTCAGCGTCTACGACCCATCGATCGCGCCGCAGGGAACGCCGCTCCTGCTCGACCGGATCGCGCGCGGCGGCTCGGAGGGCGTGCGCACGGCGGCGGCAATGCGACTCCTCCGCAAGCCCGACGCGGCGGGACTGGATGCAATCGAATCGATGGCCGCCGTGAAGGAGTCGCGAGGCGTACGCATCCTCGCGCTGCGCCTGCTGTCACAGTGGCCGGACAGGACGCGTGGCATCGCCGTCGCCAGCCGCTACCTCGGCGATGGCGATCCACTGTTCGCGAGCGATGCAGCACGGACGCTCGCGCAAATCGGTGGTGACGCTGGCAAGGCGACGCTTCGGCGCGCGCTCGCCGGCGAGACGCGCGTGACCGTGAAGGCCGAAATTACGAAGGAGCTCGCCGCACAGAAGTAATGCTGCGAGTGCGACGCGTGCTCGCCGAGATGTAGACGAAGGCCGCATGCCGTGCTAACCTTACGGGCCGCGGGCATACGTTTTGGCAGCACGGAAGTCCGTCTCCCCGAGCGCGGGGAAACATCGCAATAACCGGGGTAGCACTACACTCGCCCGAGTGGCGGAATTGGTAGACGCGCTGCACTCAAAATGCAGTGGCTTTCGGGCCATGCGGGTTCGAGTCCCGCCTTGGGCACTTCGTTCGGAGCATCTTCGATGGAATTCCGGGTTACCGCACGCCGCGCGCAGCCGGACACGGCCGACGCGCCTCTCCTTGTTCTCGCGCTCCCCTCGGGCGCCACGCTCACGCCCGCCCTCACCGCGGTCGACAGCGCCCTCGGCGGCTCCCTCAAGCGCTCGCTCGACCGCAAGGATTTCCGCGGCGCGCGCGACGAGACGCTCTTTCTCGCCGGCGGCGCCAAGGGCCCCCAGCGCGTGCTTCTCGTCGGACTCGGGAAGCCCGCGAGCATGGTCGCCGCGCTGCGCCGCGCGGCGAGCGTCGGCTCGCGGCAGGCGCGCAAGGTCGGCGTCACGTCGCTTGCCTGGTTCGCCGACGAGCAGAGCGACGCCGCGCTCGAGGCCGTCGCCGTCGGACTGACGATGGGCTTCTGGGAGTACACCACCACTCGTAGCGCACCGCCAGAAGACGAACGGAAGGCGCTGCTCGAGAGCGCACAGCTGCTCGTCTCCGATGAAGCCGGCGCGAACGCCGCCATCCAGCGCGGCGTCGCGATCGGCGAAGGCATCAATCTCGCGCGCCAGCTCGCGATGCTCCCCGGGAATATCTGCACGCCCGATTTTCTCGCCGAGATCGCGCGCGACATCGCCCAGCGTCGCGGCATGAGCGTCACCGTGCTCGGGCGCGCGGAGATGAAGGCCGAGAAGATGGGATCGTTCCTGGCGGTCGCGCAGGGCACGCCGCAGGATCCTAAGCTCATCGTTCTCGAGCACAAGAAGGGCCCCGCAGGGAGCAAGCCCGTGATTCTCGTCGGCAAGGGATTGTGCTTCGATTCCGGCGGAATCTCGATCAAGCCCGCGCAAGGAATGGAGGCGATGAAGTTCGACATGTGCGGCGCCGCCGGCGTGCTCGGCGCGATGGACACGATCGGCGCGCTCGGCCTGCCGATCAACGTCGTCGGACTTGTCGGCAGCACCACGAACATGCCGTCCGGCGAGGCGATGAATCCGGGTGACGTAGTGCAGAGTCATCTCGGGAAGTTCATCGAGATCGTCAACACCGATGCGGAGGGCCGGCTCGTCCTCGCCGACGTGCTGTCGTACGCTCGCCGCTTCGATCCCGCCGCGGTCATCGACGCCGCCACGCTCACCGGTGCGTGCGTCGTTGCGCTCGGCCACACCGCGAGCGGCGTATTCGGCAACGACCAGACGCTCATCGACGAGGTGCTCGCGGCGGGCCGCTCGTCGGGCGATACGGGCTGGCAGCTTCCGCTATTCGATGACTACAAGGATCTCATCCTCACGGACGCCGCCGACATCAAGAACACCGGCGGGCGCGCCGCCGGCGCAATCTCGGCAGCGATGTTCCTGAAGGAATTCGCGGAGACTTTTCCGTGGGTTCATCTCGACATCGCCGGCACCGCATACTCCGAAACCGATCTCGGATTCATTCCCAAGGGACCAACAGGCGTGCCCGTGAGCCTCTTCGTTGATTTCGTACGGGGGAGGGCACACTGACCTCCGTCGCCGCGCTCCGGCGCGGCTGCGTCACGGGGGCGCTGCTCTGGATGGCCTTCGCGTCTGGCGCGGGCGCGCAGCAGGTACAGCGTGACACGACTCCGCTCCCCGACTCGGTTCGTGCGAAGAAACCGCCGGCCCCTAGCGGTGCGCCTCCCGAAAGCCTGCACGTGCGCCCCGACACGCTGAAGAGCCGCGCGGATACGCTCAAGGCATCCACCGACACCGTCATCGGCGACAGCATCACGGTGCTCGGTCTCCACCCGGGCGACACCTCGACCAAGATTCCGAAGGACACGATCAAGGCGCCGATCGCGCACGCGGAGCTGCCGCCGGTGCTCGGCGTCGGCGATCAGTTCACGTGGAATCGCGAGGAGATGTTCGCGACCGGCGCACTGACGCTCACGCAGCTGCTCGAGCTCGTTCCCGGCGTGACGACGCTCACGACCGGAAACATCTCGTCGCCGCAATTCGCCGCGTACGCTGGAAATCCCGGACGCGTGCGCGTCTTTCTCGACGGAATGGAGCTCGACAACCTCGATCCGCGCTCGGGTGGCGCGCTCGATCTCGCCGAGCTTCAGCTTTGGTCGCTCGAAGCGGTGACCGTCGAGCGCGGCGCCGACGAGCTCCGCGTCTACTGTCGCACCTGGACCGTGCAGCGCACGACGACGTCCACGCGCATCGACGTGCTCACGGGCGATCAGCGCACGAATCTCTATCGCGCGTTCTTCGGCAGGCGCTACCAGCACGGAGAGATCTTGCAGGTGGGCGGACAGAGCTACGGCACATCGTCCGATCAAACTGTCGGCGGCGGCAATGAGCTCGCGCTGTTCGCGCGTCTCGGTTGGGCGAGCAAGAACTGGAGCATCGACGGGTATTACCTGCACGCCGATCGGACTCGGGACTTGCGGGTGCAGGACCTTGGCAATGCGCTTCTAGAGCCCGCCATTCCTCAACAGGATCGCAAGCGCGCGGACATGTATTTCCGAGCAGGCTACGGCGATCCGGACAGCGGCGCGTGGGCGCAGGCGATGGTATCGCATTCCAACTTCACAGAGCACTCGCCGTTCAGTGCGCTGGATGGACTGCCGGTCGACTCGGCCGATACGGCGCGAACGAGCACGCAGTACATCGTCACGGGCGGACTCACGCGCTGGGGGATGCGGCTGGGCGGTGTCGAGCGCTATCACAAACTGCAGACGGGCGGCATGAGCGCGACGGAAGTGCGCGCCAGTTTCGAGCACCGGCTCCTCGCGTTGTCGTTGTACGCGGAGCGCCGCGGTGCGGACAGCAGCTCCACAGAGGAGGCGTCGGCGCGGTTGACTCCGCTTCCGTTTTTCGCGGTCTCCGGCACCATCGCGCGCCGCCACGGCGGCACTGCGTTTGGCGACGAAGACGAGGTCTCGGCGCGCCTGGAAGCGGGGATCAGAGTGCACCGGGCCTGGCTCACCGGCGGTATCTGGCGGAGAGCACGTGCGGTGGTGCCGGGGCTCATCGCCTTCGACACAAGCTACGAGAGCCAGCCCACGGTCGCGGCCAACGGTCCGTTCGCGACCATCCGCGGCAAGATATGGCGCGACATCGGGCTCAACGTATGGGCCGTGCGCTGGGACAGCCCCGGCTACTATCGTCCGCAGCTGCAGTCGCACGAGGAGCTGTACATCGACACCCAGTGGCTGCAGCGATTCCCGTCGAAGCACTTTCGACTGATCGCCGGAATCGCGCACGAATACCGGCAGGACGTGATGTTTCCGACGGCTGATAGCTTCGAGTCGCTCTCCGACCCGAATGGCGTGGTTGCGGTGTTCAGCCATGCGCTGGTGGGGCGGATCGAATTCCACATCCTCGATTGCACGATCTATTTCAATTCGTACTCCGGAGTATCGCCAACGAGGGTCGAGCAGGTGAACGGCTATCTGCTGCCGACGCAGCGGCTCGAGTATGGCATCCGCTGGCAGTTCTGGAATTGACAAGCTCGTTGCCCCGTCATAACTTACACGGTTCCACATGATACGAAGCATGACGGGCTTCGGGGCCGCAGCAGGCCCAATCGGATCGCAGCAGGTGACGCTCGAGCTGCGAACGGTGAACCATCGCTTTTTCAATCCCAGCATCAAGCTGCCGAGCGCGCTATCGCAGTGGGAGGGAGAGCTCCGCGAGCAGCTTCGGAAAGGCGTCGCGCGCGGCCATGTTACTGCGGTCGCCCGCATCGAGCGCGCGGTGGCTGGTATGCAGGAGATCGACGAGCAGAAGGTCGCGCGCTATGCCGAGCTGTTGCGGGGGATCCAGCAGCGCCACCAACTCGACGGACCGGTCGATCTGGCGACGATACTTCGCTTCCCCGACGTGCTGGCGTCGGAGCCCGACCAGGAGAATGCGGGAACGCCGGCAGAAGTGCAGAAATTGGCCGGCGAGGCGATCGACGCCTTGACGCGCATGCGCGAGGTGGAAGGCTCGAGGCTGGCAGCGCTCCTCGAGGAGCGCATCACGACGGTCGAGAGCGCGCTGAGGCGGATTGCACTGCGCGCGCCGGAGCGACTCGTGGCGGAGCGGGAGCGGCTGAAGAAGTCCGTGAAGGAGTTGGCGGAGGGTGTGGATCTCGACCAGCAGCGACTCGCGCAGGAGATCGCGCTGCTTGCAGACCGGCTCGACGTCAGCGAAGAGGTGGATCGCTTTCGCTCGCACATTTCGGCGTTTCGCGAGACGCTCTCGAGTGGTAAGAAGGAACCGGTTGGGAAGCGGCTCGCATTCCTCCTGCAGGAAATGCTTCGGGAAGCGAACACCACGGGCAGCAAGTCGAAGGATGCCGCGATGCTGCACGACGTCGTCGCGGTGAAGGAGGAGCTGGAGCGGATCGCGGAGCAGGTGGAGAACATCGAATGAAGATGTTCCCGGTCATCCTCTCGGCGCCGTCGGGTGGTGGGAAGACGACGATTGCGCGGCGGCTGCTCGAGGTGCGCGGCGATGTGGGATACTCGGTGTCGTGTACGACGCGGCTGCCGCGCGGTGATGAGCTGGAGGGGCAGGACTATTACTTTTTGTCCACCGGCGAATTCCTCGCGCGGCAACAGCGCGGTGAGTTCGCGGAAACGGCGCAGGTGCACGGGAATCTGTACGGAACGTTGCGGTCCGAGGTCGAACGAGTGTTGAAGCTGGGACAGCACGTCATCATGGACATCGACGTCCAGGGTGCGATGCAGTTCCGGAATGCGTTCCCGGAGTCGGTGCTCGTGTACGTGCTTCCGCCGTCGGGCGAGGTACTCCTGGACCGGCTGCGCGGGCGGGGAACGGAAACGCGGGAAACGCTCAAGCGGCGACTGCTGAGCGCACTCGTGGAGCTGCAAGCAGTGCAACGATATCAATACGTGGTAGTGAACGACGACCAGGATCGCGCCGCGGCCAGCGTGTCCCGCATCATCGATGCGGAAGGGCTGAGCAGGGAGCGATTACAAAACGTCGAACGGGATGTACGCTCGATCATCGAGCGGCTGGAACAAGAGCTGGACACTCAAAGCGAGGAGCATTAGATGCAGGTTTTCACTCCGATCGAGGTCGCGAAGCACGCGGCCAACAAGTACCTCGGCGTTCTCGTCGCGGCGAAGTACGCGCGCATTCTAAACGAGTTCCCGCGCATGAGCTCCGACATTCACGAGAAGAAGCTCACGACGCGCGCACTCGAGGAGCTCACGAGCGAGGAGTCGATCAAGTACCACGTCGTACCCCGGCGCGGCCGCTAACAGCGGCGCAC
>DATCPC010000153.1:0-16292 GCA_036564355.1 Gemmatimonadaceae bacterium | reverse complement strand
GTGCGCCTTCCGCACGCGTTTCATCGGCGACGCGAGCCTCAGCCGTCGGCCGATGCGGCGCGTCGCTCGGCCGCTCATCGCGATGGGAGCGCGCGTCGAGCTCGAGTCCGGCGATGGGTTGCCGATGGTGATCCAAGGCGGCGCGCTGCGGTCGATCGCGTGGACATCCGAAACTGCAAGCGCGCAAATCAAGAGCGCGATCCTCCTCGCGGGAGTCGTCGGCGGAGTGGAGGTGGAGGTGACGGAGCCCTCGCGGTCGCGCGACCACACCGAGCGCATGTTGCGCGCGCTCGGCGCGCAGGTCGAGATCGACGGCACCCGCGTGCGCGTCGCGCCCGTCGGTGAGCTGGCCCCGCTCGACATACGCGTTCCGGCGGATCCGTCATCCGCCGCCTTTCTCATCGCCTTCGCCGTCCTGTCCCGGTCGGCTCCGATCGTGGTGCCGAACGTCTGCCTCAATCCCACGCGCATCGGCTTCTTCGACGTGCTTCGCGCGATGGGCGCCGACGTGCACATCGCGGAGGAGCCGGAGCAGGGCGGCGAGCCGACGGGAAGCATTCGCGGGTCGTGCTCCGAGCTCCACGCCGTGATGGTAGGCGCTCAGCAGGTTCCGTCGATGATCGACGAGCTCCCGCTGCTCGCCTGCGTCGGCTCGCGGGCGCGCGGAACGACGGTGATCGGCGGGGCCGAAGAGCTGCGGGTGAAGGAGAGCGATCGCATTGCGACGGTCGTCTCGAATCTCCGGGCGATCGGCGCCACGGCCGAGGAGCGCCCCGATGGACTCATCGTCGATGGATCGAGCGGGCCGCTGCGCGGGCTCGTGCGCACGCACGGCGATCATCGCATCGCGATGGCGTTCGGCGTGCTCGGTGCGCTCCCCGGCAACGAGATCGAGATCGATGATCCGGCGTGCGTCGCCGTCTCGTATCCGGCATTCTGGGACGATCTCGCGCGCGTCGCGCGCGGTTTCGCCGCGAGCAGCGCGAGGAGATAGATGAGCGTCCCAACGCCTCCCTCGTCCCCCCGCGTTCGGAGCTCGCGCGGCTCGCTCGTCGTCGCGATCGACGGACCCGCGGCGTCCGGAAAGTCCTCGACGGCGCAATGGGTCGCGCAACGATTGGGCTTTCGCCATATCGACTCCGGCGCGCTCTATCGCGCCGCGACGGCGGTCGCGATCGCGCGCGGAAGCGAGGAGTTCGACGAGGCGGCCGTGCTCGCCGGGCTCCCTGAGATATCGCTGCGCCCCGAGCAGCACTCGTTTGCGCCGGTCTGGAAGGGCGGCGACATGGAGGAGTTGATCCGCGCGCCCGGGGTCACGCGCCATGTCTCGCGCGTGGCGCAGATGAAGGGCGTGCGACAGTGGGTGAATACGAACGTGCGCCTGGCCGCGGAGGGGCGGGACGTGGTGGTCGATGGCCGCGATATCGGCACCGTGGTCTTTCCCGACGCGGACCTGAAGGTTTTTCTCATCGCCGACCCGTGGGAGCGCGCGCGCCGGCGTCTCACGCAGCGCCACGGGCGCGCGCCGTCGGACGCCGAGATCGCGGATGAGACCGAGCGTCTGGTTCAGCGCGACGCACGCGACGCCACGCAGACGGTGCAGGCCAAAGATGCGATCCTCATCGACACGACCTATTTGACCCAGGCCGAGCAGGTCGAGCGGATCGTGTCGCTGGCGGGAATTTTCCTCGAGGGCAGGCCCGCGACTGGGTCCCCGCCGCGTCGTTGAGAAGCAACCGTCGCTCAGTTGCCATAAACGCCCGTCGCTGCTAGCTTTACCTCTTCGAATACAACGATTCGAGCCCGACCCAGTTCGCGCGTCGCGATCGCAACGCGCGTCTTTGGGCGTCGGTATTTTTCATCCACACTTTCGACTCGTCGCGGCGAGCCTAAAAATCCCGCGGTTTAGGAGAATCGCAATCGTATGCCTGACCTAGAAGAAGAGACCTCCCCAACAGCGACGCTCTCGCAGCGCGACCAGCAGAAGGGGCAGCTGCGCCTTCTCGCCCACGGCGACAATCGGTGGGACGAAGACGAGTACACGCCCGAGCAGGAAGCGGAGATGATCGAGTTGTACGCGGGAACACTCGCGTCGATCGATGAAGGCGAGATAGTCAAGAGCAAGGTCCTGGAGATCCGGGACAACATGGTCATCCTCGACATCGGCTTCAAGTCCGAGGGCGCGGTCCCGCTCGAAGAGTTCAAGGATCATCCCGACCTCAAGCCAGGTGACGAGGTCGAGGTGCTGCTCGAGCATCTCGAGGATGCAGAAGGCTCGGTCGTTCTTTCGAAGAAGAAAGCCGACTTTATGCGCGTGTGGGAGCGCATCCGTCAGGCGTACGAAACCGATCAACCGGTGGAAGGCACGCTCGTCAAGAAGATCAAGGGTGGCGTGGTCGTCGACCTCATGGGCGTCGACGCATTCCTTCCGGGTTCGCAGATCGCGCTCCGTCGCGTTCCGAACATCGACGAGCTTCTCGGTCAGAAGTACGAATTCAAGATCATCAAGCTCAACAAGCGCCGGCGGAACATCGTCGTCTCGCGCCGCGTGATCCTCGAGGTCGAGCGGGCGGGCAAGCGCGAGAAGCTGATGAAGGAGCTCCAGAAGGATCAGGTGCGGAAGGGCGTCGTGAAGAACATCACGGACTTCGGCGCATTCATCGATCTCGGCGGCGTGGACGGACTACTTCACATCACCGACATGTCGTGGGGGCGCATCTCGCATCCGTCCGAGCTGGTGCACATCGGGCAGGAGCTCGAGGTCAAGATTCTCGACATCGATTGGGAGCGCGAGCGCATCTCGCTCGGGCTGAAGCAGCTCCAGAGCTATCCCTGGAAGGACGTGGCCGAGAAGTATCCAGTCGGCACGCGGGTTCAAGGGAAGGTCGTTTCGATCACGAATTACGGCGCGTTCATCGAGCTCGAGCCGGGCATCGAAGGACTGGTGCACATCAGCGAGATGAGCTGGACGCGCAACGTCCGTCACCCGTCGAAGCTCGTGTCGATCGGCGAAGTGATCGAGGCGGTGGTGCTCAAGGTCGATCCGAACGAGGAGAAGATCTCGCTCGGCATGAAGCAAACGGAACAGGATCCGTGGGTCGTGCTGCCGTACAAGTATCCGGTGGGCACACGGATCAACGGCAAGGTGCGCAACCTCACGAGCTTCGGAGCGTTCGTCGAGATCGAGCCGGGCATCGATGGGCTGATCCACATCTCCGACATGAGCTGGACGAAGCGCGTGCAGCATCCGTCGGAGGTCGTGAAGAAGGGTGACGCGGTGGACGTCGTCATCCTCAATATCGACGCCGAGAACAAGCGGATCTCGCTTGGACTCAAGCAGGCGATCGAGGATCCGTGGCTGAGCATCGGCGAGAGCTATCCGGTGAACACCGATGTGAGCGGCACCGTCGTCCGGTTGATGGACAAGGGCGTGGTCGTCGACATCGGCAACGACATCGAAGGGTTCGTTCCGATCTCGCAGCTGAATCTCGGGAAGCCGGTCATCAATCCCGCGGACGATGTGTACGAGGGAATGAAGTTCGACATGCGCGTGCTCGAGGTCGACCCGATTCATCGCCGGATCGTGCTGACGGTCACGAACGTGCCGGAGGATCAGCCGCCGCGTCCGGAGACGCCGTCGAAGGTGATTCCGATGGACGAGGAGAACGCGCTTCCGGCGATCAACATGGACGAGGACGTGGACTCGATCGAGTAACTGCGTGGTTGTAAACGAAGGCGCCCCGCCGAAGAGATTTGGCGGGGCGCTTTTGCTTCGTGATCGCAGGCGCTCGGAATTCCGTTCCGATCGTGAGCCAGTCCAGCTATTGGATTTGTCTGACGCCTATGTACTTCCAGTTGCCGTCGAATACATCGGCGGTTTCGAAACCGGCCTGGAGCATCCTGGTGTCCTCCACGCCGTAGGACGAACCAAGGGTCACGACATATAGCGCATAACTCGAGCGCTTCTGCAGTTGTTTCGTGTCGAAGGCCGCTGCCGCCTTCGTGCATACCGCCTTGTCCGTCACCAGAGCGACCTGCGATGGAGTTACATTCGCAACACCCATCGTCGTCTTCTCCACTGTACCGCCCATATCCGTCTTGCCGACAAAAGCCTTGAAGTTCGCAATGAGGCGATCGCTTCTCGCGTCCCTGGGCGCACACGTCCCGCTGACTGCTCGCGCGCCCATCGCGCTTCCCGTTGTGGTTGCGGCAATCATGAACAACAGTGCCGTCTCGAGTGGCCGGAGCATGCTCTTCGTGTAGATGAGATGGTGGGAGTGCTTGTCTCCGATGCGGCGCATCGCCTCGGTCGTCTGCGTCAGATACTAACCTCGGCATTCCCTGCGTTGCAATACGCGCCGCAACATCTGGCAAGCCAGATCGCTGATCGGCGCCGCTGGATACCCGCCCGCCGCGGCGCTACTTTCCCACTCCATGACGATGCGAGAGAAACTCGAGCTCCTCGAGCGCCACCGGGCATCGTCCGAGGTGGGCGGAGGAGCGGCGCGCCTCGCCGCGCAGCACGCGAAAGGGAAGCTCTCCGCGCGCGAGCGCCTCGACCTCCTGCTCGACGACGGCAGCTTCGTCGAGCTCGACCGCTTCGTCACGTCGCGCTCCGCCGCGAGCGCCGACGGCGATTCGAGCATCTTCGGGGACGGCGTCGTCACTGGCTATGGACGCATCGATGGCCGGCTCGTCTACGTCTTCTCGCAGGACTTCACCGTCTTCGGCGGCTCACTGTCCGAGGCGCACGCCGAGAAGATCTGCAAGGTGATGGACCTCGCCGTGCGGAACGGCGCGCCGATGATCGGGCTCAACGACTCGGGCGGAGCGCGCATCCAGGAGGGTGTCGTGTCACTCGGCGGCTACGCCGACATCTTCCTCCGCAACACGCTCGCCTCGGGAGTGGTCCCGCAGATCTCCGCGATTCTCGGTCCGTGCGCGGGCGGCGCGGTCTACTCGCCCGCGATCACCGATTTCGTCTACATGGTGCGCGGCACGTCGTACATGTTCGTCACCGGTCCGAACGTCGTGAAGACCGTGACGCACGAAGACGTGACGATGGAGGAGCTCGGCGGCGCGGACACGCACGCGTCGGTGTCCGGGGTCGCGCACTTCGCCTGCGATTCCGAGATCGCGTGTCTACAGCAGATTCGCGATCTCTTCCGATTCATTCCGTCGAACAATCTCGCGGAGCCGCCGCGCGGGAGCGGTACCGATCCGCGCGACCGGCGCGACGAATCGCTGCTCGACATCGTACCCGACAATCCGAACAAGCCGTACGACATGCACGACGTGTTGCGTCGCGTCGTGGATGACGGCGAGTTTCTCGAAGTGCATCGCGACTACGGCGGAAACATTCTCTGCGGCTTCGCGCATCTCGGCGGCCACGGCGTCGGCATCGTGGCGAATCAGCCCGCGGTGCTGGCGGGCGTACTCGACATTCCGGCATCGATCAAGGCCGCGCGCTTCATTCGCTTCTGCGACGCGTTCAACGTTCCGATCATCACGTTCGAGGACGTGCCGGGATTCCTGCCGGGAGTGAGTCAGGAGCATGGCGGAATCATCCGGCACGGTGCCAAGCTGCTTTACGCGTATTGCGAAGCCACGGTACCGAAGCTCACCGTGATCACCCGCAAGGCCTACGGCGGAGCGTACGACGTGATGAGCAGCAAGCACATTCGCGGCGACTTTAACATCGCGTGGCCCACCGCCGAGATCGCGGTGATGGGCCCGAAGGGCGCGGTGGAGATTCTGTTCAAGCGCGAGATCGCCGAGAGCGACGATCCCGAGGTCGCGATGGACGCCAGGGTGGCCGAGTACAGGGAGCAGTTCGCGCACCCATACATCGCCGCGTCGCGGGGCTACCTCGACGACATCATCGACCCGCGCGACACGCGGCCGCGCCTCATCGACGCACTCGAGACGATGCGCGCCAAACGCGACACGAATCCGCCCCGGAAGCACGGGAACATCCCGCTCTGATGCCGCGTCCGAGCAGCACGCTTCGCTTGGGCGACCGTGTTCCGCCCTTTCAGCTGCGCGACGCCGTGTCGGACAGCACCTTCGACCTCGAGACGCTCCTCGCCGGACATCGCGGGCTGCTGCTCGTCTTCCATCGCGGCATGTGGTGCCCCAGCTGCCGTCGCCAACTGACCGAGCTCGAAGGCGCGCTCGCGACACTCGAGGCGGCGGAGATTCGCGTGGCCGCGGTGCTCGCGCAGGCGTGGTATCGCGTGCGCATGTCGCTCGAAAAGCTCGACACACCCTATCGCTTTCCCATCTTGTGCGACGGCGATCGCAAGGTCGTGAAAGCCTTCGGCGTGTGGCACCCGCTCGGCATCGACGCGTTCAACAGCGCACATCCGGCCTCCTTTCTCATCGATGGATCTGGGAGGCTTCGCTACAGCTTTGTCGGCAGCACGCAGTTCCAGCGTGCACCCATGGGCGACATCCTGGCCGCCGCCGAGGGAGAGCTAGGTGTTCGATAAGATCCTCATCGCGAACCGAGGCGAGATCGCCCTTCGCATCGTTCGTGCGTGTCGCGAGCTGGGCGTCCGATCGGTGGCGGTGTTCAGCGATGCCGACGCGTCGGCTCCCCACACGCGAGAGGCCGACGAGGCGGTGAACATCGGGGCGGCGCCCTCGCGTGAGAGCTATCTCCGCGGGGACAAACTCATCGCGGCGGCGAAGCGGACGGGCGCGCAGGCCATCCATCCGGGGTACGGCTTTCTCTCCGAGCGCGAGCACTTCGCGCGCGATGTCGCGGATGCGGGGCTCGTGTTCATCGGGCCCCCGGCGTCGGCGATCGCGGCCGTTGGGAGCAAGACCGCTGCGCGCGCACTGGCCGCGACCGCAAACGTGCCGGTGGTGCCGGGCACCACGGAGCCGCTCCGCGATGTGCGAGAGGCCGAGTCCGTAGCGCAGCGCCTCGGCTATCCCGTGCTACTCAAGGCGTCCGCGGGCGGCGGAGGGAAGGGGATGCGCATCGTCCGCTCCTCCGCGGAGCTCGCCGCTGCGCTCGAGAGCGCGAAACGCGAGGCGATGACCTCGTTCGGCGACGATGCCGTGTACGTGGAGAAGTACATCGCGGGTCCCCGCCACGTCGAGATCCAGGTGCTTGGCGACACGCACGGCACCCTGCACTCGCTCGGCGAGCGGGAGTGCTCGATCCAGCGACGGCATCAGAAGATGATCGAGGAAGCGCCGAGCGTGGCGGTGACGCCGGAACTGCGCAGGCGAATGGGGGACACGGCGGTGCGAATGGCGAAGGCTGCCGGCTACGTGAATGCGGGCACGTGCGAATTCCTGCTCGATGCGAGCGGCAATTTCTATTTCCTCGAGATGAACACGCGGCTGCAGGTGGAGCATCCCGTCACCGAGCTCGTGTCGGGGCTCGATCTCGTGCAGTGGCAGGTCCGCATCGCGGCTGGCGAACGGCTTCCGTCCGCGCCGATGCTCGAGGATCCGCACGGGTGGGCGATCGAGTGTCGCATCACGAGCGAGGATGCGGGCAACGACTTTCTTCCATCGACCGGCACGATCTCGTTCCTGCGCGTCCCCGGCGGCCCGGGCGTGCGCTGGGATGGCGGCGTCGGTGCGGGAAGCGAGATCGGGCTGCACTACGATCCGCTGCTCGGGAAGCTCATCGTGTGGGCGGACACGCGCGACGCGGCGATCGCGCGCATGCGGCGAGCGCTGCTCGAGCTGACCATCGTCGGCGTCGAGACGTCGCGCGACTTTCATCTGCGTGTGATGGACGATCCCGAATTCCAGCGCGGCGCAATCGACATCCAATGGCTCGAGCGCCGGCTTCCCTCGCTCACCGCGGGGGACGCCACGCCCGAGGGCGAGATCGCGGTTGCGATCGCGGCGGCGCTGTTGGCCGAGAGCGAGCGCGCGGGGCGGCTCAGGCGCTCGGGTGCGAGCGGCGCTCCGTCGGCGAGTGGCGAGAACAGCGACGATGCGTGGCGCAATGCAGGACTCCGCGACGGGCTGAGGCAGCGCTGATGGCGTCGGTCTCCGTGACCGTCGAATCGATTGCCGCCGGCGGCGACGGCGTGGCGCGCGCGGAGGGGTTCGTGGTGTTCGTGCCGCGTTCTGCGCCGGGCGACGTCGGCGTGGTCGACATCGCGATGCGCGGGTCGTTCGCGCGCGCGGAGTTCGTGCGCCTCGAGAAGCCCGCGCCGAGCCGCGTCGAGCCGCCGTGCCCGCACTACACCACCGACAAGTGCGGCGGCTGCCAGCTGCAGCACATGGAATACGGTGCGCAGCTCGAGGCGAAGAGCGAGATTATTCGCGACGCGATCGTACGCATTGGGAAGCGTGCGATCGAGAAACCGGAGGTCGAGCCCAGCCCGCAGCAGTGGCGCTACCGCCGCAAGCTCACGCTGGCGATGCAGCGGAGCGGCGCGCGCTGGATCGCCGGTCTTCATCAATACGACTCGCCTCGAAAGGTCTTCGCGCTGAACGACTGTCCGATCACGGACGAACGCGTCGTCGAGATCTGGCGACAGATCATGGCGACCCAGGCACTGCTGCCGGTTGCGTCCACGCTGCGCGGCGCGGTGCGCATAGACGAGAGCGGCGCCACGTTCGTGCTCGAGGGCGGCGATGTGTGGCCCGAGGCGCCGCGATTCTTCGAGTCCGTGGCATCGCTCGCGGCCCTCTGGTGGATCCCAGAGAAGAAGCGCCGCCGGTTGATGCAGCATCGCGGAGATTCCAACGCACTCGGCGCATCGTTCGCGCAGGTGAACGCGCCGGTCGCCAGGCGAATGCACGAGTACGTGCTCGCGCGCGTGCTCTCGCACGAGCCGGAGAGCGTCATCGATGGCTACTCCGGCGCAGGCGAGCTCGCGCTCGCCCTCGCGCGCACGGGCGTGCGCGTGCAAGCGATCGAGCTGGACTCCGACGCGTCGTCGCACGCGGCGGTGCGGCTCCCCGCCGGATCGACCGCGATCTCGGCCAAGGTAGAGGAGGTGCTCTCGTCGCTCCTGCCCGCGGATGTCGTCGTGCTGAACCCGCCGCGCACCGGAGTCGATGGGCGCGTGACCGAGCAGCTCGAGCAGAGCGATCCGGCACCGCGCGCCATCGTGTACGTCAGCTGCAATCCGGCCACGCTCGCGCGCGATCTCGCGCGGATGCCGCGCTACCGCATCGCGTCGCTCCGCGCCTACGACATGTTCCCGCAGACGGCACACGTCGAAAGCGTGTGTGAGCTCGTGCCGCTGTCGGAATGATCTACGTCGTCGAGGTCAACGGCCAGCGCTACACGGTCGATGTGCAGCATGGAGAAGCGATAGTTGACGGAGTCAAGTATCGGGCGTCGATGCAGCGCGTGGCCGGAACCCCCGTGCGCATCCTGAACGTGAACGACGAGGTGCACCGAATGGTCCTGCGCGAGCGCGTGGCGCGCGGCCGCTACCGCCTCTGGCTCGACGGATATCGGTACGACGCCGAAGCTCTCGATTCCCGCGCGCGCGCGATCCGCGACATGCAGGCGTCGGTCGCCAAGCCCGCGGGGCCCGCGCCGCTCCGCGCACCCATGCCCGGACTGATCGTGCAGCTGCGCGTGAAGGTCGGCGACACGATCGCCGCTGGCGACGGGCTCGTCGTGATGGAGGCGATGAAGATGGAGAACGAGCTGCGCGCCCAGGCCGCGGGGACGGTGCGCGCCGTGCACGTCACGGTGGGCGCCGCGGTGGAGAAGGGCGCCCTGCTCGTCGAGCTCGAGTAGCGTCAGCGCGCCGCGGTGCTATCCCGCAGCAGTCGCCCGAATCCAACCTCACCGCTCAGGTGCGCGAGCGACCACCGGCCCGCTCTGCCGTCCAGCGGTAGCGAGAAGTTGAGATCGTTGTCGATCACGCCGGGGTTGAGATCCACCCGCAGCGTTGTCCCCTCGACGTACCATCGCATGACCTGCTTCCGGGTCGCCACGGCCGCGGTCAGCACGTCAGGAAGGTAGCCGAGCACGGCGCCCTCTCCGCTATTCTCCTCGCAGCGGCGGTGGTTCAAGAGCGTGTGGAGATTGATGGTGACCGGATACGACTTGCCAATGAGCTTCTGCGCGTCCGGGCCGACCCGAGGGGTCAACGTGTCCACCACCAAAACGACGTGCTGGACCACCGAATACCCGAAGCAGACGTCGGCGAGCTTCTCGCTCACCGGATGACCGCACCCGGCGACTCCGAGCAGCGCCGCGCAGGCCACGACGACGACCCTTCGCGCATGCGTTGACAACGGCTAACTCCTTTCGTAGCTTAAGAGTCTGTCCCAAACACCTAGTTGGCGGCCGCGCTCCCAGTTGCGAGCGCAGGCCACCTGCATGCCCTTTCGACGCACATGAGAACTTACACCGCTACACCGAGCGACATCGAGCACCGCTGGTTCATCGTCGACGCCGAGGGAATGGTGCTCGGACGACTCGCGACCGAAGTCGCACAGATCATACGCGGCAAGCACAAGCCGATGTTTACGCCGCACATGGATACGGGCGACAGCGTCATCGTCATCAACGCGTCCAAGGTTCGCGTCACGGGTCGGAAGGCGGAGCAGAAGCGCTACTTCCATCACACGGGCTACATGGGACACGAGCGGTTCACGCCGTTCGCGACCATGATCGCCAAGCACCCGGACCGCGTGATCGAGAAGGCCGTGTACGGCATGCTTCCGAAGACCGCACTGGGACGTCAGGTACTGCGCCTCAAGCTGCGAGTGTACGCGGATGCGGATCATCCGCACGCGGCTCAGCAGCCCACCGTCCTCAAACTCAGTCAGAGCGAGAGCAAGTAATGGCCGAAGGGATTACGCACACGATCGGGCGCCGGAAGGAAGCGGTCTGCCGTCTCTACATCCGCGCCGGTTCCGGCAAGTGGGATGTGAACGGCCGTACGCTCGGCGATTACTTCCCTCGTCCGACGCTCGTGTCGGCGATTCAGCAGCCGTTCACGGCCACGGATACTCTCGGCCGTTACGATGTGAAGGCGAAGCTCGAAGGCGGCGGACAGAGCGGACAGGCCGGCGCGTTGCGCCTCGCTGTTTCGCGCGCGTTGGTCGTGATGGATGAGACGCATCGTCGCAAGCTGCGTGACCTCGGCCTCATGACGCGCGATGCGCGTTCGGTCGAGCGCAAGAAGCCGGGTCGTCCGAAGGCTCGCAAGCGGTTCCAGTTCTCGAAGCGGTAAGCGGTTGCAGCATCGCGATGCGCATCTTCCGCGCGTCGCGAATCTTTCACGCTCTCCGAGTTGCATCGGGTGCCGCCACGAGCGGTCGATCGCAACGATGACGGGAGCGGCCGACACAACCCGAAGGGATTACCAGTACTCATGACTCTGCCCAACCTCGATCAACTGCTCGAAGCCGGTGTCCACTTCGGACACCAGACCCGCCGCTGGAATCCGAAGATGCGCCGCTACATCTTCGCCGAGCGCAACGGGATCCACATCATCGATCTGCAGAAGACCCTGCGCCAGCTCGAGCTCGCCCAGAAGCTCGTGCGCGATGCGGTGCTGCGCGGTGAGAACATTCTGTTCGTCTGCACCAAGCGCCAGCTGAAGGGGATCGTGCAGGCCGAGGCCGAGCGTTGCGGCGCGATGTACGTCACCGAGCGCTGGCTGGGCGGCATGCTCACGAACTTCCAGACGGTGAAGAAGCAGGTGCGCCGCTTGAAGGATCTCGAGGCCGGCAGCGAAGAGGGCGGCGATTTCCAGAACTACACGAAGAAAGAACAGCTCATGATGTCCCGCGAGCGCGACAAGCTGAACAAGTACCTCTCGGGGATCAAGAACATGGGACGCCTCCCGGGACTGCTCTTCATCGTGGATTCGAAGAAGGAAAAGATCGCCGTCACGGAGGCGAACAAGCTGCAGCTGCCGATCGTCGCCATCGTCGACACCAACGCCGATCCCGATCTCATCTCCGTGCCGATCGCCGGCAACGACGATGCGATCCGCTCGGTCGAGCTGATCACGAAGGCGATTGCGGACACGATCGCCGAGGCCCGCCGCGAGGCGCCGAAGCGCGAAGAATCCGAAGAGGGTGAAGAGGGGCAGACGACGTACAGCTCCGATCGCGGTACCGAGCCCGCAGATGAAGGCGAGAAGCGTCGCCGTCGCCGCCCGCGTCGCCGCGCGAAGCCCGAAGCGATCGCGGCTCGCCTGAACGTCGGTGGACAGGCTGCGGAGGCGCCGGAAGCTGGAGCGCCGCCGGCCGAAGAGGTTGCAGCGGAGTGAGTGAGGTTGCGCCGGAGTAGTGTCCGGCCCGCCTAGGACGTAAACTGAGTTCGCCGCCGGCCCCGCCGGCGGCGTTCTCGTGAAGCGACATGATTGTTGCGGCCCAAGCGGGGATCTGCGGCCGCCCGAGACCAGAACACGCTGACAAGCGTGAAGGATTGAACATGGCTACCACAACTGCGTTTACAGCAAAGCACGTCCAGGAGCTTCGCCAGAAGAGCGGCGCGGGCATGATGGACGCGAAGCGGGCATTGGAGGAGGCTGGCGGCGACATGCAGAAGGCGGGTGAGCTCCTGCGCGCCAAGGGCATCGCGAAGGCCGAGAAGCGCTCGGATCGCACCGCAAGCGAGGGGCGCGTCGGCAGCTACATCCACCACAACGGCAAGGTGGGCGTGCTCGTCGAGGTGAACTCCGAGACGGACTTCGTGTCCGGCACCGACGAGTTCAAGGAGCTCGTGCGCGAGATCGCGCTGCACATCGCGAGCGCGTCGCCGCTCGCCGTCGATCGCGACGGCATCCCGGCGGCCGAGGTCGAGCGCGAGCGTCGCATCGCCGAGCAGCAGTTCGCCGAAAGCGGCAAGCCCGAGTCGCTGCGCGAGAAGATCGTGCAGGGCAAGGTCGACTCGTTCTATAAGCAGCACACGCTCATGTCGCAGCAGTACGTCCGCGACAACAAGAAGACCATCGGCGACCTCGTGAAGGAGCTCTCCGCGAAAGTCGGAGAGAACATCGTGGTGAAGCGCTTCGTCCGCTTTCAGCTGGGGCAGGAGTAATCGCCAGCGTGCCGCCGCTCAAATACTCGAGCGTCCTGCTCAAGCTCTCCGGCGAGGCACTCGCCGGAGAGCGCGTCACCGGTTTCGACTTCGACGTCCTCGATCGCCTCGCAGAGGAGATCAAGGACGTCGTTGCGATGGGGACTCGCGTCGGCGTCGTGATCGGTGGCGGCAATATCGTTCGCGGCGCGCAGCTCTCGAAAATGGGAATGGACCGCGTCGGCGCCGACTACATGGGAATGCTCGGCACGGTCATCAATGCGCTCGCGATGCAGGACGTCCTGGAGAAGAAGAACATCGACACGCGCGTCATGACCGCGATCCGCATGGAAGAGATCGCGGAGCCCTATATCCGACGCCGCGCGCAGCGGCATCTCGATAAAGGGCGCGTCGTCATCTTCGCCGGCGGCACCGGCAATCCGTACTTCTCGACGGACACCGCGGCGGTGCTGCGGGGTATTCAGATGAAGGCCGACGTCATCATCAAGGCGACGAGTGTCGACGGCATCTATTCCGCGGACCCGAAGAAGGACAAGACCGCCACGATG
Organism: Gemmatimonadaceae bacterium; assembly: GCA_036564355.1. GTDB lineage: Bacteria > Gemmatimonadota > Gemmatimonadetes > Gemmatimonadales > Gemmatimonadaceae > FEN-1250. The sequence continues at coordinate 2,741 of DATCPC010000153.1, read as the reverse complement.
TACGAGACGCTCGCCTACAAGGACATCATCCGCGACGAGCTCGGGGTCATGGATCAGACGGCGATTACGCTCTGTCGCGAGAACAAAATGCCGCTCATCGTCCTCAACATTCAACGCCCGGGCTCCGTCGCCAGCGCGATTCGCGGCGATCGGGTGGGCACACTCGTCCAATGAGCACGATTCAGCAATTCGTGAAAGACGCGCGCGCGGGAATGGACAAGGCGCTCGAGAGCTCGCGCAAGGAGTTCTCATCGATTCGAAGCGGCAAGGCGTCGACCACGCTGCTCGACACGATCCGCGTGGATGCATACGGACAGTCGATGCCGATCGCGCAGGTGGGCAGCGTCTCGGCTCCCGAGGCTCGCCTGCTCACGATCACCCCGTGGGACAAGGGGCTGACCCAGGCGATCGAGAAGGCCATCCGCGACTCCGATCTCGGCCTCAACCCAATGAGCCAGGGCGGCGTGATCCGCGTACCGCTGCCGGCGCTCAACGAAGATCGCCGCAAGGAGCTCGTGAAGGTCGTGCACCGGCTGGCCGAGGAAGGGCGCATCGGCGTGCGACACGCGAGAACGGTGGCGCGGGACTCGATCAAGAAGCTCGACAAGGCTCCCGAGGACGACAAGAAGCAGGCCGACAAGGAGCTGCAGAAGCTGCACGACGAGCACATCGCGAAGCTCGAGGAGATGCTGAAGTCGAAGGAAGCCGAAATCATGGAAGTGTAGGTCCGCTCGCGATGACGATGCTCTTCGGCAGCCCGCAGGTCGCGCGATGAAGGCGCCGGAGATGCTCGCACGGATTCGCGAGAACGGCTCTATCCCGCGCCACATCGCGATCATCATGGACGGCAACGGACGCTGGGCGCGCGAGCGCAACCTTCCGCGTCCGCTCGGCCATCGCTCCGGAATGAAGTCGGTGCGCGAAGTGGTCGAGGGGGCAATCGAGGCCGGCGCCGAGGTGCTCTCGCTCTTCGCGTTCTCGCAGGAGAACTGGCAGCGGCCGGTGACCGAGGTGCAGGCACTCATGTCACTGCTCGAGGAGTACATCGCGCGCGAGGCGGAGGAGCTCGCCCAGCAGGGGGTGCGCGTGCAGGTGCTTGGCGATCTCGCGCGGTTGACTCCGGCGGCGGCCGCGGCCGCGACGCGGTTGATCGAGACGACGGCTCACAACCACGGGCTGCTTCTCAATCTCTTCATCTCGTACGGCAGCCGCGCGGAGCTCGTGCGCGCCGCCCAGCTGCTCGCGGAGGACGTGCGTGCGGGGCGCGTGCGCGCGGAGGACATCGATGAGGACGCCATCGCCGAGCGACTGTACACCGCCGGCATTCCGGATCCCGACCTGCTGATTCGTACCTCGGGCGAGCAGCGCATCTCGAATTTTCTGCTCTGGCAGCTCGCGTACACCGAGCTGTACATGTCGCCCGTGCTCTGGCCGAATTTTCGGAAGCAGGAGTTGTACGAGGCGATCCTCGACTTCCAGAGGCGCGACCGCCGCTTCGGCCGCGTCACCGCATAGTGGCGCTCTCGAATCTCGCGGCGCGGGTGCTGGTCGCCGTCATCGCGATCCCGCTGGTCATCGGCGTGGTGTACGTCGGAGGCGTGGTGTTCGCGGTGACGCTGGGCCTCGTCTCGGCGCTCGCGGCGCGCGAGCTCTACGGGATCGCGACGGCGGGCGGCTACTCGCCGCTGGCGCGCACGGGAACGGCGCTCGCGTTTCTGCTGCCGATCGGCGTCCACTACTTTCGCCTTGGGCGCTTCGTTCCGCCGGAGATCGCGCTCGGCGCCATCATCATCATCGCACTGTTCGCGCTTGCGCTCTTCCGGCGTCCGTCGGATCAACACCCGCTCGGCGCCGTCGCGGTGACTTTGCTCGGTGTGCTGTATACCGCCGGTTTCCTGTCCTTCGCGTATGCGCTCCGCTATCACAACTACGTGGTGACGGCACGCGCGGGCAGTGCGCTCGTGTTCTTTCCGTTCGTCCTCACGTGGATTTCGGATACCGCGGGCTACTTCGTGGGGCGGGCGCTCGGGCGCACGAAGCTGATGCCGTCTGTGAGCCCGGGAAAAACGAGAGCAGGCGCGATCGGCGCGTTGGTGTTTTGCATGCTCGCGAGCTGGGCGTACGCGCACTGGGTGCTCGTGCCGTACGCGAGTCTCGGGATCCGCACGGGTGTCGCGCTTGTGCTCGGCGCGGCGATCGGTGTGTCGGTGCAGATCGGTGACCTGGTGGAGTCGCTGCTCAAGCGGGAAGGTGGCGTGAAGGACAGCTCGCACTTGCTCCCGGGGCACGGCGGAGTGCTCGATCGGATCGACGGAATGCTGTTCGCCCTCCCAGTGGCCTACTTTCTGTTCACCTTTCCGCATGTGCTCCTTTTCGTGAACCGATGACCACCCGCGGCGTTGCAGTGCTCGGCTCGACCGGCTCGGTCGGCACGACGGCGCTGCGTGTGCTCGCGCGCCATCGCGACCGCTTCCGCGTTGCGGCGCTCACCGCGTTCGCGAACACCGAGCTGCTGGCGATGCAGGCGTCGGAATTCAGTCCCACCTACGTGGGCGTGTGCACCAACGGCGCGACCCCGCATCCGGGGTGGGTCGAGGGCGTGCAGTGCCTCGTCGAGGCGGCAACGCGTGCGGACGTCTCGATCGTGATCAACGCGATCGTCGGCGCGGCGATCGGTGTGTCGGTGCAGATCGGTGACCTGGTGGAGTCGCTGCTCAAGCGGGAAGGTGGCGTGAAGGACA
>DATCPC010000145.1:0-24351 GCA_036564355.1 Gemmatimonadaceae bacterium | reverse complement strand
CCCGTCCGCGCCTCCTCGCGAGCGGCGAAACTGGAGAACGCGACCACTCCTGTCGATCTCGCTCCGGCGCGGGCCGGTGCGCTATTGGACGGGCGGGGCGCTCGTCGTCGCGGCCATCGCGATGCTGCTGGTGTGGCGCTTCGCCCCCGCGACCATTCGAGGGGACACCACCGTCGCCTACTCCGAGGCGGCTCAGGCTCTCAGCTCGCGCCAGGTATCGACGCTCATCGTCGCGAACGACGGCGCGCGCCTGGTCCTCACGCTTCGCACGCCGCGCATCGTCGACGGTCGCGAGACGAGCTCCATCGAGGCCGTGGTGCCCGCCCGCGCCGTATCACTCGTGGACCTCGAGCGCTGGGCCGCTGCCGGCACTTCCGTGCGAGTCGTCGAACCGCACACGAGCACCACCGAGCGCCTCATCCAGATCGTGAGCCTCATCATCGTGGTCTCGCTCGTGCTTGCGTACGCGGTCAATCATCGCGGCGCGTTCGGCGCCAATCGATTCGTGCCGTCGCCGGCGTCGCGGCATCTCACGCTCTCGGATGTCGGAGGAGCGCGCGAGGCACAGGCGGACCTGCGCGACGTCATTGCCTACCTCAAGAGTCCGGAGCGCTTTCTCGCGATGGGCGCGCATTGCCCGAAGGGCGTCCTCCTGGTGGGCCCGCCCGGTACCGGCAAGACGCTGCTCGGGCGCGCGGTGGCGGGCGAGGCCGGCTGTCCGGTGATCGTCGCCGCGGGTTCCGACTTCAACGAGATGTACGTCGGCATCGGCTCGCGCCGCGTGCGCCAGCTCGCGAAGCAGGCGCGCGAGGCCGCACCGTGCATCATCTTCATCGACGAGTTCGACTCGCTCGGTGGCCGTCGCGGCCGGCCCAATCGCTCGGGTGAAGAGGAGGTCACGCTCAACCAGCTGCTCGTCGAGATGGACGGCATGGCCAGTAACAACGGCGTCGTCTGGATGGCCGCGACCAACCGCGAAGACATGCTCGACCCCGCCGTTCGCCGCCCCGGCCGTTTCGATCGCGTCGTCGAGGTTCCATTGCCGACTGCCGCGGATCGTCTCGAGATCCTGAAGATCCACGCCGCGAACAGCCGCCTGGCCAAGGACGTCGACCTCGAGCGGCTCTCGCATCTCACCGTCGGCCACTCCGGCGCGGAGCTCGCGAATCTGCTCAACGAGGCGGCGATCATAGCCGTGCAGGATTCCGGCGACGTCATCACGAACGCTCACGTCGAGCAGGCGCGCGACCGCATCCTGCTCGGGCGCGTGCGCTCCGGCATGGTCATCAACGATCAGGAGCGCCGCCTCATCGCGTTGCACGAGTCGGGACATGCCGTGGTCGGCATGATTGCCTGCCCCGAGGATCGGCTCCACAAGATCACGATCGAGCCCCGCGGCCGTTCGCTCGGCGCCGCGCACTTCTCGCCGGAATCGGATCGCCATCTGCATCCGCGCCGCTACCTCGAGGGGATCATCGCCAAGGCGCTCGGCGGGCGTGCCGCGGAGCTCGTGTTCCTCGGTCCCGACGCAGTCACCACCGGTGCCGGCAGCGACCTTGTTCAGGCGACGGGGATCGCGCGTCGCATGGTCGCCGAATTCGGGATGAGCGATGCAATCGGCCTCGTGAGCGCGGATCCGCATGCGCAGGGCGGCGCGCCCAGTGGCCATCTGCAGGGGGAGATCGATACCGCCATCCGCGCGCTCATGTCCGTGCAGGCGGCTCGCGCCGAGGCAATCGTGCGCACACATCGCGATGCGATCGAGGCTCTGGCGTCCGCGCTCGTCGAGCGCGAGGTGCTCACCGCCGAGGAAGCGTACGAAATGGCGGAGTCGTTCGGCGTCGACACGGGGCGCGCCGTAACGGCGGTCTGATCGCGCGGCTCAGAGCCGCGTGACCACCGGCAGCTCGAGCTCGAAGAAAAAGCGCGTGCCGTTCGCTTCGCTCGTCTCGACACCGAGCGTGCCACCCATCGCCGACACGAGCTTGCGACAGATGGAGAGACCGAGCCCCGCGCTCGAGAACACGTGATCGCCCGGATCACGGCGACGAAACGGATCGAAGAGTGAGGTCATCACCTGCGGCGGAATTCCGCGTCCGGTGTCGCGCACGGAGAACGCGAGACGGGATCGCGTTGGCGCCGTCACTGCAATCTCGACGTGTCCATTGGAGGTGAACTTCAGCGCGTTGGTCGTGAGATTGAGCAGCACGCGATTGAGCGCGCCGGGATGCCCCACGCGAAAGTCCGCGTCCGGTGGCTCGAGCAACACCGCCAGCCCCTTTTCCTCTGCCATCGGGAGCACGATGTCCTGCACCGAGCGCAGAATCGCGAGCACCGAGAATGCCTCGGCTGTCGGATCGATCAGGCGGTCGCCGCCGCGCGCGAACGCGATGACATCGCTGGCGACCGTGCTCAACCCGAAGGCGGCGCTGTAGATCAGGCCGAGCTGGCGTTCCTGCACGGCGTTCACTTCTCCGCTCTGTCCCTTGCGCAGCGTCTCCGCGAGAAAGAGGATCGATGCGAGCGGCGATCGCAGATCGTGTCCGACCTCGACCAGCAGCTCGAGTCCGCCCGGCCCTGCGAGGCGCGCGCTGAAGCGGTGCGCATCATCGTACTCGATGATCTGCTGCACACGCTCGACGGCACTCAGCATGCGCAGGATCCCCGCACCGTCCACCTGATCGCCGGCGGCGGTGAGCTCGGCGAGCAGACACGTGCGCAGCGTGTCGAGCGCGAGCGGCGCGGGGGCGGGTGGATGCGAGCGCGGCTCGGCACCCGCGACGGTCGCGGCGGCGCGCACCGCGTCGGACACCCAGGCGATGCTGTCGCGCAGATCGGCGTCGTGGTGCGGCGACTGCGCTACCGTCGCGAGTTTGCGCATCGCGAGCGCCGTCGCATGCGCCAGCGCCTCGCCGAGCGCGTCCGGTAGAGCGGGTGCGGCGACGTCGTCCTGTTTCACCAGCACCTCGGCGTTTCCCGTTTCCTGCGCCGATGTTGTCGGACCGATCACTCTGCTTTCCCGCGACCTGCGACTGCGATCACTCGCTCGGCCCGGTCAACTCGTCGCGACGCACGTTGTGTTTTTCCATGAGACGGTAGAGTGTCGTACGATCGATGTTCGCGAGCCGGGCAGCGCGCGACATGTTGCCGCCGGCACGCGCAGACAACCGCGCCAGGTACTCCCGCTCGAACTCCGCGATCAGCCGGTCCTTCGCCGCATGATACGGCTCGTCCATGATCGCGCCGGACATCGTAGTTCGCGCCGGCGCCGAGGCACCATCTTCGTATGCGGGAATGTCCTGCGGTTGAATCGGCTGCCCCGGCTCGGCCAACACCGCCACGTGCTCGATCACATTCTGCAGCTCGCGCACGTTGCCGCGCCACTGCCGGGTGCGCAAAAACTCCATGCTGTTGTCGGTGAGCTTGGGAAGAATGTCATCCGTCTCGCGATGGCGCTCCCAATAGTATGCCAGGAAGTGATTCGCGAGCAGCGCGATGTCCTCCTGGCGCTGGCGCAGCGGCGGCAGCTTGATCGGAACGACTCGCAACCGGTAGAAGAGATCCTCGCGAAGGATCCCGGCGTTCACCGCTTCCTGCGGATCGCGATTGGTGGCCGAGACGAAGCGCACGTCCACCGTCGCATCCTGCTGCTCGCTGCCGACGCGCCGAACGACGCCGTCCTGCAGCACGCGCAGTAGCTTCGCCTGAATAGGATGCGACATCTCCGTGAGCTCGTCGAGAAAGAGCGTGCCGCCGTTTGCAGTTTCGAGCAGCCCCGGCTTGTCGCGGTCCGCGCCAGTGAACGCGCCTTTGCGGTGTCCGAACATCTCGCTCTCGAGCAGCGGCTCGGGGAGTGCGGCGCAGTTGATCGGTACGAGCTTGCGGCTCGCGCGACGGCTGTGGTAATGGATGAACTGTGCGATCACTTCCTTACCGGTTCCGCTCTCGCCGGTGATCATCACGGAGGCGTCGGTAGGTGCGACCTTCCGGGCGAGCTCGACGGCCTTGCGAAACGCGGGGGCGACGCCGAGCAGGGTGATCTTGTCGCTGTTGCCGCTCTGCTGAACGAGTTGCTGGCGGAGCGCCTTGGTCTCGCGAGCGACCATGACAGCGTGGGACGCGCGACCGACGAGCACCTGGAGATGCGTTGCGGAGAACGGCTTGGGCAGATAGTCCCAGGCGCCGGCGCGGAGCGCCTCGATGCTCGAGGAAACACTTGGGTTTCCCGTCATGACCACGACGATGGTTTCGCGGTGAGTCTCGAGTGCGGCCTTGAGAATGTCGATTCCGGAGATCGGCTGGAGGTACAGGTCGACCAGTACGATATCGAACTTGCGGCGTCGCACGACTTCGAGTGCCTCGTCCCCGCGACCCACGAAGGTCACGTTGTAGCCGTCCAGCTCGAGAACGCTGGCGCAACCCTCCCGCAGGGTTCGATCGTCATCTACCACGAGGATTCGGATGTCTGCCTTCACCGCTGCGGGGATCGCGAGCGGATCGCGACCGACGCGAGACGAGGGGGCAGCGACATCCAGAGGTGGTGCGGGTAGCACTGGAACCGTCATGATGATTCTCCTCGCGCGCGAACCGAAGGGAAACGATGTCTCCCTAGTAGATGATCTAGTGCGGCCATGCGTCACATTATGTGCGTGCTTTGCGCCACACGTTTGTGATTCTGTCGCTTGAGCACCGCGAACAGCCAATTTTGCGCTACAAAACGTTCCACGCTCGCGACAGCCTTGTCGCTGTACGACTACAGCAACACCGGCACCCATACTACATTATCTGCGGCACCGGCGCCACTCCCGCGCGCAAGAACGCGACGAAATGTCTACTATATCTGAACGATGGGCCGTGCGGGGATCAGTTTGGGTGGCGTTTGGGCGCTCCGGCGCGTCATTGACTGGGCCTGATATTGCATCCCCACGGCCTGTAACCCGCTCGTCCAATGCACGTCCTGTTGGCGCGACGCGAGGCTATGTACATATTGGCCGCGCGCCCCTTACCCAGCGAACTCGTCGATGACTGCTCCGCAATTTCCGTCGAATCTGCCAGTCGAGCCCAACCGCGACCCCACCGCGATGTCCTACGGGCAGAACTATCTGCCGTCCTGGTCCCAGCAGCCGGCCATGGAGGAGCCCGGGATATCCTGGTCGCGCTACTTTTCGGCGCTCAAGCGCTACAAGTGGCTCATTCTGCTCGTCGTGCTGGCGGGCACCGGGATCGGCTTCGGGGTCACGCAGTTCATGACGCCGGCATATCAGGCGCAGGGAACGGTCTGGATCTCCGATGACGGCGCGAAGACGCAGGGCGGCGGCACGCAGGGCCCAATTCAGGGGCAGCCGCTCGTAACGCCAGGCGCATGGGCTGACCTGATCAAGAGCTCGTCGATCATGGACAATGTGGTGCGCAAGCTCTCGCTTTACGTCTGGCCGCTTTTCATCAAGGATACCGCCGTGTTCGCCGGCTTTCAGCCGCGTCCCGGACTGCGCTCGGGCACGTACGCGCTGTCCACCGATGCCACGAACTCGCACTACGCGCTTACGCTCAAGGACGGAAAGGTCGTGGAGCGCGGCATCTCCGGAGACTCCGTCGGTCGCTCCGTGGGTATCGCATGGAAGCCTTCCGCCCAGGTTCTCGGACCGTCGCGCGTCGTGCCCTTCGTGGTCGTGAGTCCGCGCGACGTTTCGTCGGGGCTCATCTCGCGCGTGGACGTCACGCTCCCACAGTACAGTCAATTCATCAAGCTGACGCTGACGGGCGCCGACGGCCATCGCACCGCGGCGATTCTGAACGGAATCATGCGCGAGTTCGTCGCGACTGCCGGTGAGCTCAAGCGCCGCAATCTGACAGAGGAATCGAAGGCACTCGCCGACCAGCTCGACACCGCGTCGCGCGCGCTCCGTTCATCCGAGTCCGCGCTGCAGGACTTCCGCAAGAACACGATCACGCTTCCGTCGGAAGCGATCATGGCGGCTCCGGCCACCGGCATGGGAACGGGCGGGGGCACGGGTGGCGGCGATCCGATGATCGGCAACTATTTCGGACAGAAGGCGCAGTACCTCACCGTACAGCACGACATCGCGGCGCTGCAGATCCTCGCGCGCGATCCGAACTCGGTCACTGCGGATGCCTTCATCGGGATTCCGTCCGCGCAGAGCTCACTCGCCCTCCAGGCCGCGCTTCAGGATCTCAGCAAGCGCGAGGCGGCGCTGCGCGCGGCGCGCGAGAGCTATACGGACGAGCATCGCATCGTGCAGGATCTGCGCTTGTCGGTACAGACGCTGCGCACCCAGACGCTGCCGCAGGTGCTCGCGCAATTGGTCTCCGAGCTGCAGGCGCGCGCCGGTGATCTGAATCATCAGATGGCCAGTGCGTCCACCGAGCTTCAGAACATTCCACCGCGCACGATCGAGCTGATGCGCCTCCAGCGTGATGTCGTGTCGCGCTCGTCGCTCTATTCGATGCTGCAGCAGCGGTATCAGGAAACGAAGCTGGCCGAAGCCGGGGCAATCCCGGACGTCAGCATTCTCGACACGGCGGTGGCACCGATGGCGCCGTCGAAGAACACTGCGCCCACGATCCTTCTGCTCGCGCTCATCGCCAGCCTCGGCGCCTCGGTCGGTCTCGCGCTCCTGCTCGATCACACGGATCCGCGGCTGCGCTACTCGGAGCAGGTCACCAGGGAGCTCGGCCTCTCGATTCTCGGCGCCGTGCCGACGATCAAGCGCTCGCGCGCCGGCGATCCCGATCCCGAGGAAGCCGCTCAGGTCATCGAGTCGTTCCGCACGATCCGGATGGCGATCTCCAATCAGTTCGATGCGAGCGGCTCGGCGATGCTGACCGTCTCCAGTCCTGGCGCCGGAGACGGGAAATCGCTCGTCTGCTCGAATCTCGCGCTGTCGTTCGCGGAAGCCGGTTATCGCACCGCGCTCGTGGATGGCGACACGCGCCGCGGACAGCTGCACGCGATGTTCGGCGCCAATCGTCGGCCGGGATTACTCGATCTCCTCGGAGGCGACGCACCGTTCGATGCGGTGCTGCGTACGACGACGCATGACCGTCTCACGCTCATCCCCTGCGGCACGCGCCGTCACCGGGGCCCGGAGCTGCTCCACTCGCAGGCGATGTCGCAGTTCATCGCCGAGCTTCGCCGCCGTTACGATGTGGTCGTGGTCGACAGTCCTCCGCTCGGCGCCGGCGTCGATCCGTTTGTGCTCGCCGCGGCGACACAGAACATGCTGATCGTGCTGCGCACGGGCGCGACCGATCGGAAGATGGCCGAAAACAAGCTGAAGCTGCTCGATCGGTTGCCGGTGCGCATGCTGGGCGCGGTGCTCAACGACATTCGTGCGCAGGGCGAATACAAGTACTACTCGTACCTGTATGGCTACACCACGAGCGAAGACGACGATCTTCCGCGCACGTCGCCGCAGGTGGGCGAGCTCACCGGACGCACCTGAGGCGAGCCACATCGAAGCTCGCAGCGGGTGGGCGACCTTCCGGCTCGAACGCGCGATGATACACAACGAAGCTCGCCGCAGGTTGGCGAGCTTCGTTGTATTTGCGCGACCATGCAAGGGGACTGCGCGCCGCGCGCGGCCGATGTTACAGGGCGAACCTGACCGGCGAGCTGTCGTAGACGCGCAAATCGTCACCGCGTCCGGCGTCGCGGACCTCGCGCAGCGCGGTGTTCGCGCGGAGCAGCATCTCGACCGCGTCCACCGCCGAGCTGGCGCCATCGGCAACGGAGCAATAGCCGGCGCGCAGCTCCACTCGTTGTGCGATGCCGTCCGGCTGCGCGAGCATGTCGGACAGCTGCGACTCGAGTCTGGCGATCATGCGAATCGCGCCCGGCTCTTCGGTGGACGGAGCAATGATCGCGAACTCGGTGGGGCCGAGCCGGCCGATTGCATCGGACGCGCGCCCCGTGCGGCGCACGATGGCGCCGAGCCGCTCGATCATGATCTCGGTGATCGCGGGCGGCGTGGGCTCGGTGCGCGTCGTCGCCACCGGTGTAAAGGCGACGCAGGAGATCGGCGCGTGCAGTCGCTGCGCATCCGCCGACATCTCGCGGGCGCGCCGCACCATTCCCTGCATGTTGTACAGGCCGGTGGCCTGGTCGAGCAGGCTTTCGTCGCGCAGCCGGTCCACCGCTCGCTTGCCGCGCATGAACGCGTCGAGCTTGAGCAGCAGTATCTCCGGATCCAGTGGCTGGCTCACGATCTCCCACGCGCCGGCCTTGAACGCCTCGACGCGCTCGTCACGCTCGGGCATTCCCGAGCTGGTGAAGATGATGGGTGTCTCCTCCGGAAAGTACGGATCATCGCGCAGCGCATGGCACACGTCGACGCCGCGCATGTCGGGCAGCCGCACGTCGACCATGATCAGATCCGGTTGCGCGCTGCGAACGAGGCCGAGAAGATGGCGACCGGTGTACGCGCGCAGGACGGCGTAGCCATGCGGACCGAGGATGGTCTCGAGGGAACGCGCGGCCCATTCGTGCTCGTTAGCGAGCAGAATGAGTGGGGGACGTGGGGTGAGGCCGGCTACCGTCATTCACTTCCGGGGGCAGGATCGAGTGCGCTACAGCGGCCGTCGTCGCGCTGCGATGCTCACGCACGCTCTGCACGTCCTATGCGCCATGTTAAGAAGTTAGCCAACGCATTGCTGCGAAACGTTTTAACGATTCCAGCGAGAATTGAGCGAGTGGCCGCGTGGGGCACTGGTGCCACATCTACGATGTGAGAGCGACACGCGAGCTATGCGATCTGGATCACAAATCTTATGCGGTATTAATCACAGAGGTCCGCAACTATATGTGATTCATTTCTTTCCACCGCAAGCAGGATTGTCCGGCAAAGTGTGACCGGCGTCCTCGCAATTGTTGAGGCGTTGCCACATATAGCACTCTACGTGCTATCATCCAACCGTTGGGCTCGCACCCAAGTCACCACGCCACAAAGATTTATCCTATGATTCCATTCCACTCCACTCTAGCACGTCTGGTGCAATGACCACCGCGTACATGAACACTTCATCTCGTTCCAGCCTCGGGCAACTCAAGAGCTCGACACGCGGTATCCTGGTCATTTCAATCCTGGTTTGCGGTGTGAGCGCCTGTCACCATTCGGCGCCGCCCTCTCCTGTCATGCTTGCTCCAACGCAGTCTTCTCACGTCGAGGCCACACGGGAGCAGTTGCAGGCTCTGGCGGTGAGCACCGAGCAGGAGGCCGCCGCCGCCCCCGACGCAGCGATACGCCAGCAGAAGCAGATGCAGGCGGCAACGATTCGCGCGCGACTGCGCGATGGTGATTTCGATGTCGGTGACCGCGTTTTCATCTCCGTTCGCACGGATTCGATGGTGAGCGACACAGTCACGGTGCGGGCGGGGCGAGTGATCCGGCTGCCCAACCTTCCGGACATCTCGCTGCAGGGCGTGTTGAGGTCGGAGTTGCAGGATTACCTAACGAAGCAATTGCTCCGCTACATCAAGCGTCCGGATGTACAAACGACTTCGCTCGTCCGTATTGCCGTGATGGGATCGGTGAGCAAGCCGGGCTACTATCAGCTCCCGGCAGATCTTGCCCTCGCCGATGCGATCATGATGGCTGGTGGTCCCACAACCACAGCCGACGTCGACAAGACGCAGATTAAGCGCGGAAATGACGTGGTCTACTCGTCCACGCTTCTCGGCCAGGAAGTTGCGAAAGGAGCTACCCTAGATCAGTTGAATATTCGACCAGGGGATCAGATTCTCATCGGCGAGCGACACAAGACGAACTGGGCCCTGGTGGGCACGTTAACTGGAGTAACGGTTGGACTCATCAGCACAATTCTGGTGATCTCGCGACGATGAGCAACGGACGTAGCGAAGGAGCAGCAAAAGTGTGGAGCATCCCGCAGGCCATCGAGCAATCCACCGTTGAGCGCATTCCGAATCGTCGTCGGAGTGGAGGCACGCGCATCGTTGCGCCTGCTTCCGACTCGGCCATCGGAATCGAGATCGCGCGACGCGCCGACCGGCGAATCGCGCCGGCCGCTCGTACGGTGACGGTTCGCAACCGGTCCGAGATCGCGAATCGAGTCGTGAACGTCGCGCTCGCCTCCCTCGCCCTCATCGTGCTGTCGCCCGTGATCCTTCTGGTGGCGATCGCCGTGAAGCTCTCGTCGCGAGGCCCCGTCGTCTATTCGCAGACGCGTGTCGGACTCGATCGTCGTACGCAGACCATCGATGCGCTGTACAGCAAGCGCAAGCAGGATCAGGGCGGCGCGCTCTTCACGATCTACAAGTTTCGCACGATGCGCGCGGACGCCGAGCGCAATTCGGGCGCCGTGTGGGCCACCAGGAACGATCCGCGCGTGACCCGGCTCGGCCGCATCCTTCGTCGCACGCGTCTCGACGAGCTGCCGCAGTTGGTGAACGTGATCATGGGAGACATGAACATCGTCGGCCCGCGCCCCGAGCGTCCGAGCATTTTCGTTCGGCTGCGCGAGGATCTCCCCGACTACCGATTCCGCCAGCGCACTCGCCCCGGCATCACTGGATGGGCGCAGATCAACCATACGTACGACACGTCGATCGACGACGTCCGCGCGAAAATCCGCTACGACCTGGAGTACCTCGAGCGTCAGAGTCTGGCCGAGGATCTCAAGATCATGGTGAAGACGGTGCCGGTGATGCTGTTCAGCCGGAGTGGTTGGTAGGCGGCGTCAGCCGAACGCGTTCCATCTTCGCTGCGGAGTATGCGCTCGCGCGGCCCAAGCCACTCGCGGTAGATTAGGTGCCTAGCACAAATTATCGGCGCTCGCCTTCAAAATGCAGCGCCGTCCAGCGGATCGCATCGAAGTCGCGAGGCTCCACGTTGCAGCACCCCGTCACCAGATCGCGTTTTATCCCAGCGCTGCGCTACCATGCACTCCTCGCGTTGTGCGCGGTTGTCGGCAGCGCGCGCGGCGCGGCACAGCAGCCGGCTACCGTGACGCTCGACTCGTTGACTCGCTCGCTCGAAGTCGGACAATCAACGACGGTTCGGGCCACAGTTCGTGACGCTGAGGGTCACGCTCTCCAGCACTCGGTCACGTGGCTCACGGACAATCCCGCGATCGCCCGAGTGGACGCGCATGGCGTCATCACGGCCACCGGACCCGGTGTCACTGGTATCACTGCGCAAATTGGAACGAGCCTCGCCTCAGCTCGCGTGACTGTGTACCCGCCGGCATCGGGGCAGAGCCCGAAGGAGCGAAACGACGCGCCCGCGGATGGCGGCGGCGTGAGGCCGAGCGCTCCCCCCCGGGGCGGAGCCGCGCGCTCACCGCACTATTCACATATAAGTGTGTTTTACACGGATTTTTATTCGTCCTATGCCTCTCCACAGAATCGCGAGGCGGCGATTGCATTCCTTGCTCCACGCGTCGACGCAATCATGTCCGGGCCAACGGGCGCGTGGAAGAGCGTAAATCCCACGATTCAATATTTCCCATACGCATTGCAGTACGAGGTCGTACAGGCCGAGGTCGGAAGTTCTGAAACTCACCTGACCACTTCCTTCACCGCCGACATGATTCGCTGGTATGCGGCGCATCCGAAGGATGACTACGAGTCGGCGTTCCTGCATCGCGGTGGCCACGATTCAACTCATCGGGTTGCTTTCAAGAATGAGTCGTATCGTTGGCTGATCAATCCCGGCGATGCGGGCTCGCGCGCGTACCAGGCGGATCGACTCGCTCGCGTCGCGCAGGGATACGATGGCGTGTTCCTCGACGAATTCGGCGGCCCGATGTACGGCGCGATCAAGCCGACGGTCGAGTTTGCGACGGGCGCGGCGTACCTGGCCTCGGAAGCCGAAATGATCGCGCAGATCCATGCTGCAATCGCTCCGAAAATACTTCTCATCAACATCGCGGAGTATTGGACGCCTACAGATTCGGCCATCGTCGTGGCCGGAGGAGGCGCGCAACTCGAGCGAACCAACTATCCCTTTGGCGATCGAACCGAGGGGCGCTGGACGCAGATCGACCATCTGCTGGCGAGCGGGGTCTACACGGAGTTCGTGGCCACGCTTTCCTACACTGAATGGGGCAACGTCACGAAGAATCGCCCCAGCTTTAACGGAGGGATGTACAACACGCCCACCGATCGCGGTCAGATGGCGCAGCTTGCGAGCTACTACATGGCGGTAGGCGCGGACGCCCAGCGGCTCTCGTTGGATCAGCAGAACTACTGGAACATTCGGCCGGACCTGGCGTGGGCACGCGCGGTAGAAGTCGACGTCGGACATCCGTTGCAGGCGAGACACGTAATCGCGAAGGGCATCGATCCAAAGGGCCAGAGCTATCGGATCTACGCGCGCGAATTCGAGCATGCGCTCGTCCTCATGCGCCCGGCAGTGGATTGGCATCCGACCGTTTACGGCGACGACACCGGGGTCGAGATTCCTCTGCCTAAGCCAATGCGCCTTCTGAATCGAGATGGAACGCGCGGAGCTCCCGTGTCGAGCGTGAAGCTGCGAAACGTCGATGCTGCAATTTTCGTCGAGTAGCAAGCGCGTGGTTGTCGCGATCGGCGCGCTGCGGTGACAGCGCCAGTGTCTCGCGCTCAGCATCTCCCGGCGCTCGACGGATTGCGAGCCGTGGCCGTATTCATCGTCATCGCATATCACGCGGGACTGATTCAGGGCATTCCCGGTGATCTCGGCGTCACACTCTTTTTCGTTCTCTCCGGCTTCCTCATCACGTGGTTGCTTCTGCGAGAGTTCGTGGCGACCGGATCGATTTCGATACGCGCGTTCTACGCGAGACGCGCACTTCGAATCTTTCCGGCCTACTACGTGTTCATCCTGTTTTCGCTGGCGGTCGATAGCGTCCTGGGGCACCGCTGGTCGCTCGGCCTCGTTTCGGTCGCCTTCACCTATCTCGTCAACTACTACAACGCGTTTCTCGGGCACCCTACGACTTCCATTGCGCATGCGTGGAGTCTGGCGGTGGAAGAGCAATTTTATCTTTTGTGGCCATTGGCATGCCTGGCGCTGCTTCGTCGCTCGCGAGATACGGCTACGAATGCGGTCGGTCTCGTAATTTTCGCAGTCGTTGCGTGGCGTTCGGTACTATATCTGATGCTTCACGCGCCGGCGTCCTACGTGTACAACGCGTTCGATACGCGATGCGACGCACTCGCGATCGGATGTTTTCTCGCGCTTTCGTTGGAGCGGGAGTGGTTCCAGTCGCTCGAGCGGCGGGTTCGCTCCATATCGCCGTTGCCTCTCATGGCACTCGGTCTGATTTGGCTGTCGCGGCACTATGGATCGCCGGCGTATCACTACAGCATCGGCATGACGGTCGATGCGGTATTGATCGCGGTATTCATGATTCAGATGCTCGGTCTTTCCGCGAGTCCACTCTGGTCGTGGCTCGACCATCCGGTAACGCGCTGGCTTGGACTCATCTCCTATCCCAGCTATCTGTACCATGCGTGGGGCCTGTCAGTTGGAGAGCGACTGCTGCCACACGCTCCGAAATCGCTGACGTTTGCCGTGGGCTACGCAGCGACGCTCTGCTTCGCTTGGGGCTCCTTCCGACTGGTCGAGCGGCCCTTTCTCCTCATCAAGGATCGGCTATCGTCCTCTCCGCCCAGCGTTGATGGAGGGGGCAGCGATCCCCAGCGTCTAGTCGCGGACGTACCGTGAGTCGTTCCCAATTTTGCTTCGTTGAATAAACGTGAAACTGGTCGATCGCGAGTGTAATCATCTGTGCCACTTCGCGCACGTTAAGCGCACGAAACTCGCGACAAAACGACGCGGATAACTCGTCGTGACGTTTGATTCTGTAGGGGCGTCTAGCCAGCACGATCCTCCTACTAACCCATAGTACGGCACGATCGCACGGGCTCGCGCCCGGCGACAACGGCAAACCCGCCGAAAGACGGGGACGCAAAGCCAACGAGACTAAGATGTGCCGCGTGGCACATGATGTCGGTCGGGTTGCCCGAAGAGCCTGTAAGGACTTTGGATATGTTGATCTCTCGCCGTGCGCTCGCGTTGCTGAGCTGCGCCACGATTGTCGGGTGCTCGACGATGACGGACCCGTCGTCCACCACAGACACGCTACACTCCCTCGCGAGATGGCTTCTCGTGTCGCCAGCGGCGCCGACGATACCACCAGGGCAGACGCTGCACCTCGCCGTTCGGATGCTGGACTCCACTGGTCGTGATGTAACCGGCCAGCCCCAGCGATGGAGTACCAGCGACTCGACGATTGCCTCGGTACTCAGCGATGGCACCGTGAGCGCTCACACCCTCGGCAGCGCGCAGATCACCATCGCATCGGGCAGAGAGCGCGTGTCGGCGTTCGTGACCGTATCAAACACGCCGCCCGCGCCGAACTGGGTGACAGTGAGTCCTGGAACGGCGCAGGTATCCGTGCGCAGCACGCTCAGATTTCTCACTGCCGTCACGGACGTTAATGGGAAGCCGCTCTCGAATATCCGCGTGACGTGGACGAGCGCGGATCCATCGGTGGCGCGAGTTGACTCATCGGGCACGGTCACTGGAGTCGCGACCGGCTCTGTCAACATCGTCGCGATCACCGCATCCAATCAGGCCACCGCGCAACTGACCGTCGTTGCTGCGAGTGCGACGCACCCGCCGCCGCCGCAGACTCCGAACCAACCCGCCCCGCCATCTCCGCCTCCACCTCTTCCACCAACGACGGCGGGCTCACTGTACAACGGATACAGCGCTGTCTCTCCGCACTGGCCGCACATCCGGACCGCGACCACCGACTTCTACTACTCGTGGAACAGCAGCGAGCGGCAGTGGGCGGGACAACACTATGATCTCGCCATGTCGGGAAGTGGTGCGGCATGGAAAGGCGCGAACCCAACCGTCCAGCATTACCCTTACGTATTGCTTGGGTTCACTGTGTTACCCGCCTCGACGCCATCGAACGCCCTCCCCGCGACTCAGTGGTACGATGACGCGGTGCGATGGTATGCGGTCCACACTCAGTACAACATCGAGACAGCGTTCCTGCATCGCCTGGGGCAGCCAGCCGATCTTGCACACCGCCTCAAGCCTTTCGGATGGAGCACCTATGTGTGGGTCATCAATCCCAGCGATCCTGGTCTCATCGCCTACCAGACGGATCGCTTTCGGAGGCTTGTTGCGAGCGAGGATGGTCTGTTCATCGATGTTCAGGCATCGGGGGATCTTGCGACATTTCTGAAGGACACGACCGGTCGCTCGAGCGAGTACACGAACAGCGGAAACAGTTGGCCGCCTGTCGGTCAATACTTCACCGACTACGCAGCACTGCTCCGCACGCTCAAGAGCGCCGTAGGGTCGAAGACACTTCAGCCGAATACGGGCATGTACGCCTTCGATCAGGATTTCGCAAACGTGAGCGCGGCGGGAGCCACGCACATGGAAAAGGCGAACAATCCGCTTTACAGCGGACTGCCAGCTACGTGGAACTGGATCGACAGGTTACTCGGTGCTTCAGTATCCGTGAACTTCGTGGATGCGCTCGACTATTCTGACATGAATGCAGTGGCGACACGCTTCGGCGGCACGAGAGACAGTGCCTTTCATCGAATCAAGATGATCGAGCTCGCGAGTTACTATATGGTCGTGCCCCATGCGCCTGACAAGTTGCAACTGCAGCTGGTAAATGAGTGGAGCCGCCCCTTCTCGACAGTCTGGATCACGGCGCAGGAGGCGAACATCGGACACCCGACGGTCGCGCGTCAGCGGCTGTCTCAGGGAATCGTTAGCAGCGATCCCTCCGGGCAACAGGTGACGGTGTATCAACGCGACTTTGATCGGGCGCTCGTTATCGTCCGGCCACAGACGGGGTGGGGCACACAGCGCTACGACGATGCATCGGCTGTCAGCGTACCGCTGCCGGCAGGCGACACGTGGCTCCCCCTGCACGCGGACGGCACTCTCGGAGCGCCGGTGACCAGCGTCAAGCTGAGGAATGCCGAGGCGGCAATTTTGGTCAAGCAACGCACCATCTGAGCGCACTTCGCAATTTCGAAGCGGGTAGCTACGGATCGAATGGGTCGTCGTCATCGTCGTCCGCTGCCGATGATGCGCCAACGCCATCGGCCTTCACCACCCGCAGCGTCAGAGTCTGGCCGAGGATCTCATGATCATGGCGAAGACCCTGCCGGTGATGATCTTCCGCAGGAGCGGGTGGTAGCTATTCGGGAATAGCGGCTCGCCGGGTGGGCTCCCACATCGGCAACCGCTTGCTCCGCATTGCCAGCAGCCACGCGTTCAGTCCACCCAGCGTCGACGCCACCGCAAAGCCCGCGACAGCGAAAGGCAGCGGGACACGCCGTCCCGCGGGCCATCGCATCGCGATGAGTCCCGCCGCTATCCCCACGATCATCGCCGCCAGCAGCACCAGCGCGACGCGTGATGTGAGCGCGAGCCACGCGATCCCGATCATGCCAAAGGGAACGCCGAGGTACACGAGCCAGCGCGCGAGCTTGTGACTGATGAGGGCGACGGCGAACGTACCGTAGCGAAACGGGTTCATGAGAGACGCGCCGTAGCGCAGCGTCTCCAGCCCCTGGGCCATCGTCCTCGCCTTGCGCCTCGTCTCGGCGCGCAGCGAGGGAGTGCGCGGGACCACCGCCGTCGCGTCATTCACCGAGACGGCGCGCAGGCCGTGCCGGCGCGCGATGAGGGCGCTCGCGAAGTCGCGGGCGAGGTCGTTCCGCAGAACGGTGACCTGGATCGGCGCGCGCGCGGCATAGCAGCAGCCACTCGCGCCGACGATGCCACCGAGCCGCGTCTCGAGATCGCGCACCCACATTTCGTAGCCGACGTAGCCGGACTCGCCGCGGTTGCCCTCCGCGTCGGAGCCGACGCTGATGTCGCGGCCCGAAGCGACGCCGATCGTCGGATCCTGGAACATGCGCACGAGGGCCTTCACCGAATGCGGCTGGATACGGATCGAGGCGTCCGTGTTGACGACGATCTCGCCTCGGAGCGATGACGCCGCGGCATTCTCGGCGGCGGTTTTTCCCCCGCGCTGTGTCACGCGGTACAGCTCGACGCCGCGATCGGCGTACTCGGACACGATGCGATCCGTGTCGTCGGTTGACGCGTCGGACACGATGAGGATTTGGCGGCGATCGGCGGGATAGTCGAGGGCGAGGAGGCTCTCGATGGTCGAGCGGATTCGTGCGGCCTCGTTGTACGCGGGGACGGTGATCGAGATCGAGGGCCAGATCGCGGGATCAGGCGGAACGGAGAGTGGCCTGCGAAAACGCGAAGCGAGCCACAGGATGGCCGGGTAGCCGGCGTACGCCCAACCGAAAATCGCGATGGGGAACGCGACGAGCGCGTACGGAACGATGCTCATCGCTGTTTGGTACCGTTGACGCGGGCGGCGATCAGTTCGCGGTAGACGGATTCGTAGCGAGCGCTCCACGGTCCGACATCGAACTCGCTTCGCTGCCGCAGTTGCGCGGCCCGCGCGCGCGCCATCGTCGCCGCCGGATCGTCGATTGCCGCGCGAATGGCCGAGGCGAGCGCCGTGGGGTTGTCGGGTGGAACCAGCGTTGCCTCCGCGCGCGAGAGCAGATCGGGAATGCCGCCAACGCTGGTGCTGACTATCGGGACACATGCCGCCATCGCCTCGAGAAGCACCATGGGCAGACCTTCCGCGCGCGAGCTCAGGACGAACACATCGAAGGCTGCGAAGTATCGCGCGGCATCAGGGATTGCTCCCAGCCACTGGAAGCGTCCGGGCGCGAGAACCGCCGCGCGCACCTCCTCGGCCCCGCGCTCGGGACCATCGCCCAGGATGGCGGCGCGAATGTCGCGATCATCGATGGAGGCGAGCGCGTCGATGAACACATCCACGCCTTTCTCGCGGCTCACCCGGCCAACCCAGCCCGCAATCAGCCCCTCATCGGGAAGTTGGAGGTCGCGCCGCGCAAGGGCGCGATCGAGGGGCGCGGCGTGCGCCGCGAGCGCGTTGGGGATCATGCGCAGTCGCTCGGCAGATACTCCGCCGGCGCGCAGCTGCTCGGCCTGCGGGCGTGAGACGGCGACGACGGCGTCGAAGTGACGAAGGGCGAATCGCTGGACTACTTCCAATGCTCGATTCTTGAGAGCGCCACCCGTAAAACCGTGAATGGTGGTTACTACGGGAAGCCCGGCGCGATGTCCCGCCAACCCCCCCACAATGTCGGACCGGTACCCGTGAGTGTGCACGACATCTGCGGCACGTGAGCGACACAGCTGGCGGACGAGTGCATACTCCCGGGGATAGGCCCGTCCCGAAACCGAGAGCGGTACTACCTCGACCTCCTGGCCGGCGAGGGACGCCACAAAGGCAGCTCCATCGCCCGGCGCCGACAGCGTGGGCGCGACCACTACTCTATGTCCCGCACGGCTTTGCGCCTGCGCCAATGTCGACACGACGGTCTCCAGCCCCCCTACCGGAGCGGGGGCCAGGAGGTGCATGATAGTAAGAGGTGTGGACAGTGCAGTCGGGTTGGAAGTGTGCACAGCGCCGAGCAAATGTCGGCACCGCCTGAGGGCGGCGCAACCATTTGTTGCGCTCTCCTTCGAGGCACAGCTAATGCTCGATGAGCAATCAGTTTACGAACTCCCGACGAGCCGGCATGCTGTGCTCGCCAACGTCGCCGTATCACAAAGTTGAGCTGACGACCGCCGACGATTCAGTGTCTCACCCTCAGACTCGCGGGCATCGCCCCGTACAGTACTCGTCACGCCCCCCCTCACGCTGGCTCCGGTGGTTCGCTTGGTGATAGAGATCTCCGTCGGTGGTGCGGTGTTAGGGGAAACGATCGCGTGGCGCGAGAGAGCGCGCGCATTCGTGTTCGTATCGATCGCGAGAGAGTGCGCGCGGTGAGTCCGCAGGCCGTTCCGACGCCGTTTTTTGAGAAGCGAGGCTCGCCGGCGCAGGATGCGCGCAGGCTGCTCGTGATCAGCTATCACTTCCCGCCCGACACGACGATCGGCGCACGCAGGTGGGAGAAGCTCGCGCATTCGGTGGCGGCGCGAGGATGGGGGCTGGATGTCATCACCTGCGAGCCTTCCGCGACCGTGGGTCCGAGGCTTGAATCGCTCCCCGCCGGGGTGCGGGTGTTCGGCGTCTCCGATCCCGAGCTTGCGCCTGAACGAATCGAGCATGTGCTGTGGCGCATGTATCGTACTGTGTGGCCGAAACGACGACCGAGTACGAACGGTGCGCATTCGGCCGGAGAACAGACTCCGAGCGCTGAACGTCAGAGACCGGAATCGCTCGAGCGTTCCGAGATCGCCAAGTCCGCGCGCACACTACGACGGTTGCTGCGCACCTATTGGGCGTGGTTGGAGGTCACGCATGGCATTCGATGGGCGCGTGCCGCATCGGCTCTCGCGCAACGCATCATCGTCGATGGTGTGCACGATGCCGTGGTCACGTCTGCGCCGCCCCATATGAGCCACGAAGCCGGGCGGCTCGTGTCGCGGGCGACGGGGTTGCCGTTCGTGATGGACATGCGGGATCCGTGGAGCCTGCAACCCTGGCTGCGCGAGAGTGTCGCGAGCCGGTTGTGGTACGACCGCGCGGACGAGTATGAACGCGCATGCATCGCGCAGGCGAAGCTGATCGTTGCGAACACGCAGCCGGCGCACGTCGCGCTTGCCAACGCTTACCCGGCCGCACGAGAGCGGATCATCACGGTGATGAACGGAACGGATGATGATCCTCTCCCGCCGCATGTGCATACCGATCGCTTCACCATCAGATATGCAGGCACGATCTACCTGGATCGCGATCCGCAACTGCTCTTTCGAGCGGCCGCGCAGGTGATCCGGACCGAGGGACTCACGCCGCAGCAGTTCGGTATCGACATCCTCGGCCGGTTCGCGGCGGAAGAGCATGTGCCGCTGCTCGGGATGGCGGCTGACGAAGGCATCGCCGACTACGTGACGGTCGAGCCGCCGCGTCCGCAGGAGGCCGCCCTCGAGTTTTTGGCGGGCGCGTCGATGCTCGTCATCTTCCCGGGCAGCAACACGCTCGCAATTCCGGCCAAGGTGTTCGAGTACATCCGCTTCGACTCGTGGCTGCTGACGATTGCCGAGAGCGAAAGCGGGATTGCGCAGCTGCTGAATGGATCGACGGCCGACGTGGTGGATCCGCAGGTCGGCGCCGTCGCGGCTGCGATCAGGGCGCGATATCGCGACCACCTGGCAGGCACGCGCCCCCAGCGAGTTGCGCGGGACGATCGCTACAGCAGGGAAGCGCAGGCGCGAGTGCTGCTCGATGCGATCGCGAAGCTGACGCCCGCGCTGGTGCCTGCACCCGCCGCGGCAACCGCGACCGCAAGCGCACCATCAGCGATCAGCTGAGAGGATCACCTCGGTACAAGCGCTCGTAACGATCGGCCATAGTGGCGATCGCGTAGTCGCGCTGGGCGCGCGTGCGGCCGGCATCGCCCAGCCGTCGTCGTAGTTCGGCATCATCGATAAGCCTGCGCAGCGCGCTTGCCAGCGCGCCGGCATCGGACGGTGGAACGAGTAGCGCCTCCACATCATCGGTCACGACTTCCGGCACGCCGCCGACGCGCGCCACGACCACCGGCAATCCGAACGACATCGCCTCGACAAGTGCCAGGGGAAGCCCCTCGGACAGCGATGGCATCGCGAAGATGTCACCCGCCGCGAGGATGTCGGGGATGTCATCGCGAAAGCCCAGGATGTGGACGCGCGAGTCGATTCCCGCTGCGGCGGATTGGGCGCGGAGCCGGCCTTCCTCCTCGCCACGTCCGGCGATGGCGAGATGCCACCCGGCGTGGTCGCCGAGCATCGCGAGCGCATCGAGGAGCACCGCGTGTCCCTTCACGGGGTAGAGATTCCCCACCGCGACGATCAGCAGCTCGTTCGACGGAATCGACAGCTCGCGCCTTACGCGGTCGCGCACTCCGCTGCGCCGAGGAATTCCGTTCGGCACCACCACTGCGCGTCGGCGGCCGGCGCCAAGCGTGCGCTCGAGCGCAGCCGCGGTGGCGACTGAGACTCCCACGAGCGCATCGCTGCGCCGCGCCGCCCATCGCAGCGCGACGCGCCTGCGCCAGGCGGAGGCGTAGTAGAGCCCACCGTGCATCGTGATGACGTGGCGTGCACCGGCGCGCCGCGCAGCGGCCGCGCCGTAGATGGCCATCGTGAATTCATGGCTGTGGACGACGTCCGCGCGAAAGTCGCGCAGTATCGACGTGAGCGATCGCACGGCGCCAAGATCGATCGCACTGCGGACGGCGAAGGTGGTTGGCTGAAAACCCGCGGCCTCGAAGCGCGCACCGAGCCATCCGGTGCCGTTGGCGAGATTGACCGGAAGCACGGCGTGGCCGCGCGAGCGCAGCTCCGATGCCAGGTCGAGCATCATGAGCTCGGCGCCGCCGGGGCCGTCGCATTCGATCATGAGCGCGATGCGGAGCGGACGATCGGGAGTCGCGCTCATCGCCGGTGAAACCAGTCGAGAGTTTCACGAACGAAAGGCCGCAGATCCCTCGCGCGGAAAACGTCGCTTCGGCTGTGCGGATGCAGCACGGAAAGGAAATCGAGCGTCGCACGCCACCTCGACGGCGCATCCGATGGAAGCGAGAGGCTCTCGTCGCTCTTCCCCCACCGAGCCAGCAGCTGGTCGACGTCGCCCCACCACCAGCGGCTCCGGGCTCCGATGCGATAGCTGGCGACGGATGGCGATTCCTCGCCGAATGCCGACGCGACGAGCAGCGAGGGAAAATCGACGCCCGCATCGATCGCGAGCTGCAGCGAGCCCCAGAAGCGTCCGTTCACCTCCATGAGATACGGCACGCCGGTGCTCGCGTCGAGCTTGTATTCGATCATCGCAACGCCGTTCCACTTCATGCGCTCGAGAAGCAGTCGCGACCGCTCGACGAGGTCCGGATCTGCGGCGATGCTCTCCGAGTACACGCTCACGCCTCCCGACGGCGGCTTCTCGCGCAACCGCCGATGAGCGAAGACCGCGCGCACGGTGCCATCCCACACGAGCAGGAACACTCCCGTGCCCGGACCCACGATGCGCTGCTGAATCAGGAGTGGGAAGGCAGCGTCGTCGAGCGACGCGATCACCGATCGCAGCGACGCCGCATCCGCCGCGTGAAAAACCCGGAGCGCGACGCGTTGGCCGTGGTGCTCGCCGATGGAGCGCGATGGCTTGAGCACCACGGGGTAGTCGAGGAGCGCGAGATCCATCGCGGGCAGCTCGGTCCTGTTTCGAAGTACGACCTGCCGCGGCGTGGCGATCCCGAGCTCTCGGGCGGCAGCGAGCACGGCACTCTTGTCGGCGATGGCTCGAAAGACGGCAACGTCGGGGAACGGCATGGTCACGCCGAGCGTGGCCCGTTCGGGCAAGAGCGCAAGAAGCGATGCGTCGGTGATCGGTACGACGGTGTCGATGCGCCAACGATCGATCAGCGACGTCACCTCGGCCACGAACTCCGATGGCGACGCGAGCGCGTCGGGCACGAGGGCTTCCGCGAACGCAAAGCGGGACGAACCGGCGAGCGACGGCGCGCGCGGTGTGCAGACGAACACCGTGTGCCCGGCACGACCGAGGGAGCGCACCACCGCGAGCGCGCTGCGCTGGGTGCCATCGGTAACGAGAACTCTGTGCGGGTTCATCGCACGCGCATGCCGGCGCATCGCAGAGCGAATCCCGCCGCGGAGAGACCGGACGGCACATCGAGGCGCGGAAGCGCGAGCGCGTCTCGCGCGCCGCGAGGGAGCCAGCCTCCTTCGATTCGCATTCCCGCAGTGTACCCAGCGCGCGCCGTCGCGCGCTCGACCTCGGGCGAGGACAGGCCGTACGGGTACGAGATGACAGGCAGCACGTTGGAGAAACGCTCGCGCAGCCACGCCAGCGGCCGCGCCAGCTCCGCGTCCAGCGTGGCGTCCGCGAGGCGAGCGAGATTCGGATGGCTGTGGGTGTGCGAGCCAAGCGTGATGCCTGGCAGCGCGGCCGCGGCGACAAGGTCGCGCTCGTGGCCGCCTCGAGCATGTGCCGGCGGCGAGGACTCGGTGGCGAGACGTTCACGCGACGCCATCTCGCGCACGCGCGCGTCCACCCCGGCGCACTCGGCAAGCGCGCGCGCGCGGAGCTCCGGCGTGGGCGCATCCGCGCCTGGCGCCGTCAGCGCATCCCACCAGAAGTCGCCGCCGTTCAGGAATGCGGTCGCGACGAAGATGGTGGCGGGGAGCCCTCGGCTGGCGAGCTCGGATATGCCGGCCGTGATCGCGCCCTGATACGCATCATCGAAGGTGATGACCGCGGCGGGGCGCTCGCCCGTGTGCCCCGAGAGCGCGCGCTCGAGCGGAATGACGTCATGCGTGCGCACCAGCGAATCGAGCTGCGCGGCGAAGCGCGCCTGCGGCAGGTGGAGCGAGAGGTCTCCTGCGGCGACCGCTCCATCGGGCACGACGTTGTGATACGCGAGCACCAGCACATCGCCGCGGCGCTGCGCGCGCAGGACGCCCGGAAGGCCGCTCCAGAGGGCACCATGCTCGATCGTGCTCTTGAGAAATCCGCGGAGACTCACGACGTGCGCGACCGGAGCGTTCGTCAGCGCCTGGAGGCTGCGCCGTGGAGAGTCGCTTCGATCGTGCTGCGCACGGATCCCAGGTCCGCCTCCGCCGGCGCACCGCGGGGAGTGAGCCGCACGTTGATCTGCGGGCGCGGCATCGGGGAGGCCACGGCGCGCGCGCGCACCAGCTTCATCAATCCGACCGACATGGCCAGGAGGAAGTACAAATAGGTGAAGTACTCCGCGGAAACGAAGATGCCGGACACTGCGAAGCCGAAGATCGCGGCGATCAACATCTGCGCGAGCGAGATCTCCCGTACGGAGACCCACCGCGCCCACCGACCGCGACGTGAGATCCGGGACAACGACACCGCTGTTACGACGAGCATGGCAACGAATACCGCCAGTCCCGGGAACCCCAGCTCCGCTCCGGTTTCCAGAAAGGAGTTGTGCGCAACGGACCACTTGAACCCCCTCCCCTGCGACTCGAGGAACCTCGCGCGATCGGATAATCCCTCGGCCATCGGATACGCGGCGACACCAACGCCGGTGATCGGATGCTGAAGCATGTAGGTCGCGCCGCGCTTCCACACCTCGATGCGTCCCTCATCCGAGGTGTAGTTGTAGTCCGTGGTGGGATGGAGAATCGTTTCCATCATCGTCCAGTACTTGTCGCTGGCGAATCCGAAGAAGAGCACGACTCCGGCGACGGTGATCAGGAGGCGTGTGCGGCTTGGGATCGCTCTGTAGAACAGGAGGATGTACGCCATCACCGCGAG
>DATCPC010000082.1:0-2248 GCA_036564355.1 Gemmatimonadaceae bacterium | reverse complement strand
CGCGGCGGGCGTGCCATACATCGGCGACGAGCGCCGCGTGCGGCAGATTCTCGTGAACCTCCTCTCGAACGCCGTGAAGTTCACGCCCTCGGGCGGCAAAGTCACAGTCAATTGTGGCTCGACGTTCGAGCCCGATCCCGGCACACAGCTCACCGACCCATCGATGCAGTCGGCGGCGGGCGAGGCTCCGGACACGCGCAGAAGCTGGGCGTACATCCGCGTGTCGGACACCGGTCCGGGAATTCCATCGGCGTTCATGCATCGGCTGTTCGAGCCGTTTGTACAGGCTGACGGCGCGCTCACCCGAGAGAAGGGCGGCACGGGGCTGGGGCTCGCGATCAGCCGCCGGCTCGCGCGCAGAATGGGAGGCGACCTCACCGCGCGAAGCAAACTGGGAGCGGGCGCAACGTTCACACTCTGGCTTCCGACGCGCGAGCAGGGGGCGCCATCGTCCGCCGCGTCGACTGTCGCGTCGAGCGCCGCCACCGCGGCGCCCGTCGCCCGACGCATTCCGTCAGGAACGCTGTGGACATTTCCCGAGGACGGGGCGCATCTCGACGATGCCGCGTACGCGGTGCTCTACGCGATCGGGACGAGGCTATCGAACGACGCCGAGACGATCGCGGAGCGTTACGTGGCGGCGATCCGCGCGGACGGGCGCTTTCCAGGCGCGCACGAGCTCCACGGCGCGCAGCTGCGCGACCATGCCACTCCCTTCATCGGCCTGCTGGCGTCGCAGCTGACGATCCTCGGCGAGACCTGCGGCCGCGATCCGGAGCTGCTCGCCGACGGCGGCCACCTGCAGCGACTCGTGGCCGAGCTGCACGGCGCGCAGCGTCACCGGCTTGGATGGAGCGAGGCGGACATCGAGCGCGAGACGACGCTGCTCGTGGCGGAGGTGGAGCGCGCGATCAATTCCTCGGTGGACACCGAGGCGACGGAGCACGCGACGAGCAATGGCCCGAGCGACTCCGTGCGCGAGTCGGTATCGCGATCAGCGGTGCGCGCGGCTACGCACTACGCGCTCGATGTCGCGTTCCGCGTGCTCGATCAGGCATCGCACACCACGATCCGGACCTTCCGTTTCGCGAAGAGCGCGGACGCGCCCTGAGCAGCCCTACTTCAGGTATTTCCTGAACCACGCGATCGTGGCGGGCCACGCCTGTCGCGTCGCATCGAGGTTCGCCCGCATGATCGACCCGTCGGTCTGCGTCTGCGCGCGGAGAAAGCCGTGCGCCGCGCCCGGGAAGATCGTGTGTTCGTACGTGCGGCCAAGCGCCTTCATGGCGGAGTCGGTGCCAGGCACCGTGAGCGCGATGCGAGCATCGGTACCGCCGTAGAGTCCGAGCACCGGCGCGTGGACGTTCGCCAGCTGGTCTGCCTGCGGAGGAACTCCGTAGTAC
Source organism: Gemmatimonadaceae bacterium (assembly GCA_036564355.1). GTDB lineage: Bacteria > Gemmatimonadota > Gemmatimonadetes > Gemmatimonadales > Gemmatimonadaceae > FEN-1250. Next base: position 845 of record DATCPC010000082.1, on the reverse strand, counting down.
ACGACGCTCGCACCCAACTCCCGCGACGCACCGGCGTGCGCATCGTGGGCGAACGACACGCCGCCGCCCCAGCAAAAGCCCACGATCCCGTACTTCTTTTCGGCGGCGGGAAGTGCCATCGCGTACTGCGCCACCGCATCCAGCTTGCGTTGCACGTCCGCGGGATCGAGCGTGCCGATGAGCGCTGGACCCTGCGCCTTGAGCGTGCTGTCGTCGAGATTCGGCGCGATCTTCCCCGTGAGCAGGTCGGGCGCAATGGCGATGAAGCCATCGGCCGCGAGCTGGTCGGCCACGCCGCGCACCCAGCTCGAAAGCCCGAATATCTCGTGGACCACCACGACCACCGGCGCCTTCGTGCTCACCTGTGGATAAACGATCCACGCGCGCACGCTGTCGCTCCCGACCTTCACAATCGCCCACTCGCCGTGGCGCGGCGACTTCGCGAGTCGCGCCTGCGCATCGGCAGCGCCGGCGGGAAGGTCTGCCGCCTGCTGCGCCGCATCGCGCGGCGCACCGGACGATGTCGACGCTGGCGACGAATCGTGGCCGGCGTGATCGTCTGCGCCGCCCGCGTGCCTGGCGCATCCGGTGGCTGCGAGCGTCGACGCGAGCGCTGCGAGCACAAGGCGAAGTCGAATCATGGAATCTCCACTCACTGAGGGATGACGTAATCCTGGGCGCCGATGAGCTGCCACGCACCGGCGCGATTCTGCCACGTGTCGGTAAAGGCATAACGCCTGTCGAACGGGCCGTTCCTACCCTTCCCCCTCACGTGCAATACCCCAGTGATGATCTGCGTGTCGCCGAAGTCGTGCACCTTGAGTCCCTCATTCCGTGCCCAGAAC
>DATCPC010000137.1:0-4976 GCA_036564355.1 Gemmatimonadaceae bacterium | reverse complement strand
GGCTCACACCGCGCAACGATCTCACACTGCCGGACGATGACCGGCTTGTCACGCCGTACGAGATCTCGGGGGAGTCGGAGGTGCGGACTCGCATCGAGGCGGCGCTGCAGGAAGGAGATCTCACGCCCTACACCGGCCGCGATCGCGAGCTGGCGCTCATGCGCGACTGCCTGAGCGAGGCGTGCGCGGGCGCCGGGAAATTCGTGACGATCGTGGGAGAGGCCGGGATGGGTAAGAGTCGGCTGCTCGAGGAGTTGATTCCGTCAGGCGAAGAGCATGGCATCACGGTGCTGCACGGGCGCTGCCTGTCGCACGGGGCCTCGACGGCGTACCTGCCCTTCATCGATGTGCTGCGCGATGCGCTGGGCTTCGCGACGACCGCCGACTCGCCCAATGCCATTGCCGGCGCTCTCGCACTCCTCCACGCCGGCGCTCCGGAGCTCGAGGAGTTCGTTCCTCTCTATCTGCGCCTGCTGTCGGTGCCGGCGGCGGAGCTTCGCCTGGCCGCGCATCCGCAGGGCGACAACTTTCGAATGATGGCGCGGGAGGCAATCGCGGCGTTCCTGACGGCTACCAGCCGCCAGAAGCCAACGGTGCTCCTGCTCGAAGACTGGCACTGGGTCGATGACGCATCGCACGCCGTCCTGTCTCAGATCGCGGAGCTCGTGTCGCAGTACGCGCTTCTCGTAGTGGTCACCTGCCGCCCCGGCTACGTGGGTGATTGGGGCAGCGTCGCTCCGAACGAAACGGTGACGCTCGCGCCGTTCGCGGAGCGTTCCACCCACGATCTTCTGCGCGCTGTACTGCGAGTGGGTGACGTTCCAGCGCCGCTCGCCGCCTTGCTGCACGAGCGCACGGGCGGCAACCCGTTCTTTCTCGAGGAGATGTGCCAGGCTCTCCAGGAAGACGGCACGCTGCACGTAACGAACGGCGAGGTGCATCTTGCCGGCGCGATCGACACACTGAGTCTGCCGGGCACCGTGCAGGCGGTGATTCGCGCGCGCCTCGATCGCCTGGATTCCCAGGCCCGCGACACGCTCCTCGTGGCCTCGGTGGTGGGCCGCGAGTTCGGACGCGAGGTGTTGGAGCGCACGCTCGATGACGCCGGCTACCTGAACGCGGCCATCCAGTCGCTCAAGACCGCGGGTCTCATTCAACAGACGCGCGTTGCACCCATAGCCACGTACCGGTTCAAGCACGTGCTCATGCAGGAGGTCGCCTACGCGACGCTGCTCGAGCATCGGCGGCGCGCGCTGCACGGCCGCGTGGGCGAGGCGATGGAAGCGCTTGGCAACCCGCTTCCCGACGACCAGCTCGAGCGCGTGGCCCATCACTTCTCGCGCGCCGAGCACTGGGACAAGGCGGTGCACTACGCCGTGCTCGCCGCGGAGCGCGCGACGATCCTGACGGAGTTCTCCGAGGCGATGCAAATGCTGGAGCGGGCGCACGCGTGGCTCGCGCCACTTTCCGCCGACGCCGGCTACCTCGCCCGCGCGGTGGATCTGCTGCTGCGCCAGGAACGACTTGGCGAGACGCTCGGCTTGAGGGAGCGGCAGCAGCACCTCATCGACGAGATGGTATCGCTCCTGAGTGCGGATGGTGATTCCGCGCAGCTGGCCGAGGTCTTCCTGCGACAGGGCGATCTGCACACGCTGCTCCGCCGCTTCGACGCCGCGGACGCGGCGCTACAGCAATCGCTGCGCCTGCGGCGCGAGCTGCACGATCCGGTAGGCGTTCGGCACACCCTTCGAAGCCTGGGGCTCCTGCGCTGGCACCAGGGCAGAGACCAAGACGCGCTCGTGCACATCGAGGAGGCGCTCGCCATCGATCGGGAGCGGGGCGACGAGATGGCCATGTTGGGCGACTTGTCGAACCTGGGAGACGTGCTCAAGGGGCTCGAGCGCTACGAAGAGGCGCAGGAGCGACTTACGGAGGGGATCGAGCTCTCGGAACGCATCCTGTTGTTGAATGCAGACGCGTCGATCAAGAGCGACGTGGCCGTGAAGCAGTTCTACCTGATTCACATCCTGGCTAACGTGTATCGTCAGCTCGGCGAGAGCGAGCGCGCGCTCGAGTTGATGCGGAGCGCTTCCGCCAGCACGATCGGGGAGCGACTGCCGATTCAGCTCTCGTACCACTATACGTCCATCGCCCACCTGTGCCTGCAGGCTGGACGGATCGATGAGAGTCTCGAGCACTATCGCACGGCGATAGATCTCACGCGGCGTGCGAACTTCGTGCCCGGGCTGTCGCACTCGCTCCGCGTGCTGGGCGAGGTGCTGCTCGCACTCGGACGCGGCGCCGATGCGCTTCCATTGCTCCAGGAAGCGGCGCGCCTCTTCGCTCAGCTGGAGAATCGCGCGAGCGAAGCGGATCTCTGGGAGGACATCGCCCGAGTGCACGAGCAGGAGCGACGCGACGACGATGCGTTGCTGGCGTGGGAGAAGACCCGCTCGCTGCGACTCGCGGTGCACGACACGATGGGCGAGCTCACGGCCGTGGAGGGGCTTGGCCGCGTGACTCGCCGTCGAGCCGCGGATCCGACTCAGGCGCTGCCGCACTATCACGATGCCGCAGTGCTGGCCGCGTCCCTTGCCGACAGGCGCACCGAAGGCCGCCTGCGCAACGTGATCGGCATCGTGGAGTTCGGACGCCAGCGCCACGCGGTGGCGCTCGAGCAGTACGAGCTCGCGCTCGACGCCTTCTCGGAATGCGAGGATTCGGAGGGTGTGGGGTTGGCTCTCAACAGCATCGGCCTCACACTTCGCAGCATGGGGCGGCTCGACGAGGCGCGGGAGACACTCGTACGAGCACTCGCGTACAACGAGCTACTTCCCCACGCCGACATGCTTGGCCACACGCTTGGCATGCTCGGCGCGGTCGAGCTGGATGCCGGCGCACCCGATCGCGCGACGCCGCTCCTCGAGCGCTCGCTTGCGATACGGGTCGAGAACGGCGATACACGAGGAGAAGGGTGGATGTGCCTGGAGCTGTCCCGGGCGGCAACCGCCACCGCCATGCCGGAACGAGCGCGGGAAATGCTGGCTTTGGGCGCGCGGGCAGCGAGAGCATGCGGCGACACGGAGCTCGTCGAGGCGTGTGAACGGCTGCGCCGAACGTCCGGGCTGTAACTACACGAACACCAAACCGGGAAAGGAGAACCCCTATGCCGCGATACCTGATCGAACGTACCGTCGGAACCATCACGCGCGAGGAGCTGGAGACTGCGTCACGCAAGTCGATAGCCGCCATGAGTGGCATGACCGGGATCGTTTGGATCCGGAGCTACGTGTCCGACACCGATGGCAAGATCTACTGCGAGTACGACGCACCCAGCCCGGAGGCGGTGCGCGAGCACGCGCGCCGGGCAGGGCTGCCGGTGGATCGGATTACGGAGGTGGCGCTGGAGATTAGTCCGGCGATGTTCAAGTAAGTGAGGGCAAGGACGTTCGGAGGCGACGGTCGGCGACGCGAACACCGCGCCGGTGAACGAGAGTAGCTGCGCGTCGCGGTGATTGGGAGCCGGCCTGCGCGGTCGGCTGCATTTCGCGCTCCATCGTGAGTGGGATCGACACGGCTCGGAGGTTTCGTCCGTTTCGTTCGTTCGATCCGTTCGCTTCGTTTCTCGCACTGTTACGGCCGGCCCGAGCGGCAGTCGCGAACGTGGTCCCGGCTGCAACTACAGGCCGTAACCATCGCTCTCATAGAACAATTTGATGGTACGAATTGAACGGAACGAACGGACAGTACCGGATGCGTTCGAAGCGCGAGGCCGGGTGGTCGCTGGCGACGACAAGGCTAGCGGTCGTTCATCTATGGATGTATCGGATCCGGCACCGACCGGTGGATGTATCGGATCCGGCACCGACCGGTGGCGGGTCGTTCGATCCGTCCACAGCTTCGAACACTGCGCCGACCAAGACGTCTGTCCACTCTGCTGGCGGCTTCGACTGCGTCTCCACCGTGGCTCAAGGACCGATCGCGGGCTGCGAAGCCGGCCAGGGCGTGCGGTGGGACACGTCTCAGCTCCTTGCATCCACGAGCTTCAAGTGCACGGGGAGCGACCCGTTGAAGCCGGCCACGACGAGCGACCATCTCGCCGAGATCGGTGTCCGTGATGCGGAGCTCGCCGTCGAGAAACGCGATGTGCGCCGACCGAAGTCGCGACGGGGCGCCTGCCAAACCGGTGAGCTTTTCTCAGGCTCTGCTCGCTTCTATCATTCCGCTACCATCACTGCGCTGGACTCCACCGAATGCTTGTCGAGCAGAGTGTCGTCTGTCCGGTTCTCATCGGCCGCGACGCGCCGCTGTCCGCGGGTTTCCACGCGCTCGACAGGGCGCGCGACGCGCACGGGAGCACTCTGTTCGTCTCGGGCGAGGCCGGGATCGGCAAGTCGCGCTACGTTCGCGCCGTGGTCGAGCGCGCGCACACGCTCGGCTTCGTCACGCTACAGGGCGCCTGCTTTGAGACCGATCGCGCCCACCCGTACGCCCCTCTTCTCGACCTCGTTCGCGCGCTCTCGGCCAGCGCATCGCGGTCGCTCGCGGCGCACTACTTCGAGGTAGCCGGAACCGAGCTCGTAACGCTCTTTCCGGAGCTGCGTTCGATTTTTCCCGACACGCCGCCGCGCCAGGCGCTCGATCCGGAAGAGGAGCGCCGGCGGCTCTTTCATTCGTTCACCGAAGCGATGCACGCGCTGGCCAGAGCACAGCCGGTGTTGCTGGTGATCGAGGATGTACACTGGAGCGACGACGCGACGCTCGACCTCCTGTTGCATCTCGCCCGGCGCATCACGACTCAGCGGACCGCGCTCGTTCTGACATTTCGGAGCGACGAGGTCGGCCCGCGCCTCACTCGCCTCCTCGCCGACTTCGATCGCGCGCGATGCGCATCCGAGGTGGAGCTGCGCCCGCTCGGAGTGCCGGATGTGTCGACGATGATGCAATCGATCTTCGGCCCGCAGGTCGCACTCGGA
>DATCPC010000078.1:0-2504 GCA_036564355.1 Gemmatimonadaceae bacterium | reverse complement strand
GTAGTTTTCCCTCATGCCCGAGCTACCGGAAGTCGAAGCGGCGCGGACGCGGCTCGCGAAAGCCGCCGAAGGAAAGACGATCGCGCGGCTGCGGCTGCTCCATCCCGCGCTCGCGAAACGGATCACCCCGGGGAGGCTGCGCGGGTTGAAGGGGCGTCGCATCGTGCGAGTGGAGCGACGCGGGAAGCATCAGCTCGTGCACCTCGATGATGGCCGCACGGTCGCGATTCACTTTCGGATGAACGGCGACTGGGACATCGGGACCGTCAGCGATGAGGAGCCGCGCTTCACGCGCGCGCAGCTCGAGCTTTCGGACGGCACGCGCGTGTCGCTGACAGACATGCGCGCGCTCTCGACGGTCGAGCTCTTCGACAAGGGCGAGGGCGATCCGGAGCTCGGCCCCGAGCCGTCGGATCCCGCCTTCAATGCCGACTCACTCGGCGTCTCGCTCGCGCGCAGAAGGGGCGCGATCAAGCCGGCGCTGCTCGATCAGAAGATGGTCGCGGGGATCGGAAATATTTATGCGGCCGAGGCGCTGTGGGCGGCGAAGATCAGTCCGAAGGCGAAGGCGGCATCGCTGAGCGCGCACCGGCGGGAGCGATTGGTCGTCGCGATTCGCGAGGTGCTGTCGGAGGCCCCCGCGGGACGATACTGGGCGAAGCACGACGGCTCGCGGTGGAACGTCTACGATCGCGAGGGCGAGAAGTGTCCGCGGTGCGGTGCGACGATCAAGCGGATCGTGCAGGCGGGACGGTCGACGTTTTACTGTCCGGTGGATCAGAAGAGCTGACGGCTGTCGAAGCGCGCGACTAGTCGAGCGCCTCGAGCAGCGCGCCCTTGATGTAGCCGCTCTCGGGGATCGTGAGCACCTCGGGATGATCGAGCGGTTGGCCGCGAAACTCGCGCACCGCGATGCGACGCCCACTATCGGCGGCGGCGTCGCGGAGCATGTCGCGGAAAAGCGACGCCGAGAGATGGAAGCTGCAGCTCGCGGTAAAGAGCATCCCGCCGGGTGAGAGCAGCTGCATCGCGCGGAGGTTGATCTCCTTGTAGCCGCGGATCGCGGCGTCGAGCGAGTGGCGCGTCTTCGCAAACGCGGGCGGATCGAGCACGATGGTGTCGTAGTGCGCGCCCGCGTGTTCCTCTGCCCGAAGAAATTCGAAGGCGTCGGTCTGCACGGTTTGAATGTTCGTGAAGCCGTTGCGGGCGGCGTTCTCGCGGGCGCGCGCGAGCGCGGGGCCCGAGGAGTCGAGCGCGGTGACGTCGGTGGCGTTGCGAGCGAGGTGCAGCGCGAACGACCCATGGTACGCGAAGCAGTCGAGGGCGCGGCCGCGCGCGACGCTGCCGGCGAGCACGCGATTCTCGCGCTGATCGAGGAAGGCGCCCGTCTTCTGACCGTCCCACGGCGCGGCCAGGTAGCGGATGCCATGCTCGGCCACCTCGATCTCGCGCGGGACGTCCCCGTGAAGCAGCTCCGTGGCGCGCGTGAGTCCCTCCTTCGTTCGCACGGCGGTGTCGTTGCGCGCGAGAATGCCGGCGGGCGCGAGGAGGTCGCGAAGCGCGTCGACGATCGGCGCGCGGAACGCCTCGAGCCCAGCGCTCAGGAGCTGGACGACGAGCCATCGGTCGTAGCGATCGACGATGAGCGACGGGAGTCCGTCGGCTTCGCCGTGTACGACGCGATACGCGTTCGTGTGTCCCGTGAGTGGTGCGCGGCGCACGAGTGCGCGCGCGAGACGGGCGCTCCACCACGCGCTGTCGAGCGAAGCGGATGCATCGCGGTCGAGGAGGCGGAGCGCGATCTCGGATTGCGGACTGTAGAGGGCGACGCCGAGCGGACGATTGCCGCGATCGGTGACGACGATGGCGCCGGCGGGAGCGGCGGGCGGGTCGATGAGATCGCTGCGATAGATCCAGGGATGGCCGGCGGCCCAACGTTCGGCGCCGCGCGCGGAGACGGTGGCGCGGGGTGCGGCGCGGGGCTCGAGTTTGGGTGCGGCGGCCATGGTGTGAGACATGGCGCGAAAGCTAACGGCGGCTGGTGGTGAATCCCCTTGAAGTGGTATAGGGCGCGGTTTATAGTTCTCGTCCCTCCGGGGTCATGTCACGCAAGGGAAATGATTTACACGCGTTGACAGCGATGCCGCGAGCGGTTAAAATGTGAGGCTATCCCGCACACTTTTCCGATTCTGGATTCGTGCTGTGGCGCTATTTGAAAAATGATCATGGATGAGTAGATCGTGGGATATGAATTCTCATCGAGCTCGGAGCGAGCGGCGCGGATGACTTCTGCGTCGTGAGCGAAGAGATCGAATGTGATTGCAAGGTATCAAGTGTAGGTGCTCTGCTTGCTACGAACTATTGTAGTCAAGCGAGCGAAGGCATGTGGAGGATGCCTGGGCACACGGAGGCGAGGAAGGCCGCGGTAAGCTGCGATAAGCCAGGGGGAGCGGCACACACGCACTGATCCCTGGATGGCCGAATGGGGAAACCCGGCAGCGAGC
>DATCPC010000084.1:0-2948 GCA_036564355.1 Gemmatimonadaceae bacterium | reverse complement strand
GGGGAACCTCGCGCCGCTCGATCTCGATCGCGCGGCGCCGCCAGCCCCGGGCACCTTCGAGTACTCGCGCGCGAACTTCGAGCGGGATGTCGAGCGCATACGCGAATACATCTTCGCCGGCGACTGCTTCCAGGCACTCCTTGCCCGACGCATCGAGGTTCCCCTGGACTTCGACCCCGCCGCACTCTATCGCGCGCTGCGCGCGCTGAATCCTTCGCCGTACATGTACCATCTCGTGCTCGATGGACTCGAGCTCGTTGGCAGCTCGCCCGAGCTCCTCGTGCGCGTCGCCGGCGGGCGCGTGACCGTGCGGCCGATCGCGGGCACGCGCCCGCGCGGCCTCACGCCGGAAGACGATGCGCGGCTCGCGGCCGAGCTCCTCGTGGACGAGAAGGAGCGCGCCGAGCACGTGATGCTCGTCGACCTCGGCCGCAACGATGTCGGTCGCATCGCGAAGTACGGAACGGTCGAGGTCACCGATCTGATGGTCGTCGAGCGATACAGCCACGTGTTCCACATCGTGAGCCAGGTCGAGGGAGAGCTGCAGGACGACGCCTCGGCTATGGATGTATTCCGCGCCACCTTCCCCGCCGGTACAATGACGGGCGCGCCGAAGGTGCGCGCGATGCAGATCATCGATGAGCTGGAGCCCGAGCGCCGGGGGCCCTACGCGGGTGCCATCGGCTACATCGCCGCCGGCGACCGGCGCATGGATCTCGCCATCACCATCCGTACGTGCGTCATCGCGGACGGCGTGGCGTCGATACAGGCGGGTGCGGGGATCGTGGCGGACTCGGTGCCCGCGAACGAATGGGAGGAGACCGAGAACAAGGCTCGCGCGATGCTCACGGCGATCGGGCAGGTGCGAAAGCGCTAGAGGCGGCTTTCGCCCCCTCCCCGCGCAGCCCGGCCGACCCGCATATTGTTGCCATGCCTTTTCGGATCGTCTCCACCAGCGGTTCCCAGTCGTTCGAGCTGCCCGAGGGCTCAACACTGCTGGTGGGGCGCGTGGCGAGTAGCGACATCCCGATCTTCGACCCGACCATCTCGCGCCGCCATGCCAAGCTGAGCTCCACCGCCGAGGGGCTGCAGGTCTCCGATCTCGGTTCGAGCAACGGCACCTTCGTCAACGGCGCGCGGGTGGATAACGCCACTCTCGGCGTCGGCGACGAGCTGACCTTCGGGAAGGTGCCGTTTCGCGTGATCGTGCAGGAGGCCGCGCCGCGAGGGCGCGAGGAGCGCACGCGCGCTCTCACTCCGCCCACGTCCGCGACGGTGCTCAAGCAGCGCGCGTACGACAGCCCCGATGGCCTGCTGGCATCGGTGTTTCGCTCGGCGAATCTCGCCGGGGCGATAAGCGATCGCTCGGGACTCGACGGCCCGGCCCGCACGGAAAAGAAGCTCGCACTGCTGCTCGAGGTGTCGAAGGGGCTGTCGCGTGCGGTGGAGGTCAGCGCGCTACTCGAAAAGATCACCGAGCTCGTGTTTCAGATTCTCGACGTCGATCGCGTCGCGATCGAGCTCCTCGATGAGAACGGCGGTCGCGTACCGACGATCTCGCGCGACCGGCAGGGCGTCATCACGGGCAAGGCGATTCCGCAGTCGATCGCGCGCATGGTCGTCGACGAGAAGATCGCGGTGCTCTCCGACAACGCGCCGCAGGATCAACGTTTCGGCGGCGATTCGATCCTCAGGCAAAGCGTGCGCTCGGCGATGTGCGCGCCGCTGGTCGGCACGGAAGATGTTGTGCAGGGAGTACTGTACGTCGACAACATCACGACCACGCATCGCTTCAACGAGGAGGATCTCGAGTTTCTCACGGCATTCTCGAACATCGCTGCCGTGGCGCTCGAGAACAGCCGCTTCGCCGAGCGCATCCGGCACGAGACGATGGTGCGGGGCAACTTCGAGCGCTTCTTCGCGCCGCGGCTTGCGGCACAGATCGCGGGTTCCGCGCAGCACCTCAAGCTCGGCGGCGACAAGAGCACCGTGGCGGTGCTGTTCAGCGATATTCGCGGCTTCACCGCTCTCTCGGAATCGATGAAGCCGGACGAAGTGGCGCGGCTGTTGAGCGAGTACTTCACCGTGATGGTGGAGGTCGTGTTCAAGCATGGTGGCACTCTCGACAAATTCATCGGCGATGCGGTCATGGCGCAGTGGGGCGCGCCGATCGGCGCCGCGGATGACGCAGATCGCGCGATGGATGCGGCTCTCGACATGATGCACGAGCTCGCGTCGCTCAACGAGCAGTGGGCCAGCGAGGGACGCCCGTGCCTGCAGATCGGGATCGGGTTGAGCTATGGCGAGACCTTCGCCGGGTATATCGGTTCCGAGCGTCGCCTCGAATACACCATTATTGGCGACGTCGTGAACATCGCGAGCCGGCTCTGCTCGGAGGCCGATGGCGGAGAGATCCTCGTGACGGATGCCATGCGCGGCGTGCTCACCGATGCGCCCCCGATGCACGAGCGCGGCACCATGGAGCTCAAGGGAAAGAGCCAGGCGATACCGGTCTTCAGCGTGAGCACGTGAAGGGTTTGGTGGTTCCCGCAGGCTATGTCACCTTGAGCGCGCCCGGCATCGAGGGAGCGGCGCTCGCGACGCTCGAAGCGCCGCTGCGCGAGGCACTCGCCGAAGGCACCTTCTACGAGTACGCCGAGCATCATGCGGAGGCGCGGTCGTTCACCGGCCGCGGAATCGCGTATGCGGTTCCGCTCTCGACCGGAGACAGGGTCGTCGTACGGCGATCGCGGCATGGCGGGCTGCTTGGCTCCATCCGTAACGACAAGTTCCTCGGCGCCACGCGTGCGCCGCGCGAGCTCGAGCTGTCCCTCGCGCTGCGACGGCTCGGCGTCGCGACGCCGGAAATCGTCGCCTACGCGACGTACCCAGCGGGTGCGTTGTTCCGCCGCGCGGATGTCGTCACGCGCGAGGTGCCGAACAGCCGC